>NZ_JBHYJI010000010.1:0-127192 GCF_042740435.1 Streptomyces sp. NPDC059002 | reverse complement strand
GGTGACACCGGAGCCGTCACCCGCACCGGACAGGCCGCCTGCACGGGGCACCTCGCCGGCGGCAGGCACGGTGACACCGGAGCCGTCACCCGCACCGGACAGGCCGCCTGCACGGGGCACCTCGTCGGCACCGGACAAGCCACCCACACCGGGAGCCTCGTCGACCCCGGACGAGCCACCCGCACGGGACGCCTCACCCGCGCCGGACAAGCCGCCCGCGCGGGGCACCTCGTCGGCACCGGACAAGCCACCCACACCGGGCACCCCGTCGGCACCGGACAAGCCACCCGCACGGGACACTTCGTCGGCACCGGACAAGCCACCCACACCGGCCACCCCGTCGACCCCGGACAAGCCACCCACACGGGACGCCTCACCCGCCCCGGACAAGCCACCCGCACGGGACGCCTCACCCGCGCCGGACCAGCCGCCCGCGCCGGGCACCCCGTCGACCCCGGACAAGCCGCCCGCGCCGGGCACTTCGTCCGCGTCGGACGCATCGTCATCGGCCCCGTTGCGCGCGTCAGCACCATCGCGTACGCCGGACGCATCGGGCACCACCGGGACCGCGCCCGTGACCGTCGGCGGGGTGTCGGGCAGGCGGGCCGATGCCGGGGGCGGTGGCGGGGTTTCGCGTTCCGCGCGGGCCTGTTCGAAGGGGGCGAGGAGGTCCTCTATGCGGGCCGCCTGGTCGGCGTCCTCGGCGGGGGCGTCGGCGGCGGGGCGCGGGCTGCCGAGGATCCAGTCGCGGTCGACCGGGGGCGGCACGTCGGGGAAGCGGGCGGAGGGGGCGGGCGGCGGCTCCGGGGCGCGGTCCTGGTCGGCGGCGTCCGGCGGGGCGGTCGGCCGGGGCGGCGGCGTGGTGGGGCGCGGGGGAATGGGGCTGCGAGGCGCCTCCGTGCTCATGCTCCCCCGTCTCCTCGCGCTCGGCCGGCCGGAACGCTCGGCCCGGCGAGGCTCCGTCCGCGTCACTCTACGGGCAGACGCAGGCCGTGCGGGAACCCGGTCCACGGGCCCGGGCGATCTGCCCGGATCATCCCCCTACCCTCGGGTAATCGTGTCTGGCAAGCTTCGGCCATGACAGCCCGTGCAGCAGACCGGGCCCGTTACGACCGGGCCACCGCACACCTCGACGCCCCTGTCGCCATCGTCGACCTGGCCGCCTTCGACGCCAATGCCGACGACCTCGTGCGCCGGGCGGGCGGCAAGCCGATCCGGGTCGCGAGCAAGTCCGTGCGCTGCCGGGCCCTGCTCGAACGGGTCCTGGCCCGCGAGGGATTCGCCGGGATCATGTCGTTCACGCTCGCGGAGTCGCTGTGGCTCGCCCGGTCCGGCTTCGACGACGTGCTGCTCGCCTATCCGTCGGTGGACCGCGCCTCCTTCGCGGAGCTCGCCGCCGACCCGAAGCTCGCGGCCGCCGTGACCGTGATGGTCGACGACCCGGCCCAGCTGCGGCTGATCGACGAGGCGCGGGGCGGCGGCACCGAAGAGGTGCGGGTCTGCCTGGAGTTGGACACCTCGTTCAAGGTGCTCGGCGGCAAGGTGCGGATCGGCGCGCTGCGTTCACCGCTGCACTCGCCGGTCCAGGTCGCCGCGCTGGCCCGTGCGATCGCCCGGCGTCCCGGGTTCAGGCTGGTGGGCGTCATGGCGTACGAAGGCCATGTGGCCGGGGTCGGCGACGCGGTCGAGGGGCATCCCGCGCGTTCGCGGGCGATCCGGCTGATGCAGGCCGCGGCCCGCAAGGAGCTTGCCGCGCGCCGGGCCGGGACGATCGCCGCGGTGCGGGCGGTCGCGCCGGATCTGGAGTTCGTGAACGGCGGCGGGACGGGCAGTGTGCAGCACACCGCTGCGGAGCGCGCGGTGACGGAGATCGCCGCGGGGTCCGGGCTCTTCGTGCCGCGGCTCTTCGACAACTACACGTCGTTCAGCGGGCGTCCGGCGGCGCTGTTCGCGCAGCCGGTGGTGCGCAGGCCTGGCGTGGGGATCGTGACGGTGCTCGGCGGCGGCTATCCCGCGTCGGGTGTCGCGGGCCCCGACCGCTCGCCGGTGCCGTATCTGCCGGAGGGGCTGCGGTACGACCCGCAGGAAGGCGCGGGCGAGGTGCAGACGCCGTTGCACGGCCCGCCCGCGGACGATCTGCTGATCGGCGACAAGGTGTGGTTCCGGCATGCGAAGGCCGGGGAGCTGTGCGAGCGGTTCGACACCCTGCGGCTGATCGAGGGTGACGCGGTGACGGCGAGCGTGCCGACGTACCGGGGCGAGGGCCACACGTTCCTGTGACCCGCGCGGGGCCTGACCCTCGCGGTGCCCGACCCGCGCGGCTCCTCAGGGCGTGGCCCCCACGTCGTTGCCCACGCCGCCGCCCGTCGCGCTGTCGTCGACCGAGCGGATGCCCTTGGTGATCTCGTCCATGACGGAGACCGGCGGCGCCTGGTCCGCCGCGTCGACGACGAAGCGGACGATGATCATCGACTCGGAGCCGACGCTCGACGCGAAGGCGAGCGACTGGACGTATCCGCCGGGGCCCTTCTCCGTGTGGACGCGCCAGCGCACGAAGTAGCCGGTGCGGCCCGCGACCGCGACCTGGCCCTCCTTGACCTTCTGGTGACTCGTGATGCCGCCGTACGGCTGCCGGTCGAGCTTGTTCTTGTCGTAGGCGGCGTCCGCGGCGTCCTTGATGTCGCCGCGGGCCAGGGCCTTGGGGTCCGTCTCGTTCGTGCCGGTCGACGTGGTGGAGGTGACCGTGCCGCGGCGGCAGATGCCGGAGTCGCCGGGGCAGTCGTACAGGCCGGGGGTGTGGATGGTGGCGCCGTCGCCGAGGGAGTCGGAGTCCTTCTCCCAGCCGTCGGGGACGGGGATCGTGATGCCGTTGAGGTCGTCGACGAGGGTGCCGGGGTCGGGGTCGGCCGTCGAGGTCGCCGTCTTCGTCGCCGTCGGCTCCGGGCTGCTCGCCACGGGCTCGGTGGGCGCGGGCGGGCCGCCCTGCGGGTCGCCGTCGTCCCCGGTGAGGACGACGGCGCCGGTGACGATCGCTCCGACGAGGACGACACCGGCGACGGTCAGCGCGACGGCCTTGGCCCGGCCGCCGCCCGCCCCGGCCGGGGCCATCACCGTGGTCGCGGCCGGGGCGGCGGGCCCGAACCCCTGCTGCGCCGGGGCCATTTGGGGCACCTCGGGCGTCCTGCGGTGCTCGGTCCACGCGGTCCCGTCCCACCAGCGCTCGACGGAGGGCTGGTGGGGGTCGGGGTACCAGCCGGGCGGCGGCGTCATGCTCATCCCGGCACTCTAGGACTTCATCCGACGATCAGTACACCGAGTCCTGCTGGTCCGGCACCACGGAGCCGTCCTCGCGCAGGACCGGGCCCTTGCTGCCGTCGTGCTCGTTGTACGCGGTGGTCGAGCACGGGTAGGTGCCGCTCTTCTGCGGCAGCGGCTCGATGAACATCGGGTTCACGACCCAGCGGCCGTCGGCGTTGTCGTACGCGCGGCACATGAACTCGCTCTTGTTGCGGTTCAGCACGAGGTGCGCGCCGGTGGCGTCGCCGACGAACGTCACGTCCGTGTCGGCGTCGCCGCCGCCGAGCGCGATGCGGTGGCGCCAGTCCTGCTTGTCCCAGGCCGACTTGCCCTTGACGCCGTAGATCTCCTGGTTGATCCAGCAGCGCTTGCCGTCGATGTAGGGGATGGCCTCGCCCTTGTTGACGGGGACGTCGCCGCAGCCCTGGTTCCAGGTGGTGATGCGGCCCTTGCGGTCGAGGACGGAGCGGATGGCGATGGTGTGCTTGCGGTCGATGCCGACACCCCCCTTGCCGGCAGCCCACACCTCGGCGACCGGCTCGGAGCCCGCCGAGACGATGTAGACGTCGAACCCGGCCTTCTTGAGCGTGCGGATCAGGTCGCGCTGCTGGTCGTAGTAGCGGACGTACCCGGGGATCTCGTGCGTGCCGACGGTCTGCGTGGACCCGATGGGCGCGGCGAGGGCCTCCTTGCGGGCCTTCGCGGCGTACGTCTCCAGTTCGCGGACGGTGTGCCCGGCGAAGAGCTGCGGCACCCAGGCGTACTGCGGGACGGTGTGCCGGTGGTCCCACTCCCCCGCGAAGGCGGCGGCGCCGCTCATCGTCTTGCCGTCCTCGCGGACCTCGAAGATCTCGTCGGCGCAGGCGGTGTTGGTGGAGGTGGGCAGCGGCTTGCCGACGGGCACGGACGTGCCGCAGGCCTTGGTGAGCGCGCGGTCGGCCTCGTCGGTCATCCACTTGCTGGTGGACTTCCAGGTCTTGGGGCGCAGGATCTTGTCGTGCCGCAGGGACCAGGCGATGGTCGCGTCGGTCACGTCGTTCTTGGTGATGGTGTTGTCCCAGTCGAAGGCGGCGACCGGGCGCTTCTCGCCGTGACCGAGGTGGGGGTTGGAGCAGCGGCCGCGCTCGTCGATCATCCGCTGGAGCTTGGCGCGGTTGTCGCCGTACCAGGTCAGCTTCTTCGACAGCTGCGGGCAATGCCCCCCGGCGGTGCGGGAGTTCGCGGGCTGCGCGGCCGTGGCGGCGGCCGCGGGGAGAGCCGTGGACGCGGCCGCCGCGAGGGTGGCGGCCGTGGCCAGGGTCAGCGCCAAAATGTTTCTGTTACGCATGTGAGTGGACCGTACATCAGTCCTACGAGGCTGACGATGCCGTCGACGTCCCGTATACCGTGTCCCTCTGATCGGGGATCACGGAGCCGTCCGTACGGCGCACGGGTCCTTCCTTGCCGTCCCGTTCGGTGTAGCCGGTGGTGGCGCAGGGGTACGGCTCGGTCTTCTTGCCCTTGGGCCCGATGAACATGGGGTTGACCAGCCAGCGGCCGTCGCCGTTCTCGTAGGCGCGGCACATCAGTTCGTTCTTGTTGCGGTTCAGGACGAGGCGCAGGCCGGTGGCGTCGCGCAGGAACGAGACGTCCGTGTCGGAGTCGCCCGCCGCGAACACCTGGCGCTTCGCGGCCGGTTGGACCTTCTCGGCCGCGGCGCCGCGCACGCCGAAGATCTCCTGGTTGATCCAGCAGCGCTTGCCGTCGATGTACGTGATCATCGAGTCGTCGCCGTCCCGCACGGTGCCGCAGCCCTTGAGGTGCGCGGTGTTCCTGCCGTGCGCGGTGACGTTGCGGATGCCGATGGTGTGCCGCGCGTCGACGCCCACGCCCCTGCCCCACACCTCGGCGATCGGCTCGGGCGACGCGGAGACCACGTACACGTCGAATCCGGCCTTCTTGAGCGTACGGATCAGGTCGCGCTGCTGGTCGTAATAGCGGACCCAGCCGGTGACCTTGCCGGTGCCGACCTTCTGCTCGGTGCCGACGGGCGCGGCGAGGTTCTCCTTGCGGGCGGCGGCCGCGAACTGCTTGACCTGGTGCGTGGACCAGCCGCGGGTGAGCTGGGCGAGCCAGGCGTACTGCGGCTCCATGCGGCGGTGGTCGAAGCCGTCGAAGGCCGCCTTGCCGGACGTCGTGGTGCCCTCGCCGTAGACGGAGAGGATCTCGTCGGCGCAGGCGGTGTTCCGGTGCGTGGGCAGGGTGGCGCCGGTGGCCGGGCACGCCGCGGCGAGGGACGTGGCCGCCGGGTCGGTGAGGTAGCGGCTCGTGGTGTGCCAGTCGCCCCGCTCGGGCGTGCGTATCCTGCCGTGGCGCAGCAGCCAGAACATGGTGGCGTCACCGATGTCGTTCTTGATGACGGTGTTGTCCCAGTCGAAGGTGGCGACGGGCTTGGCACCGCCCTTGCGGGCGCCCTCACCGCAGCGGCCGTACTGGTCCACCATGCGCTGGAGCCGCGCCTTGTTGTCGCCGTACCAGCCCTCGGAGACGGTCAGCGTGGGGCACTTCGCGGCCTGCGGCCGGGAGTGCTGGGTGGCTTCGGCGGTGGCCTGGACGCCGAGGAGACCGGTTCCCGCGACGGCGAGCACGGCGGCTGCGGCGGCGCAGCGGCGCTTGAGGTTCATGTACACACTCCCGTGTTTACGCAGGTCAGCCGGGCGTCGTGCGACGCCCGGCTGACGGGGTGGTGGCTGGCGGATGAACTACAGGGGCGTGACGTACGCGCCGGTGAGCCCGCCGTCCACGAGGAAGTCGGTGGCGTTCACGAACGAGGAGTCGTCGCTGGCGAGGAACGCCACGGCGGACGCCATCTCCTCGGCCTCCGCGAAGCGGCCCACGGGGATGTGCACGAGGCGGCGGGCCGCGCGCTCGGGGTCCTTGGCGAACAGTTCCTGGAGGAGCGGGGTGTTCACCGGGCCCGGGCAGAGCGCGTTGACGCGGATGCCCTCGCGGGCGAACTGGACGCCCAGCTCGCGGGACATGGCGAGGACGCCGCCCTTGGAGGCGGTGTACGAGATCTGCGAGGTCGCCGCGCCCATCCGTGCCACGAACGACGCGGTGTTGATGATCGAGCCCTTGCCCTGGCGCCTCATGTAGGGGATGGCGGCCTTGCAGCACAGGTACACGGAGGTGAGGTTGACGTCCTGGACGCGCTTCCAGGCCTCCAGGCCCGTGTCCAGGATGGAGTCGTCGTCGGGCGGCGAGATGCCCGCGTTGTTGAAGGCGATGTCGACGGAGCCGTAGGTGTCGTACGCGGTCTTGAAGAGCGCCTCGACCTGCTCGGCGTCGGTGACGTCGACCTTCACGAAGGTCCCGCCGACCTCCTCGGCGGCGGCCTTGCCCGCGTTCTCGTCGATGTCGCCGCAGACGACGTTCGCGCCCTCGGAGGCGAGGCGGCGCGCGGTGGCGAGGCCGATGCCGCTGCCGGCGCCGGTGATGACGGCGGTGCGGCCCACGAGGCGGCGGCAGATGTTTTCGTCGGTCATGGTGCTCAGGCCTCCGTGCTGTCGGTGCGTTCCGTGCTGATGAAGACGTTCTTGGTTTCGGTGAAGGCGGTCAGGGCGTCAGGGCCCAGCTCGCGGCCGAGACCGGACTGCTTGTAGCCGCCGAAGGGGGTCCAATAGCGCACGCTGGAGTGCGAGTTGACGGAGAGGTTCCCGGCCCGCACGGCGCCCGAGACGCGCAGTGCCCTGCCGACGTCGCGCGTCCAGATGGAGCCCGAAAGGCCGTACTCGGTGGCGTTGGCGAGCCGGATCGCGTCGGCCTCGTCCTCGAAGGGGATGACGACGGCGACCGGGCCGAAGACCTCTTCGAGGGCCACCGGCGAATCGGGGGCGGCATCGGTGAGGAGCGTCGGCGGGAACCAGAAGCCGGGTCCCTCAGGGGCCGAACCGTGGATCCCGGCGCCCGAAGGGACGTACGAACGCACCCGCTCCAGCTGCGCCTTGGAGATCAGCGGGCCCATCTGGGTCTTCTCGTCGGACGGGTCGCCGACGACGACCGACTCGATCGCGGGCGTCACGAGTTCGATGAAGCGGTCGTAGACGGAGCGCTGCACGAGCACGCGGGTGCGGGCGCAGCAGTCCTGCCCGGAGTTGTCGAGGTACGACATGGGGGTGGCGAGCGCCGCGGCCTCCACGTCGGCGTCGGCGAAGACGATGTTCGGGCTCTTGCCGCCGAGTTCGAGGGTGAGGCGCTTCACGCGGTCGGCGCACTTGGCCATGATCTGTTTGCCGACGCGCGTTGAGCCGGTGAACACGATCTTGGCGACGCCGGGGTGCTCGACCAGCGCGTTGCCCGCCACGTCGCCCGCGCCGGGCAGGACCTGGAAGAGTCCTTCGGGAAGCCCTGCGGCGAGGGCGAGTTCGGCCAGGCGCAGCGCGGTGAGCGGGGTCGTCTCGGCGGGCTTGAGGATCACCGCGTTGCCGGCCGCGAGGGCGGGAGCGGTGCCCCAGGCGGCGATCGGCATGGGGAAGTTCCAGGGCGCGATGACGCCGACGACGCCGAGGGGTTCCAGGACGGTGACGTTCAGGCCGCCGGGCACCGGGATCTGACGGCCATTCAGACGCTCGACTCCCCCGGCGGCGAAGTCGAGCAGATCGCGGGCGTTGCCCGCCTCCCAGCGGGCGTTGCCGATGAGGTGACCGGCCTCGCGCACCTCCAACTGGGCGAGTTCTTCGAGGTGTTCGTCGACCTGGGCGGCGAAGCGGCGAAGGAGCCGGGCGCGGTCGGCGGGGGCCGCGGCGGCCCATGTCGCCTGCGCCCGCGCGGCGCGGGCGACGGCCGCATCGACGTCCTGGACGGTGGCGGCGGGGACGGTCGCGACGACCTCTTCCGTCGCCGGGTTCAGTACCTGGTGCTCGTGCACGTGCTCGTACGACAAATTGGGCCTCACATGCGTTCGAAGGAGCGGCGGAGCTCCCAGTCGGTCACCGCGGAGTCGAAGGCGTCCAGCTCGACCCGCGCCATGTTGCGGTAGTGCGCGACCACCTCGTCGCCGAAGGCGGCCTTGGCGACGGGGCTGTTCTCCCAGAGCTCGGCGGCCTCGCGCAGGGTGGTGGGGACGTGTTCGTAGTCGCCGGTGTAGGCGTTTCCGGTGCACTCCTCGGGCAGTTCGAGCTTCTGCTCCATGCCGTGCAGGCCCGCGGCGATCAGGCCCGCGACCGCGAGGTGCGGGTTCACGTCGCCGCCCGGGAGGCGGTTCTCGAAGCGCATCGAGCGGCCGTGGCCGACGACGCGCAGCGCGCAGGTGCGGTTGTCGTAGCCCCAGGCGGCGGCGGTCGGCGCGAAGGAGCCCGGCTGGAACCGCTTGTAGGAGTTGATGTTGGGCGCGTAGAGGAGCGAGAAGTCGCGCAGCGCGGCGAGCTGGCCCGCGAGGAAGTGCCGCATGACGGGCGACATCCCTCCCGGGTCGGCCGCGGAACCGGCCATGGCGTTGTTGCCGTCGGCGTCCTGGAGCGAGAGGTGGATGTGACAGGAGTTGCCCTCGCGCTCGTTGAACTTCGCCATGAAGGTGAGCGAGACGCCTTCCTGGGAGGCGATCTCCTTGGCGCCGGTCTTGTAGATGGCGTGCTGGTCGCAGGTGACGAGCGCCTCGTCGTAGCGGAACACGATCTCGTGCTGGCCCGGGTTGCACTCGCCCTTGGCCGACTCGACGACGAGCCCGGCGGCCGCCATGTCGTTGCGGATGCGGCGCAGCAGGGGCTCGATGCGGCCGGTCCCGAGGACGGAGTAGTCGATGTTGTACTGATTGGCCGGGGTGAGGTCCTTGTACCCGGCGTCCCAGGCCTGTTCGTAGGTGTCCTTGAAGACGATGAATTCGAGCTCCGTGCCGACGTGCGCGGTGTAGCCGAGTTCCGCGAGGCGGTCGAGCTGGCGGCGCAGGATCTGCCGGGGCGCGGCCACCACGGGCGAGGAGTCGTTCCAGGCGAGGTCCGCGATGAGCATCGCGGTGCCCTCGTTCCAGGGGACCCGGCGCAGGGTGGAGAGGTCGGCGTGCATGGCGAAGTCGCCGTAGCCGCGGTCCCAGGAGGACATCGCGTATCCGTCGACGGTGTTCATCTCGGTGTCGACGGCGAGGAGGTAGTTGCAGCCCTCCGTGCCGTGTTCGAGGACCTCGTCGAGGAAGAAGCGGGCGGCGAACCGCTTGCCCTGGAGCCGCCCTTGCATATCGGGGAAGGCCAGGACGACAGTGTCGATCTCGCCGCTCGCGACGAGGGCCTTCAGCTCCTCGACGGCGAGCGGGGGTGTGCGGTCTGCCACGGGAAAAGCCTCCTTGGGTCAGCCGGGAGCCATAAGGTATTGCCGAGAACCATTGCTTGGGAAGGGGGTACGGGCATGTCGCACACGGAAGAGGGCACCACGGACGACGACCGCCTCACACCGGTGCTGCGTCCGGTGCGGGCGGGCAACGGCTTCGAGGAGGCCCTGGAGCAGATCCTCCAGGTCGTCCGCCTCGGCCTGGTGCCCGGCGGCGAACGCCTGCCGTCGGAACGGGAGTTGGCGGACCGCCTCGGCATCAGCCGGGTCACGCTGCGCGAGGTCCTCAAGGTCCTCCAGGACCAGGGCCTCGTCGAGTCGCGGCGCGGCCGGTACGGCGGCACGTTCGTGCGCCCGCGCCCCGAGGCGCCCGGCGAGGACGAGCTGCGCCGCCGCATCAAGGACGTCGACGTCGAGGACGCGCTGCGCTTCCGCGAGGTCCTCGAGGTAGGCGCGGCCGGGCTGTGCGCGGCGCACGGGCTCACCGATGAGCAGGCGGACCGGCTGCGCACGGCGCTCGCGCAGACCCATGACGCGCCCCTTGCGGAGTACCGCCGTCTGGACACCCTCCTGCACCTCACGCTCGCCGAGCTGTGCGGCTCCCCGACGCTCACCGCGCAGTACGCCGCGGTCCGCGCGACCGTCAACGATCTCCTGGACTGCATCCCGCTGTTGGTACGGAACCTGGAGCATTCCCAGCGCCAGCACACCGCGCTGGTCGAGGCCGTGCTCGACGGGGACGCGGACGGGGCGCGGGAGATGATGCGGGAGCACTGCGCGGGGACGGCGGCGCTGCTGCGGGGGTTCCTGACGTGAGCAGTGGTTAACCACCACGTAACGCAGGGGGCTTGCTTTCTCCCGTACGGCACGGCAAAGGTATGCATCCGATCCATTGAGTCACCCCGCAGCCACGCCGCAGTGCCGCCGCAGAGGAGCCGTGCCATGACGATGGAGTCCACCAAGCCGAGCCCAGCCGAGCCCGCGGACGACTACCTGGAGCGCAGAACGCTGCGCCGGGGCAGCGCGGGCTGGCTCCTGCTCACCGGACTCGGTGTCGCCTATGTCGTCTCCGGCGACTACTCGGGCTGGAACTTCGGCCTCGCGGAGGGCGGCTTCGGCGGTCTCGCCATCGCGATGGGCCTCATGGGCGTGATGTACGCGTGCATGGTCTTCTCGCTCGCCGAACTGTCGTCCGTCCTGCCGACCGCGGGCGGCGGCTACGGCTTCGCGCGCCGTGCGCTCGGCCCGTGGGGCGGCTTCCTCACCGGCACGGCCATCCTCATCGAGTACGTCCTCGCCCCCGCGGCCATCTCCATCTTCATCGGCGACTACGTCGAATCGCTCGGCCTGTTCGGCCTGACCTCGGGCTGGCCCGTCTATCTCGCCTGCTTCATCGTCTTCATCGGCATCCACCTGTGGGGCGTCGGCGAGGCGCTGCGCTTCAGCTTCGTCGTCACCGGCATCGCGGTCGCGGCACTGCTCGTCTTCGCGGTCGGCGCCTTCATGGACTTCGACGCCTCCCAGCTCAACGACATCCCGGTCGACTCCTCCGCGTTCGGCGCCAACTCCTGGCTGCCGATGGGCCTGTTGGGCATCTGGGCGGCGTTCCCGTTCGGCATGTGGTTCTTCCTCGGCGTCGAGGGCGTGCCGCTGGCCGCCGAGGAGACCAAGGACCCCGCCCGTACGCTGCCGCGCGCCATCCGCTGGTCGATGGCGATCCTCGTGGTGCTCGCGCTCCTCACCTTCTTCGCCTCGGCCGGCGCGCGCGGCGCCAACGCGATCCAGGACGCGGGCAATCCGCTGGTGGAGGCGCTGCAGCCGGGCGGCAAGGCGACGACGCTCAGCCGCATCGTCAACTACGCCGGTCTCGCGGGCCTCGTGGCGTCCTTCTTCTCGCTCATCTACGCGGGCTCGCGCCAGCTCTTCGCGCTCTCCCGCGCGGGCTATCTGCCCCGCTTCCTGTCCCTCACGAGCCGCCGCAAGGCCCCCTACCTGGGCCTCCTGGTCCCCGGCGCGATCGGCTTCGGCCTGGCGGCGGCGACCGGTGACGGCGCCAGGATGCTGAACGTCGCGGTGTTCGGCGCCACCATCTCGTACGCCCTGATGTCGCTCTCGCACATCGTGCTGCGCCGCCGCGAGCCGAACCTGGAGCGGCCCTACCGCACGCCCGGCGGCATCCTGACGTCGTCGGTGGCACTGGTCCTCGCCTGCGCCGCGCTCGTCGCGACGTTCCTGGTGGACGTGACCGCTGCGCTCATCGCGCTCGCCGTGTACGTGGTCGCGATCGGCTACTTCGGGATGTACAGCCGCAAGCATCTGGTGGCCCGCGCACCGGAGGAGGAGTTCGCGGCGCTCGCCGCCGCGGAGGCAGAGTTGGAACGCAACTGATCACTACGGAGAGGGAGAACGCAGTGAGCGGCAGGCCGCTGATCGGAGTCAGCACCTATCTGGAGTCCAAGGCGAGCTGGGGCGTGTGGGAACTGCCCGCGGCCCTGCTGCCCGCCGGGTACCCGCGCCTGGTCCAGGCGGCGGGCGGCCTCGTCTCGATGCTGCCGCCGGACGACCCGGCGTACGCCGCCGACGTCGTCGCGCGGCTCGACGGCGTGGTCGTCGCGGGCGGGCCCGACATCGAGCCCGCGCGGTACGGCGCCGAGCGCGAGAAGCGCACCGGGCCGCCCGCGCAGGAGCGGGACGCGTGGGAACTCGCCCTGATCGAGGCCGCGTTGGCCTCGGGGACGCCACTGCTCGGCATCTGCCGGGGCATGCAGCTCCTGAACGTGGCGCGCGGCGGGACGCTGGTGCAGCACCTGGAAGGGCACGTGGAGCAGATCGGCGTCTTCGGCACGCACCCGGTGAAGCCGGTGCCGGGCACGCTGTACGCGGGGGTGGCGCCGGAGGAGACGGCCGTGCCGACCTACCACCACCAGGCGGTGGACCGCCTCGGCACGGGCCTCGTCGCGTCCGCACACGCACCGGACGGCACCGTCGAGGCCATCGAACTCCCGGGCCCCTCCTGGGTGCTGGGCGTCCAGTGGCACCCGGAGATGGACGAGGACACGCGCGTCATGGCCGCGCTGGTCCGCGCCGCTTCCTGAACCGAGCCGACGGTGCGGGGCGGGCTCGGCGTGCCCGCCCCGCACCCCTCTACCCCTCCGCGTCGGCGCCGGTCCGCGAGACGAGGCGCTCGTACCGCTGGCGCGCGGCCTGCGGGGTGCCGAGGCCGAGCCCGAAGGCGATCTCCGGCCAGGTCATGCCGCGCCCCCGCGCCATCTGGAGCAGGCCGGTCTCCAGCTCGTCCAGCTCGCCGCGGGCCAGCGGCAGGAGCGTGAGCGCCGCGGTGATGTCGGCGTGGTCCACCTCCTGCTCCCCTTCGACGGCCTGCGCGGCGCCGCTGAGCAGGAACGACACCAGCCTGACCGCTTCGTGCGGCCCGAGGACGGCGGGGTGGACCTGGCGCCTGCGCTGTTCCTCGTCGGCCGCGTGCCGCTCGGCGATGCGCATCAGCGAGGCGTAGACCCGGTGGGCGCGGGCCTGTTCCGGGTGCGGGGGCGTGAAGGGGTCGGCGGACGCGTCGGGCCCGGAGGGGTGGGGTTGCTCGGGAGTCGATGCCATACGCCCAGCGTGGGGCGGCCCACGGCGTGGAGTCAACAGTTCGTTGTGAACACTTTGTTTGCACGCTCCGGGATCCGCCCGGAAATTCACGTGCCCCGCACGGACCGGCCGCGTTATCGTCGGCCCCATGAACGTCACCGGCCCAAGCACCACCGCGACCGCGCGAGCGACCAGCTCGCCGGTTGCCGCCGCCTGACCTCTTCCTTCTTCCCATCGGCGACCGGAAACGGCCCGCCGATGGCGCATGGTTCATGGCTCCCGCCCTGACTCCGGTGATCGCGCGGACCCGTCATCCGGTGCCTCCCGCGTCCACGCCAAGGAGCCCGTGCCATGCACACCGAAGACATCATCCGTACGTTCGTCGAGTACTTCGAGGAGCGCGGACACCGCAGGACGACCGGCGCCACGCTGCTGCCGCCGCCCGGCGACCCCGTCCTGTTCACCACGTCGGGCATGCATCCCCTCACCCCGTACCTGGAAGGGCGGCCGCATCCCCTCGGCCGCCGCCTGGTCAACGTGCAGCGCTGTCTGCGCACGACGGACCTGGAGGAGGTCGGCGACCCCACGCATCTGACGGTCTTCGAGATGCTCGGCACCTGGTCGCTCGGCGACTACGAGGGCCCGCAGAGCCTGGATTGGGGATACGGCCTGCTCACCGAGGGCTTCGGCATCGATCCGGGCCTGCTGCACGCCACGGTCTTCGGCGGCGACGACCAAGTGGGCCTCGACACCGCCTCCTTGGAGGTGTGGCAGGAGCGCGGCGTCCCGGTCGAGCTCACCGTCGAGGACAACTGGTGGTCCAACGGACCGACGGGGCCGTGCGGCCCCGACTCGGAGTTCTTCCTGTGGACCGGGGAAGGCCCGCCGCGGTCGACGCCCACCCAGGACGACCGCTGGGTGGAGGTGTGGAACCACGTGATGATGCGCCACCGCAGGCTCGCCGACGGCTCCCTCGTGCCGCTCCCCCAGCGCAACGTCGACACCGGCCTCGGCGTGGAACGCCTCGCCTCCCTCCTGCAAGGCAGGACGTCCGTGTTCGAGTGCGACGTCTTCGCCCCCTGGCGCCGTCTCGTACCGGCCCTGTGGCCGCTGGACGAGGCCCGACTGCGCCTGGTCTGCGACCACTTGCGCTCGGCCATGGTGGTGATCGGCGACGGGGTGCGGCCCGCCAACACCGGCCGCGGCTACGTCCTGCGCCGCCTGGTGCGGCGCCTGCTCACCGCCCTGTGGCGCGACGACCCCTCACGCGGCCTCGGGGACCTGCCGGACGAGCTGTTCCGGCACACCCGGGACCACTTCCGCCAGGGCGTCGGGCCGGACGAGGTGCGCCGCGTGCTGTGCGAGGAGGAGCGCCGGTTCCGCGGACTCCTGGAACGCGGCAGGCAGGTACTGGCCCGCCCCCGGTTCCAAGGCCCGCTCGGCGACGACGACTTCGACTACCTCCACGACACCCACGGGCTGCCACGCGACCTTGTCGTCGGCCTGCGGGGGCAGTAGCCCGCGGGGGGGGCGGTGCGACGCGGGGGGGGTGTGATGCGGGGGTGGTGCGACGCGGGGCGGTGCCTTGCGGGGGCGGTGCCTTGCGGGGGCGGCGCCTTGGGGAAGCGGCGCCTCGCGGGAGCACCGCCTCGCGAAAGCACCGCCTCGCGAAAGCACCGCCTCGCGAAAGCACCGCCTCGCCGGGGCGGTGTGACGCGGTCGCCCGGGACTACTCGCCCCGCTCTCCCTCCGCCCCCCGGGTCAGCGCCAGCAGGTCCCTGCCCGGTCCTGCGGGCCGGTGCCCCGTCGGCCAGACGGCCCGGAGTTCCCTGCGCAGCCGCACGTCCGCCAGGGGGATCTCGACAAGGCGCCGGGCCGCGAGTTCCTCGCCCACCGCGAGTTCGCTGAGGACCGAGGGGCCCGCGCCGCTGACCGCCGCCGCCTTCACCGCCGTGGTGGAGGAGAGCTCGATCAGCGGCCGGGCCAGGCCGCCGAGCGCCGCGTCGAGGACCTGCCGGGTGCCCGAGCCCTCCTCGCGCAGGATCAGCGGCGTCGCCGCCAGCTCGGCGGCGCCCAGCGGCTCCCGCCGCCGAGCCCAGGGGTGTCCGGGCGCCGCCACCACCACGAGCCGGTCGTGCGCGATGACCACGCCGTCCAGCGCGTCCGGCACGGCGAGCCCCTCGACGAAGCCGAGGTCCGCGTCGCCCGCGAGGAGCCGGTCCGCGACCGCGGCCGAGTTGCCCGCGAGCAGCGACACGGCCGTGTCGGGCCGCTGGCCGCGCAGCGCGATCAGCCAGCCCGGCAGCAGATACTCGGCGATCGTCATGCTCGCCGCGACCCGCAGCCGCGAGTCCCGCCGGTCGCGCAGCGCCTGCGCCCCGGCGTCGAAGGCCTCCGCCGCCTCCACGATCCGCCCCGCCCAGTCGGTGACGAGCGCGCCCGCGTCGGTCAGCCGCGAGCCGCGCGGCGAGCGGTCCACGAGCGCGACGCCCAGCTGCCGCTCCATCGCGCGGACGCGGCTGCTGGCGGCGGGCTGGGTGATGCCCATCTCCCGCGCGGCCCGTCCGAGGCTGCCGAGCCGGGCCACGGCGAGCAGCAGTTGCAGCGCCCCGAGGTCAGGGACGCGGTGGGCGAGCGTGGCCTCCGGCGGCCGGGCGGAGGCGGCGGGGACGGCAGCGGCGGGGACGGCAGCGGCGGCGGAGGCGTCGGGCCCAGAAGTGCTCATAAAGCCAGCTTATGTCCCCATAGAGAAGTGCTCCCTGGTGGGCGGCGCCCCCGCGCGGGACCGTGGACACATGGTCACCACTGCCCACCACGCCCCCACCGCGACCGCGGCCACCGCAGCCCGCGCCACCGCGGTCCGTCACCTCGGCCCCAACTGGTACGCCTCCGTCATGGGCACCGCCATCATCGCCAACGCGGGCGCCACGCTGCCGTACCAGTTCACGGGGCTGCGGACGGCCTGCACCGTCGTCTGGGCACTGTCCTTCGTCATGCTCGCCGTGCTGCTCGTGGCCCGCACCGCGCACTGGATCCACCACCGCGACCAGGCCCGCGCGCACCTCCTCGACCCGACCATGGCGCCCTTCTACGGCTGCCTCTCGATGGCGCTGCTCGCGGTCGGCGGCGGCACCCTGATCGTGGGCGAGGACTGGATCGGCACGACCGCGGCGGTGGCGCTCGACACCGTGCTCTTCACCGCCGGTACGGTCATCGGGCTCGCGGCCGCCGTCGCCATCCCGTACCTGATGGTGGCCCGGCACAAGATCGCCGCCGACCAGGCGTCACCCGTGTGGCTGCTGCCCGTGGTGGCCCCGATGGTGTCGGCCGCCGTCGGCCCCCTGCTGATCCCGCACCTGCCCGCCGGTCAGGCCCAGCAGACCATGCTGTACGCCTGTTTCGCGATGTTCGGCCTGAGCCTGCTGGCCACCCTGGTGATGCTGCCGGTGATCTTCGCCCGTCTGGTGACGGCAGGCCCGCTGCCCCTGGCCCTCACCCCGACCCTCTTCCTGGTGCTCGGCCCCCTCGGCCAGTCGACGACCGCCGCCAACAAGTTCGCCGACTTCGCCCCCGGCCTCGTCCCCGGCCCCCTCGACCAGGGCTTCACCGCCTTCGCCGTGCTCTACGGAGTGCCCGTGATGGGCTTCGCCCTCATGTGGCTCGCCCTCGCCCTCGCGATGGTGGCCCGCGCCCGCCGCCGCGGCATGGGCTTCGCGATGACCTGGTGGGCCTTCACCTTCCCCGTCGGCACCTGCGTCACGGGCGCCGAGGGCCTCGGCAAGCACACCGGCCTGACGGCCTTCGACTGGCTCGCCACCGGCCTGTACGCCTTCCTCGTGGCCGCCTGGGCCGTGGCCCTGGTCCACACCCTGCGTGGCGTGATCGACGGCAGGCTGCTCGCGGCGCCCGTACGGAAGTAGCGTCCGGCCCCGCCCTAGCCGATCGTCGCCCGCAGCGCCGCACCGAGCGCCGCGGGCGCCTCCGCCAACGACGGGCCGTACCAGGTGAGATGGCGCCCGCCGACCAGCGCGACCGGCGTGTGCGGCAGGAACGCCTCGGGGCCGTCGTCGCGGGTGAAGCGGTACGGCTCGTCGGGCAGGATCACCAGGTCGAGGCCGGCCGCGCGGAGTTCTTCCAGGGGGATCCGCGGATAGCGCTCGGCATGGTCCGCGTACGCGTTGTCGACGCCCAGGCGCGCGAGAAGGTCCCCCGCGAAGGTGTCACGCCCGACGACCATCCACGGGCGCCGCCAGATCGGGATCGCCGCGCGCCGGCGGATGTCGGGACGGGGCAGGCCCCGCCACGCGGCCTCGGCCTCCCCCAGCCACCGTGGCCGGTCCGCGCCGCACGCCGCGAGGACCCGGGCCAGCTCGCGGAACGCCTGGTCGAGGTCGCGTATCTCCGTGACGAGCACCTGGAGCCCCGCCGCGCGCAGGGCGGCCAGGTCGGGCGCGCGGTTCTCCTCCTCGTTGGCGATCACCAGGTCCGGGGCGAGCGCGACGATGCGCGGCACGTCGGGGTTCTTGGTGCCGCCCACCCGGGTGACGTCGAGGTCCGCCGGGTGGCTGCACCAGTCGGTCGCACCGACCAGCGCTCCCGGCACGGTCACGGCGACCGCCTCGGTCAGCGAGGGGACCAGCGAGACGACCCGCACGGGGGCCGGGCGCATGTCAGCGCCCCCCGTCGTCCACCGCCTCGATGTGGTCCCCCACGGCGACCACCAGGACCCGGGTGTCCGGCACGGTGGCCCGCCAGCGGTGCCGGACCCCGCCGGTGAGGAAGAGGCTGTCGCCGCGTCCGAGGCGGTAGGCGCGGCCCTCGGCCTCCATCTCGACGGCCCCCTCGACGACGTACATCAACTCGTCGTTGCGGTGCTGGAATTCGCGGCCCTCGTCGTGGTCCCCGATGAATTCCAGGGCGTGCAGCTGATGGTGACCGCGCGCCAGCTCGCGTACCCGCGCGTCCGGCTTGGAGGTGTCCAGATCCGTGTCGTCGTCGGCGCGCACCACCTCGACGGTGCGGGCCGGATCGGCCGCGGCGAGCAGTTCCACGTCGGTGGTGCACAGGGCGTCGGCGACGCGCTGCAGGGAGCGCATGCTGGGGCGGGCGCGCTCGTTCTCGATCTGGCTGAGGAACGGCACCGAAAGGCCGCTGCGCTCGGCGACGACGGCCAGGGTGAGCTCCAGCTGCCGGCGGCGCCGCCGCACGGCCGAGCCCACCCGGAGGGTCTCCTTGTGCTCGTCCATCGCCTCGGCTCCCTTCAGCGCATCGGTCCACTCTCAACCCTGAGGGGTTTTCTGCACCCTACGCATGTTCGCCAAACGGTTTTGCCCCGTTGCCCGGACCGACGGCTACAGCTTGTGCCAATAAAGCAGCTGCCCGGCCTCTCCGGGCGCGGAACCTTCGGCGGGTATGAACAGGCTCACCAGCAGGGCGGGTTGGCCCTCCGGGTCGGTCAGCAGGGTCGCCGAGGGATTGGCGAAGGCGCCGCTGCCGCCGTGCGTACGGATGTCGAGCCGGTCCGCACGGCCGCTTGAGGGGTCGTAGGCGTACGTGCCCCAACTCCCGAAGTCGCCCCGCCGCCCCTGCCCCTCGATGAGCACCACGCGGCGCCCGCCGAGCTCGACGGGCGCCCGGTCCCCGATGTTGCCGCCGTTGCCCCAGGTCCGCACGGCACGGTCGAGACGCCGGTCGGGCTCGGCGTGCCAGTCCCGGAAGCCGGTGAGCGTGGCGCGCAGCTGGCGGTCGGTCTCGCAGCCCGCGCGGTAGTGCCCGGTGAGGTGGATCGTGGCGCCGCGTACGGCGGTGATGCTCGGGGTGCCCTCGGCGCAGCGGGAGAGGGTGAGCGGCGCGTCGAAGGCCCGGTGGGAGCGGCCTTCGAGGAGCGCCGGCAGATCCTCGTACGCACGGATCGCGATGTGGTTGCGGGGATCCTTCTCGTACGCGAGGACGAAGCCCCCGCGGCCGTCGTGCGCGAGCGAGGCCTGGTGGGTGCCGGGGCCGAAGTCGTGGCGGCGCTGCCAGTGGCGCAGATCGGTGGAGGTGGCGACGGCCGCGTGGAAGCGGCCGTCGGCCAGGAGCGTGTGGTAGACGGCGAGGTACGTGCCGTCCTGGGCCTGCTCGATCTGGGCCGCGTCCATGGTGCGGCCGGTGTGGTCCCGCGCGTCGTAGCGGTGTCCCGCGGCGGCGGTGACGTCCTCGGCGAGCGCGGCGAGGCGCGCGGTGCCCGCGGAGGCGGGGGTGGCGTCCGCCCGTGCCAGCTGCGCGACGAGCAGGGCCACGGCCAGGGCCAGGACGGCGGCGACGGAGAAGAGCGCCGTCCTCGGCTGCCTTGCGGTCACGGGTGGGGTCTCACGTTCGGGTGTTCAGAAGTGCGGGCCCCGTCGAGGTTAAGGACTCGGCGGCCCCCGCAGGAACGCCGGAAGGGGTGGGCTTCGCCACAAGGCGAGGCCCACCCCTCGGGAGTGCCGACCGCGTACGGCTACTTCGCGGCGGTCATCTTCTCCTCGAAGCCCGGGTTCTTCTTCAGCCAGGCGTCGACGGCCTTGGGCTCATTGCCCTTGCCCGCCTTGTTGATCTCGTTCTCAAGGCCTGCCAGCTGCTCCTCGCTCATCTTGAAGTCCTTGAGCCACTTCGTGAGCTGCGGGTACTGGTTCGGGAAGTCCTTGCTGGAGAGCGTGCGGATCGTGTCGCCCTTGCCGAAGGCGCCCTTGGGGTCCTTCAGTTTGGTGAGGTCGTACTCGTTGTACGCCCAGTGCGGCGACCAGAGCAGGACCGCGATCGGCTCCTTCTTGGCGTACGCGGCCTTCAGCTCGGTGAGCATCGCCGGGGTCGACCCGGCGGCGATCTCGTACTCCTTGTCGAGGCCGTACTGCGGCAGGACCTTGTCCTTGAGCGCCGTCATGACGCCCGTGCCCGGCTCGATGCCGATGATCTTGCCCTTGAACTTGTCGCCCTTGCCCTTGAGGTCCTCCAGGGACTTCACGTCCTTGACGTAGGACGGGACGGCGACCTCCAGGGAGGTCGGGCTGTACCAGGAGCCGAGGTCCTTGAGGTTGGCCTTGTTCTTGTCCCAGTACGTCTTCTGGGTCGTGGGCAGCCAGGCGTCCAGGTTGAGGTCGAGGTCGCCCTGCGCGAGACCGGTGTAGACCGGGCCCACGTCGGCCGGCGTCAGGTCCATCGTGTAGCCGCGCTTCTCCAGGACGCGCTTCCACAGGTTGGTGACGGCGATGTTCTCGTCCCACGCGAAGTACGCGGCCTTCAGCGGACGCTTGCCCTCGTCGCTGCCGGAGTTCTTCGGCAGCGGCGCCAGCTTGTCGACGACGCCCGGGTTCTTCTTCAGCCAGGTGCGCACGGCCTCCTGCTGCTGGCCCTTGCCGGCCTTGTTGATCTCCGCCTCAAGACTCGTGAGCTGCTTCTCGCTCATCTTGAAGTTCTTCAGCCACTTGCCGACCTCGGGGTTCTCCTTCGAGAAGCCCTTGCGCGCCAGCGTGTGCACGCCGTCGCCCTTGCCCCAGGCGCCCTTCGGGTCCTTGAGCTTCTTCAGCTCGAAGTCGCTGTACGCCCAGTGCGGCGACCACAGGGTGGTGACGATGGGCTCCTTCTTGGAGTACGCGGCCTTCAGCTCGGCCAGCATCGCGGGCGTCGAGCCGTCGACGACCTTGTACTCCTTGTCCAGGCCGTACTCGCCGAGGACCTTGTCCTTGAGCAGGCCCATCATTCCGGCGCTCGACTCGATGCCGGTGATCTTGCCCTTGAACAGGTCGGACTTGCCCTTGAGGTCCTCGAGGGAGTTGATGTCCTTCATGTAGGCCGGGACGGTCAGTTCGAGGGACGTCGGGCCGAACCAGTCGCCCAGGTCCTCGAGGTCCTTGCCGTACTTCTTCCAGTACGAGGCGTGCGTCGTCGGCAGCCAGGAGTCGGTCTGGAAGTCGATGTCGCCCTGCGCCAGGGAGGTGTACAGCGGACCGGCCTCCAGCTGGCTGGTGGTCACCTTGAAGCCGCGCTGCTCCAGGACTTCCTTCCAGAGGAAGGTGGAGGCGACGCCCTCGTCCCAGGGGATGTAGCCGATCTTGACTTCCTTGCCCTGGCCGACGTTCTTGGCGTCGGCCACGGACTCGGACTTGGTGCCGCCGAAGATGCCCATGCCGCCCGCGACGAGCGCGAGGACGACGACGCCGACCATCGCGACGACGGGCCGGGGGCGGTAGTTCCAGATGTTCAGGCCCTGCGCGGCCCGCAGCTTGGCGAGCGCGCGACGGCCCAGCGGCGAGACCTGGCCGCCCAGGCCGCTGGTGACGCGGTCCAGGTAGATGGCGAGGATCACGATGGAGACGCCCGCCTCGGCGCCGAGACCGACGTCGAGCTGGCCGATGGCCGCGTTCACGTCGGCGCCGAGACCCGGCGTGCCGACCATGCCGGTCAGGGCCGCCATGGACAGGCCGAGCATGATGACCTGGTTGACACCGGCCATGATCGTCGGCAGCGCGAGCGGCAGCTGGACGCGGAACAGGGTGTTGCGGGGCGTGGTGCCGAACGCGTCGGCGGCCTCGACCAGTTCCTTGTCGACCTGGCGGATGCCGAGCTCGGTCATGCGGACGCCGGGGGCGAGCGCGAAGACGATCGTGGCGACGATGCCCGCGGGGGCGCCCATGCGGAAGAACAGCAGCGCCGGGATGAGGTAGATCATCGCGGGCAGCGTCTGCATGAAGTCCAGGACGGGGCGCACGATGCCGCTGACCGTCTTGGAACGGGCCGCCCAGATGCCCACGGGCACGGCTATGACCAGCGCCACGAAGGTCGAGACGAGCACCAGGGACAGCGTCATCATCGCGTTGTCCCACAGCTCCAGGGACACGATGAAGGCGAAGCCGACGAAGGAGAGCACACCGCCGAGCAGGCCGCGCAGCCAGAAGGCGATGACGGCGAGGATGCCCGCCATCAGGAGCGGCTCGGGCGCGGAGAGGACGTCGTAGACGCCGTCCCACATGTTCTGGAAGATCGTCTTGATGAAGTCGAACAGCCAGTCCATATGGGTTCTGAGCCATTCGACCGAGTCATTGACCCAGTCGCCGAAGGGAATCCTAGGCACCGCTGCTCACCTTGCCCACGCTCTTGCCGCCGTTGTCCTTGGCCTGCTGCGCGGGCACGGCCGCGTCCTGCGGCCCGTCCTCGCGCGGCGCCGGCTCCCCGAGCACGGCCAGCAGCCGTCCCCTGGGCACGACGCCGATGAGCGCGCCCTTCCCGTCGGTCACGGCGACCGCCACGTCGCTGGTGGAGCAGGGCGTGAACAGCTCGATGATCGGGGTCTCGGCGGTGACGGTCGCCGGGGCGTCCGCCAGATCGAAGTCCTCCGGGGCGTCGGCCATGATCGCGCCCGCGGTGAGCACCCGGGAGCGGTCGACGTCCTGCGTGAAGGAGGCGACGTAGTCGTTGGCCGGGGTGACCAGGATGTCCTCGGAGGTGCCGATCTGGACGATGCGGCCGTCGCGCATGACGGCGATCTGGTCGCCCAGGCGCATGGCCTCGTTCAGGTCGTGGGTGATGAAGACGATGGTCTTCTTCAGCCGCTTCTGGAGCACCAGGAGCTGGTCCTGCATGTCGCGGCGGATCAGCGGGTCGAGGGCGCTGAACGACTCGTCCATGAGGAGCAGGTCGGCGTCGGTGGCGAGCGCGCGGGCCAGGCCCACGCGCTGCTGCATGCCGCCGGACAGCTCGTCGGGCCAGGACTTCTCCCAGCCCTTGAGCCCGGCGAGCTCGAGCGCCTCGGTGGCGCGCTTCTCGCGCTCGGCGCGCGGGACGCCCTGCACTTCGAGGCCGTAACCGGCGTTCTCGAGCACGCTCCTGTGGGGGAAGAGCGCGAAGTGCTGGAACACCATGCTGATCTTCTTGGAGCGCACCTCGCGCATCTCGCGGGCGCTCAGCTCGGTGAGGTCCTGGCCGTCGAAGCGGACGTGACCGGCCGTCGGCTCCGACAGCCCGTTGAGCATGCGCAGCAACGTGGACTTGCCGGATCCGGAGAGACCCATGACGACGAAGATCTGGCCCGGCTCGACCTCGAAGGAGGCGTCGATCACGGCGGCGGTGGTGCCGTCGGCGCGCAGCTCCTCTCGGTCGGCTCCGTGGCGGAGTTTCTCCACCGCGTCATCGGGTCGTCTGCCGAACACTTTGTACAAGTGCTCGGCCTGCAGCCTGGACACATACACCTCTCGGGTCGAACCAAGACGGCCCGCCTCCCCCGCCGGCGGGCCGTGGAACGCAGTGGCTTCTGCCCACTTGCCCGATCGAAATGTTGAATCCTCGACCGGGTTCGCTCCGGGTGCGCGCCTTCCCGGGCTTACACAAACCAAACCCAGGAGTGTCCCAGTTCACATGTGTTGCACTCTCGGCACCGTTCGGCGCGATGCGCAACGGGTGCGCTCCTCCGGTGCCGTACGGCTCCGCTGCGGGCGCGCTCCCCCGGTGCCGTACGGCTCGGCTGTCGGTGCCGTGCGGCATGATGCGCAACGTGACTCAGCGAACACGACGGCTCATGCTTCTCGACACGGCGTCCCTCTACTACCGGGCCTACTTCGGGGTCCCGGAGTCGATGAAGGCCCCCGACGGCACCCCGGTCAACGCCGTGCGCGGACTCCTCGACTTCATCACCCGCCTCGTCCAGGACCACCGCCCCGACGACCTGGTCGCCTGCATGGACGCGGACTGGCGCCCGCACTGGCGGGTCGAGCTCATCCCCTCGTACAAGGCGCACCGCGTGGCCGAGGAGGTCCCCGAGGGCCCGGACGCCGAGGAGACCCCGGACACGCTCGCGCCGCAGGTCCCGATCATCGAGGACGTGCTCGACGCGGTGGGCATCGCGCGCGTGGGCGTGCCCACGTACGAGGCCGACGACGTGATCGGCACCTTCGCGGCCCGCGCGAGCGGCCCGGTCGACGTCGTCACCGGCGACCGCGATCTCTACCAGCTGGTGGACGACGAGCGCGGCATTCGCATCCTCTACCCCTTGAAGGGGGTCGGCTCCCTCCAGATCACGGACGAGAGCTGGCTGCGCGAGAAGTACGGCGTGGACGGCCCCGGCTATGTCGACCTCGCCCTGCTGCGCGGCGACCCGAGCGACGGCCTGCCCGGCGTCCCCGGCATCGGCGAGAAGACGGCGGCCAAGCTCCTGGACGCCTTCGGCGATCTGGCCGGGATCATGGCGGCGGTCGACGACCCCAAGGCGAAGCTCACCCCGTCGCAGCGCAAGCGGCTCGACGAGGCGCGCGCGTATGTGGCGGTCGCGCCGAAGGTCGTGCGGGTCGCGGGCGACGTGCCGCTGCCCGATGTGGACCTCGCGCTTCCGCGGGAGCCGCGCGACCCGGCGGCGCTCGACGAGCTGGCGGCGCAGTGGAATCTGGGCGGCTCCCTGCAGCGGCTGCTCTCCACTCTTCACGCCTGAGGTGTTAACTTAGGCTTGCCTAAGTACTTATGGATCAGGGGAGGCCGTCGCCATGGCAGAACGTCCTGCACGCACAGCACCGAAGGCCCACGTCGGGCGCGTGGTGCGCACGGAGCGGCTGACCCCGCACATGCAGCGCGTGGTGCTCGGGGGTGAGGGGCTCGCCGGGTTCACGGCGGGCGACTGCACCGATCACTACGTGAAGCTGCTCTTCGACGCCGAGGGCGTGACGTACCCGGAGCCCTTCGACATGCAGCGGATCCGCGAGGAGTTCCCGCGCGATCAGTGGCCGGTGACCCGGACGTACACGGTGCGCTGGTGGGACCCCGAGGCCCGCGAGCTCGCCCTCGACTTCGTGATCCACGGCGACCAGGGCCTCGCGGGCCCCTGGGCGCGCGACGCCCGGCTCGGCGACACCATCCGCTTCCTCGGCCCCGGCGGCGCCTACGCCCCCGGCGCGGACGCCGACTGGCATCTGCTCGCCGGTGACGAGAGCGCCCTGCCCGCCATCGCCGCCGCGGCGGAGGCGCTCCCGCAGGGCGCGGTCGCCCATGTCTTCGTGGAGGTGGAGGGGCCCGACGAGGAGCAGAAGATCGCGACGGACGCCGAGGTCGTCTGGCTGCACCGCGGCGACCGGCCGGCCGGCCAGCTGCTCGTCGAGGCCGTGCGCTCCCTGGAGTTCCCGGCCGGCGACCTGCAGGCCTTCGTGCACGGCGAGGCGGGCTTCGTGAAGGAGCTGCGCCGCTATCTGCGCGTCGAGCGCGAGGTACCGCGCGAGCGCCTCTCCATCTCCGGGTACTGGCGCCTCGGCCACAACGAGGACGGCTGGCAGGCCTCCAAGCGCGAGTGGAACGCCCAGGTGGAGGCGGAGCAGGAGCAGGCAGCGTAGCCCCCGCCCCGCGCCCCGCGAGGGGCGCGGGCGCCGCACGACCGGCCGCGGACGGCCCGCAGGCTCCCGCGCCGCCCCGGCGTCACGCCGAAGCGACAGGCCCGTCGTCCTTGAGTCGCGCGTGCAGATGCATGTCGTGCCAGCCGTCCTCGTGCAGCCCCGCACCGCGCTTGGTGCCCTCCACCGCGAAGCCGGTCCTCAGGGCGACCTTGCAGGACGCCTCGTTGGCCATCGAGTGGGTCAACTCGATGCGGTGCAGACCCACTTCGTCGAAGGCCCAGTCCACGAGCGCGGTGACGGCGCGCGAGGCGACGCCCTTGCCGCGCGCCGACGGCATGGTCCAGTAGGCGATTTCGGCCTGCCCGTCGGCGAGCACCATGAGCTTCAGGGCGATCCGGCCCACCAGCTCGTCCGTAGCCGCGTCGGCGACCGCCCAGTACGCGTCCCGTTCCTCGGCCCAGCTCGCGCGCCACTCCTCGATCCAGCCGAGCGCCTCGCTCTCGGACACGGCCACGCGCGCGTGCCAGCGCTGGATCACGGGGTCCTGGAACGCCTCGTACACGGCGGGCGCGTCGGCGACCGACCAGGGGCGTATGACGAGACCGCCGGGGACGGGGATCACCGGCTGCTCCTGTCCGGCGAGCGCGCCGGACTCGACTACGTCTGGGATCTTGAAGGGCATGGCCTCATGGTGGCAGCGCCGCGCGGCCGACGGCACTGAATTTCCCCCGGCGCAGAACCGGCGCAGGACCGCCACCGCCCCGCCGCCGACACCACCCTGACCTGCACCGCCCCGTACGCTGGCCCCCTGATGAGACGAAAGCCCCGCATTCCCCCCGCACCGCTTCCCCAGCGCGACGGCGTCGACCCCGTCCGGGTCAAGCTGCCGCCCGAGGGCCCGTGGCGGACCGTGCGGGACCATCTCGTGGAACGGCTCGCGCCCGGGCCCGAGGTCATCGACGCGATGCTGCGGGCGGGCAGGATCGTCGGCGCGGACGGGACGCCGGTGGCACCGGACACGCCGTACGAACCAAGCGCCTTCGTGTGGTTCCACCGGGACCTGCCGGCGGAGGTCCCGGTCCCCTTCTCCCTCGACGTCGTCCACCGCGACGAGCACATCGTCGTCGTCGACAAGCCGCACTTCCTCGCGACGATGCCGCGCGGCAGCCACGTCACCCAGACCGCGCTCGCCCGGCTGCGCGTGGAACTCGGCATCCCCACGCTCGGCGCGGCCCACCGCCTGGACCGGCTCACCGCGGGGCTGCTCCTGTTCACCGTCCGGCCCGCCGAACGCGGCGCCTACCAGACGCTGTTCCGGGACCGCCTCGTGCACAAGGAGTACGAGGCAGTGGCCGCGCACGACCCGGGCGTACCGCTCCCGCGCACCGTGCGCAGCCACATCGAGAAGGACCTCGGGGTCATCGCCGCATACGAGGTCGCGGACGCCGAGCCGAACAGCGAGAGCCTGATCGAACTCGTCGAGCACCGCGCGGGACTCGGCCGCTACCGCCTGACCCCGCACACCGGGCGCACCCATCAACTGCGCGTCCACATGAACGCGTTGGGCCTGCCGATCCTCGGCGACCCGGTCTACCCGGTGGTGACGGGACCCGTGCCGCCGGACGACTTCCGGCGGCCCCTGCAACTCCTGTCACGCGTCCTGGAGTTCACGGATCCGGTCACCGGCGCCGCACACCGCTTCGTGAGCGGCCGGACGCTGGAGGCCTGGTCGGCGTACGAGACCTGGCGTACGGGCCCCGACACCTGTGACCCCCGGGATCAGTAACCCCGCCACCAGGTCAGGAAGCGCCGCCAGGCCCCCTTGGGACGGACGGGCTCGGCCACGGGCGCGGGCGGGGGTGCCGCCTGCTGCGGCGGTGCCGGGACCACGGGCTCCGGCCTGCGCGGCGGGGACGACACATGCCAGTCCCTGCGCGGCCCCGGCAGCTGCGCCGAAGGACGGGCCATCACGTCCTGCGGCGGCCGCGGCGCGAAACGCACGGGCAGCTGCACCAGGTGCCGCGAGAGGATCGACGACGTCCAGCGCAACTCGCGCTCGTCCACGTCGAGTTCGACGTCCGGCAGGCGCATCAGGAGCGCGTCGACACCGGTGTCGGCGATGGCGCGCCCGATGTCCTGTCCCGGGCACTCGTGCGGTCCGCCGCTGAAGGCGAGGTGCGAGCGGTTGCCCTGCATGTTGGCGGCGAGGTCGGGGCGGACCACCGGGTCGACGTTGCCGGGCGCGATGCCGAGGATCAGGCCGTCGCCCGCCCTGATCCGCTGGCCGCCGAGCTGGGTGTCCTGCTTGGCGAAGTAGCCGACCATGGCACTGAACGGCGGCTCGTCCCACAGGGACTGCTCGACCGCCTCGGGGACCGTCATCTGGCCGCCGCTGAGCTGGGCGCGGAAGCGCGGGTCGGTGAGGACCATCCGCAGCACATTGGCGATGAGGTTGGCGGTGGCCTCGTACGCGGCGATGAGCACCAGGCGCAGGTGCGCGCCGACCTCGTCGTCGGTGAGCTGGGCGGGGTGCGCGATGAGATTGCTGGTGAAGTCCTCCTCGGGGTGGGCGCGCCGCCGGGCCACCAGCCTCATCAGGACTTCCATGATGTACGCGTTGCTGGCGATGGCGGTCTCGGTGCCCTTGATCATGTCGCGGGCCGACTGCACCATGCGCTCGTTGTACTCCTCGGGCATGCCGAGGACATGGCACATCACCATCATCGGCAGATGCTCGGCGAACTGGCTGACGAGGTCGGCCCTGCCGTCCTGGCAGATGTCGTTGAGCAGGTGGTTCGTATAGCGGTTGATATAGCGGCGGACGCCGCGGTGGTCGATGCCCGACATGGCCCCGGTGACCGCGCCGCGCAGCCGCTGGTGCTCGTCGCCCTCGGCGAAGGTGGCCATCGGCTGCCAGGTGAAGACGGGCGCGAGCGGATTGTCCGGGCCCGCGGTGCCGTCCTTCACGGCCCGCCAGATGCGCGAGTCGCGGGTGTACTGCGAGGGGGTGCGGACCATGTGGAGGTTCTCGCTGTGGCCGAGCACCGCCCAGATCGGCACGTCGTTGTGGATCAGGACGGGTGCGACCGGGCCGTGCTCGGCGCGCAGCTTTTCGTAGAGGCCCGCCAGATCGGTGTCGGCCTCGGGGCCGTAGAGGCGGCGCAGGCCGCCGGGGCCGAGGCCGTGGGCGGGGCAGCCCGGCGGTGGCGCGGCCGCGCTGTCGGTGCCGGGCCAGGAGGGGGAGGGAGGAGTCGTCACGTTCGTCGCTCCGGGTTCGCGGAAGGGGTTCCGGGGTTGCTGGGGTGGGTCCTGGCCGCGCTCAGACGCGGGCCACGGTCAGGGAGTGGAGGTAGCGCATCAGCGTCATCAGGGCGTCCCTGCTCGACTCCTTGCGGCGGGCGTCGCAGGTCAGGATCGGCACGGTGGGTTCCAGGTCGAGGGCCCTGCGCAGGGTCTCGATCGGGTGGTCCGGCGCGTCCGGGAAGGAGTTGACGGCGACGACGAACGGCACGCCGCGCTCCTCTAGGCGGCCGATCACGTCGAAGCTGACTTCGAGGCGGCGGGTGTCGATGAGCACGACCGCGCCGAGCGCGCCTTCGAAGAGGCCGTTCCACAGGAACCAGAAGCGTTCCTGGCCCGGGGTGCCGAAGAGGTAGAGGACCAGCTCGTCGGAGATGCTGATCCGGCCGAAGTCCATGGCCACGGTGGTGGCCGTCTTGGTCTCGGAGCCGTAGTTGTCGTCGACGCCGATGCCCGCCTGCGTCATGGTCTCCTCGGTGGTCAGCGGGCGGATCTCGCTGACCGAGCCGACCATGGTCGTCTTGCCGACCCCGAACCCGCCCACGATCACGACCTTCACGGCGGCCGCGGCCGTGTGCGGCAGGACGTCCTCGCTGCGGGGGCCGGTGATCGTGTCGGTGTTCTTAGAGTTTCTGAAGTCCATGCATCACCGCTTCGAGAAGGGACCGGTCGGGGAGCGCGGAGCGGACGATGGGCGCGCGCGCCTGAATGAGCTCGGTCGCCAGTAACTCCGTCAGGACTACGGTCACGACACTGAAAGGCAGCCCCATGTAGGCCGATAGCTCGGCGACGGACAGCGGCGTCGTGCACAGCCGCAGAATCGTGGAGTGCTCCGGCTGTGCCGTCGGAGCCGCCTCGCCCGCCGCGACGATCAGGGTGACCAGATCGAGCGGCGCGCGTTCGGTGTCCTCACCCGTGAGGATGTACAGCCGCTCGGGGTTCTCCGGGCTGCGGCGTGCACGCTGGGGCGGGGCATCGGGGGCGGGTCCGTCGCGTTGCGGAGGGATGTCGCCGGGTGGGGGGCCTTGCGAGGAGCCTTGCGGAAGAGTCATACGGCCTGCCCGTCACGCCGCGGGGGGCTCGTCAGGTGGGCGCCGATGCGCACGACGAGGTCCCGCATGCGGGTGCCGATGAGGCCTGCGTCGACGGTCTCGTCGGCGAGCACCGCGAGATAGGCGCCCGCTCCGGCGGCCATCAGATAGAAGTAGCCGCCGTTGATCTCGATGATGACCATCTTCATGTTGCCGTCGCTGTGCGGGATCTCCGTGGCGACGGCGGCGGCCAGGCTCTGCAGTCCCGCGCAGGCCGCGGCGATGCGGTCGGCCGCGTCCGGGTCGCCGCCGTAGCGCGCAATGCGCAGACCGTCGGCGGAAAGCACCACGATCTGCCGCGTCTGCGGCACGCCGTCGGCGAGCTCCTTGAGCATCCAGTCGAAATTCGCGCGTTGCTGGATCACTTCCAGCCCCCCTCATCGGTATTGCCGTGGTCGTTCTGGGTGGTTCCCTGCGGAGGGCTGTTTCCCTGCGGGGCGGACGGGTCGGGATCGGTGGGCTCCTCGCCCTTGACGCCCTTCATGAACGCCTCGATCCACAGGCCCGGTTCTGGTTCTTCGCGCTTGGGCGCGGGTGCCGGGGGCGTTGCGGTCGCGGCGGCGTGTGCCTCCGCGGCCCGCTGGGCCTCGGCCTCCTGGGCGTACCGCTCGCTCAGGGAGATCTTGACGCGGCTGCGGCGCTGCGGCAGGCCGTTCGGCGTCCATTCGGTGACTTCGGGGACGTCGTCCTGCATGGTCGCGGTGAGCGGGGAGCGCAGCGGCGGGCCCGCGGTGACGACGCGGGGCTTCTTGCGCCGGATGTTGCGGGCGGGCTCCTCGATGATGCGTCCGCCGTTGTCCACGCGCGGCACGGCGGAGGCGCCGATGCCGTGGGCGAGGCCGGGGGCGGGCCCGGTGGTGAGCATCTCGCGCGGCACGATGAGCACCGCGCGGACGCCGCCGTAGGCGGACTGCCGCAGGGAGACCTGCATGTTGTACATCTGCGAGAGCCTGCCGACCACGGCCATGCCAAGGCGGGGCGTCTCACCGAGGTCGTTGAGGTCGATGCCGGCCTGCGCCTGCTCCAGCATGCGCTCGGCCCTGGCCCGCGCCTCCTCGCTGAGGCTCACGCCGCCGTCCTCGATCTCGACGGCGATGCCGGTCTGCACCTCGACCGCGGTGACGTGCACCTTGGTCTGCGGCGGCGAGTAGCGGGTGGCGTTGTCGAGGAGTTCGGCGCAGGCGTGGATGAGCGGTTCGACGGAGGTGCCGTGGATGGCGACGTTCGCGATCGAGTGCAGTTCGACGCGCGGGTAGTCGAGGATCCGGGACATCGCGCCGCGCAGCACGCTGAACAGCGGCACGGGCTTGGGCCACTGGCGGCCCGGCCGGGCGCCGCCGAGCACGGCGATGGAGTCGGCGAGGCGGCCGATCAGCGCGGTGCCGTGGTCGATGCGCAGCAGGTCGTCGAAGACCTCGGGGTTGCGTCCGTGGAACTCCTCCATGTCGCGCAGTTCCGCGGCCTGTTGGTGGACGATGGACTGGACGCGCCGCGCGATGTTGACGAAGGCACGCTGCGCGGACTCGCGCATGGCTTCCTCGCGGTCCAGGGTGTCGAGCACGGAGCGCAGCAGTTCGCGCTGTGCGTCGGGGAGTTCGCGGTAGGTCTCGTCGCTGTCGACGACGTTGCGGACCACTTCGACGGGCGATTCGCCCTGGCGCAGCCGCCAGAGCGCCTCGGGCAGGATCTCCCGGCCCAGGCGGATGGTCTCGTCGTCATGGGATGCGATGCGCCGTTCGAGGAAGGCGAGCCGCTGTGCGTACTGCGCGCGCAACCCCCGGATGGCCCGGCCGCGCCGCACGGCTTCGGTGCCGACCACGACGACCATGAGGGTCGCGACGGCGCCGCACAAGGCCACGGCGGGGCGCGCTGGTTCCGCCACCGCGGCGACGGCGGCTCCGGTCGCCGCCGCCATCAGCATGGCAGGCAGCAACAGCACACGCGCGTAAGGGACTTCTCGGCCACCGGGAGGCGATTGAACACTCACCATGTATGCCCTCTGAACACTCGTCTTGGGGGTAATCGGGGGGTGGACTCTGGGGGGGAATGGGGGGTGGTTGAGCGGTGGAGCAAAACGAACTTTCGAAAGATCTATGAACAAGCGCGCGAATTTGTCGCAACTCGTTTCAACTCGCCGCGCTCCGGGCGAGCTTAGTCCGCCGGAATCATCGCCGAGTCATATTCGGCAACCCCCTGCAGACGCCTCATCAAGGGGCATACACTCACCCCATTTACACGCTTGGCGATCATTCGAACACCAGCGGTGACCTCTTCGAACGAGGGGAACGGACGGGCGGCACGGGAAGGACCGGCCGGACGGCGCAGCCGGGAATGCCCGCCGCCGCACCGTGGTTGATGCCCCGTATGGACGACTGCTCCGCCGCGCGCATGCGCCCTCAGCCGCGTCTGGTCACCCGCGACCACATCGACTTCGGTCGCGTGTGGTCCGCCGCGTGTTGTCTCTGACGGCTCCTCCACAGCCTCGACGACCGCGCACCACCGACCAGTTGACCGCAGCCAGAGCAGCAAGAGATGAGGCTCCGCCATGCCCGTCGAGTTCCTCGGCATCGCCGCCACCAACGAAGGCTCCGAAGTCACCGTGCGCTCCGGCGCCTCCTTCGACAAGGACTACACCCTCAGGCTCGCCAGGGCCCACGAGGACCACGGCTGGGACCGGGTCCTGTTCGCCTACGGCTCGGACTCCCCCGACCCCTCCCCCGCCGCCGCGTACATCGCCGCCCGCACCGACCGGCTGCAGATCCTGGTCGCGCACCGCCCCAACGTCTCGTACCCCACGTTCGCCGCGAAGACCTTCGCGACGCTCGACCGGATCAGCGACGGCCGCCTCGCGGTGCACTTCATCACCGGCGGCAACGACCACGAGCAGCAACGCGAGGGCGACTTCCTCACCAAGGACGAGCGGTACGACCGCACCCGCGAGGCCATCCAGATCATCAAGAAGGCCTGGACGTCGCACGAGCCCTTCGACCACGAGGGCACGCACTACCGCTTCAACGACTTCGTCAGCGACACCTTCCCGGTCCAACAGCCGCATCCGCGCGTCTCGTTCGGGGGCTCCTCACCCGCCGCGTACGCAGCGGGCGGCGCCGAGGCCGACATCTACTGCCTGTGGGGCGAGCCCCTGGCGCAGACCGCCGAGCAGATCGCGTCGGTGAAGGCGGCGGCGAAGGCGGCGGGCCGCACCGACGTGCCGAAGATCCAGGTGGCGTTCCGCCCGATCATCGCGCCGACCGAGGAACTGGCCTGGGAGAAGGCGTACGCGACCCTGGACCGCATCAAGGCCCGCAAGGCCGGCGTCCCGCTCTCCCGGCGCCGCCCGCTCGGCGCGCCGCAGAACTCCGGCTCGCAGCGGCTCCTCGCGGTGGCCGCTTCCGGCGACCGCCACGACCGCGCCCTCTGGACGCCGACCGCCGCGGAGACCGGCGGCGCGGGCAACTCCACGGCCCTCGTGGGCACTCCGGAGACGGTCGCCCAGGCCCTGCTCGACTACTACGACCTGGGCGTGGAGATCCTCTCCGCCCGCGGCTACGACCTGCTGGACGACGCGATCGACTTCGGACGCCATGTGATCCCGATCGTGCGTGAGGAGGTGGCGAAGCGGGACGCGGCGCGCTCCTGAGGGACGCGCCCCAAAGGGGCGCGGGGAACTGCGCGACCAGCCACGAAGCACCCGCAGCCTCCCGACACAGACGCACGAGCGGGCCCGGCCCGACAGGGCCGGACCCGCTCAAGGCCGAGAGGCTCACGCACTAGCCGACAGAGCTGTACGCCACGACCCCCCGCAACAACTGATCAACCGCCTTGCGGGCGTTCTTCGCGACCGTGCTGCCCTCCCGCGGCGCCGCCGCCGAGATCTGCCCGAGCACGTCGATGACCTGCTTGCACCACCGCACGAAGTCACCGGCCGGCATCTCCGCCTCGCGCAGGACCTCGTCGAGCCCCTTGTCGTTGGCCCACATGTACGCCGCCCAGGCGAAGCCCAGGTCGGGCTCGCGCTGCCCGACCCCCTCGGTCTGGCTGATCTTGAACTCTTCCTCGAGACCGTCGAGGCGACCCCAGATCCGCACCATCTCGCCGAGCGCCGCCTTGGCGGCCCCGGACGGCAGCTTCGGCGCGAGCGCGTCGTCGCCGACCCTCGCCTCGTACACCAACGCCGATACGCACGCGGCCAGTTCGGCGGGGCTGAGCCCCTCCCAGACCCCGGCGCGCAGGCACTCGCTGGCGAGCAGATCGAGCTCTCCGTAGAGCCGGGCGAGGCGCTTGCCGTGCTCGGTGACCTCGTTGCCCCGCAGATAGTCGAGCTCGGTGAGCAGGGCGACGATGCGGTCGAAGGTGCGGGCGATGGTGTTCGTCCGCCCCTCGATGCGCCGCTCCAGCTGCGAGGTGTCGCGCTTGAGCCGGTAGTAGCGCTCGGCCCAGCGCGCGTGGTCCTCGCGCTCGTCGCAGCCGTGGCAGGGGTGGGCGCGCAGCTCCGTACGGAGCCGGGCGATCTCCTGGTCGTCGGCGGCCGCCGCGCGCCCCTTGCGATGCCGGTCGGGGACGATGTGCCCGGCCTTGGTGCGCAGCGCGGAGGCCAGATCGCGCCGGGACTGCGGGGAGCGGGCGTTGAAGGACTTCGGGATGCGCATCCGCTCCAATGCCTCGACGGGCACCGGGAAGTCCATCGACGCGAGCCGCTTGACCTGCCGCTCGGCGGTGAGGACGAGCGGGCGCGGCCCGTCGACGTGGTCGAAGCCGCGGTGGCCGTTGGCCCGTCCGGCGGGCAGTCCGGGGTCGAGTACGAGCGCGAGGCCCGCGTACTTCCCCGTGGGGACGTGGATGACGTCGCCCGGCTTGAGCTTCTCCAGGGCGGCGGCAGCGGCGGCCCTGCGCTGGGCCGCGCCCTGCTTGGCGAGCTCGGTCTCGCGGTCCTTGAGCTCGCGGCGCAGTCGCGCGTACTCCTCGAAGTCGCCCAGGTGGCAGGTCATGGAGGCCTTGTAGCCTTCCAGGCCCTCCTCGTTCTTCTGCACCTGCCGGGAGATCCCGACGACCGACTTGTCGGCCTGGAACTGCGCGAAGGACGTCTCCAGGAGCTCGCGCGAGCGGTGCCGCCCGAACTGCTCCACGAGGTTCACCGCCATGTTGTACGACGGCTTGAAGCTGGACCGCAGCGGGTACGTGCGCGTGCCCGCGAGCCCGGCCAGGTGCTCGGGGCTCATGGCGCGCTGCCAGAGCACCACCGCATGGCCCTCGATGTCGATGCCGCGGCGCCCGGCACGGCCGGTCAACTGCGTGTACTCACCGGGGGTGATGTCGGCGTGCTGCTCGCCGTTCCACTTGACGAGCTTCTCCAACACCACGCTGCGCGCGGGCATGTTGATGCCGAGGGCGAGCGTCTCGGTGGCGAAGACGGCCTTGACCAGGCCGCGCACGAACAGCTCCTCGACGACCTCCTTGAAGGTGGGCAGCATGCCCGCGTGGTGCGCCGCGATGCCGCGCTCCAGGCCCTCCAACCACTCGTAGTAGCCAAGGACATGGAGGTCCTCGTTCGGGATCGATCCGGTGCGCTCCTCGACGATCTCGCGGACCTTCATCCGCGCCTCGTCGTCGTTCAGCCGGAGGCCTGCGTACAGGCACTGCTGGACGGCGGCCTCGCAGGCGGCGCGGCTGAAGATGAACGTGATGGCGGGCAACAGGCCCTCGGCGTCGAGCCGTTCGATGACCTCGGGGCGGCCCGGCGTCCAGATCCGCGACCGCTGTCTGCGCTCGCGCTCGCGGTCGGCCTCGCGGATCATCTTGCCCTTGCGGCGCTCGCGCGGGTTGTACGAACGGCTGGCCTCCATCCGCGCCATGCGCGTGAGGTCGGGGTTGACCGCCTTCTTCTGGCCCTCGCCCTCCTCGAAGAGGTCATACATCCGACGACCCGCGAGCACGTGCTGGAAGAGCGGCACGGGCCGGTGCTCGGAGACGATCACCTCGGTGTCGCCGCGCACGGTGTCGAGCCAGTCGCCGAACTCCTCCGCGTTCGACACGGTGGCCGACAGGGAGACGAGCGTGACCGACTCCTGGAGGTGGATGATCACTTCCTCCCAGACGGCACCGCGGAAGCGGTCGGAGAGGTAGTGCACCTCGTCCATGACCACATAGCCGAGGTTGAGCAGCGACTGCGAGCCCGAATACAGCATGTTCCGCAGGACCTCGGTGGTCATGACGACCACCGGGGCATCGGAGTTGACGCTGTTGTCACCGGTGAGCAGGCCCACCTTGTCGGCGCCGTACCGCTTGGCGAGGTCGGCGTACTTCTGGTTGGAGAGCGCCTTGATGGGCGTGGTGTAGAAACACTTCTTGCCCTGCAGAAGGGCGAGGTGCACGGCGAATTCGCCGACGATCGTCTTGCCCGAGCCCGTGGGGGCGGCCACGAGCACGCCCTTGCCCGCCTCGAGCGCCTGGCAGGCCTCGATCTGGAAGGGGTCGAGGCCGAATTCGTACATCTCGCGGAAGGACGCGAGTGCGGTGGCCTGCTCGACAGCGCGCTTGCGCGCCGCCGCGTACCGCTCGGCCGGTGAGAGGTCCTCTGTCATCGTGCTTTCGAGACTACCGGGCACCACTGACAACGGACGATCATTATCGGGAGCTCACGGTGTCAGGACCCGTACCGCCCCCGGCACGCACTCGGCGGTCAGCGGCAGCGCGCCGAGCGGCTCCCCGTCCGCGTACCCGGTGATCCCCGGCGCGGCAAGCTCCACCTTGGCGGCCCGGTGCACGGTGACCTTCGGATGGTCGAGATGCGTGCCCTTGTAGACCCGCGGAAAGACCTTGAGCAGCGTCGTGCGGCTGCAGTCCCCGACCACGGTGACGTCGAAGAGCCCGTCGCTCATGTCGGCCGCGGCGCAGATCTTCATGCCGCCGCCGTACGACGATCCGTTGCCGACCGCGACGAGCGTGGCCTCGACCTCGTGGACGTCGCCGTCGTCCAGCGTGATGCGGTACGGGATCGGCTTGAACGCGGCCAGTTCGGCGACCATCGCCAGGTCGTACTTGAAGCGCCCGGTGGGCCAGCGCATCCGGTTGCCCCGGTCGTTGACCCGGGAGTCGAAGCCGGAGGCGAGCACGGTCCCGAACCAGGTCCCGTCGACCCGCCCCAGATCGATGTCGCGGGTGTGCGCCCCCTTGAGCGCCTCGGCGACGATCTCGCCCGCCGCGGCCGGCTCGCGCACCGGCAGGCCCAGGGACCGTGCGAAGTCGTTGCCGGTGCCCACGGCGATCACGCCGAGCGGGGTGCGCGTCCCGGCGACGGCCTGCAGCGCGAGGCTCAGCATGCCGTCGCCGCCGACGGCTATCAGCGCCCCGGTGCCGCCGTCGACGGCCTCGCGGGCCCGCCGCAGCGCGTCCGGGGCGTCCTCCCCGATGACCGTACGTACGGAGAAGCCGCGGGCCCGGAGCGCGGAAGCGGCCGGCTGCGCTGCGTGAGCGCCCCGGCCGCGGCCCGCGGTGGGATTGACGAAGAGGGTGATCTCGCTGGTCACGGCCGGACCCTACAAGGTCAGGTCACGTCGTCGAAACCGTTTACGCGTTGATCGGAGCGTCCGGTGCCCGCCTGCTCGGGCAGCGCCCTGGGCGGCCGCACCGATTCGACGTCACCGATGTCCTCGGGCGTGAGGTCGATGTCGGACGCCTCGTCGTCGTCGAGATCGGCGTCGGGGTTGTTGCTGCGGCGGCGCTTGTCGTTCAGCAGAGAGACGCCGACCGCCATGAAGTAGAGGACGACGATCGGCCCCGCGAGGGCGATCATGCCGACGGGGTCGGTGGTCGGGGTCGCCACCGCGCCGAAGATGAAGACGCCCATGACGACGCCCCGCCACCAGGTCATCATGCGGCGCCCGGTGACCATGCCCGTCATGTTGAGCATCACCAGGAGCAGCGGGAGCTCGAACGAGGCACCGAAGACGAGGACCATCCTGACGGTGAAGTCGAGGATCGTGTCCATCGGAAGAAGGTTCTCGGCCCCTTCCGGCGTGATGCCGAGCAGGACGCGCATGCTGACCGGGAGGATCGTGTACGCCAGCCAGCCGCCGCCCAGGAAGAGCGGCACGGCCGCGGCGACGAACCAGTAGGTGTACTTGCGCTCGTTCTTGTGCAGGCCGGGCGCGACGAACGCCCACAGCTGGTACAGCCAGACCGGGCTGGACACGATGATGCCGACCATGAGGCTGACCTTCACCGTGGTGGTGAAGGGCGACAGCAGGTCGTTGAACGTGACCTTCGCGCAGTGCCCGCCGGTCACGTCCATGCCGGGCTCGCAGCGCGGCACGGGATCAGCCAGGAACTCCATCAGCTGCTGGCTGTAGAACGCTGCCACGATCGACACGACCGTGATCGCGAGGAGCCCCTTGGCGAGCCGGTTGCGGAGCTCGCGCAAGTGCTCGGCGAGGGGCATCCGCCCCTCGGGGTCCTTCTCCTGCTTGCGGGCAGACTTGAGCAACCCACGTCCTCATCTCGTGCGGCAGGCCGGTCGTCACCGACCTTGGATCAGCGCTGCGTCGTACGGTCGGTCGGCTCGGTGACCGGGCGCGAGCTGGTCACGTCGCCGGGGGCCGCCTGGATGGTGCGCTGCTGGACGGCCGGGTCGCTCGGCGGGTCCGCCGGCGCGGCCTCGTCCTTCTTGCCTTCGGTCTTCATGGCCTTGGCCTCGCTCTTGAGGATGCGGGCCGACTTGCCGAGGGAGCGCGCCATGTCGGGCAGCTTCTTGGCTCCGAACAGCAGGACGATGACGACGAGGATGAGAATGATCTCGGTGGGGCCGAGCCTACCCATAGCTGATTACCTTCTTCACCGAGGCGACAGGAGTCTGGTTTGCTCGCAGATCGGACATTCATCCGACCTCCGCGCTGTCAGCGATCGTAACCCCCCGGGGTAAACGCGCGGCAATCCCCGCGCATACTCCGAGTACGGCCCCCCGCCTCGATCCCGGGCCGCCTTCGCAGGGTACCCGCCCTCCCTGGGGAGTTGACAGGTCACGGAGGCTAAAGAGCCTCTCTCCCCGCACGGGCCACACCGGCCGCCGCCTTCTCCAGGTCCTCGGCGGCCTGGTTGATCTTCCGTGTGGTCTCACTCACTTGACGCCCGAGACGCTGCGCCTCGACGAACACCTTGATCGCCAGTACGCCGAGAACGGCCAGACCCAAGAAGCCCGCCGCGATCGCGAGCATCGCCCAGAACATGTGCCGAGCCTAGACGGTCGAGTGCAGGCGCAGCGTCCGCACCCCACCACCGGTGAGGAGTTCGACGATGCGCTCGCCCGCGGGCTTGCGCACCGCGGCCCCGCACTCGGGGCAGGTGAAGGAGTAGAAGGTCGTACGGCGGCTGGCGCCGATCGCCAGGCGCAGCGCCCCCGCGGAGAGCTCGAAGCGGGCACGGCAGTCGGGGCAGGCGGCGGTGAAGAAGACAGGGGTGGCGGGCCTGGGCTGCGCCGGAACTCCCGGCAATCCGGACATGGTCGGTGTGCTCAACGCCCTTGCTCCTGCCCGTCGTGCGGCTCGTAGTCCCTCTCGTACGCCTCAAGAGCCTCGCGCGCCGCCTGCCGCGCGCTGTCGGCGAGCTGCGCGGGAGAGACGATCCGCCCGTCCCCGCCGAGCCGCAGCGCGAGGCGGCGCAGCGAGGCCGGGTCGGGGGTGCGCAGCGTGATCCGCAGGCCGCCGTCGGGCAGCTCGTCGGCGCTGTCGTGCGGGTAGTACTCGGCGACCCAGCGCCCGCCCGGCCCGACCTCCACGACGACCTCGGGGTCCTCGGCGGCGGGCTGCACGAGTCCTTCGGAGAGGTCGCGCAGCTCGACCTCGGGCGGCGCGGAGGGCTCGTCGAGGATCTTGATCTCGGCGACCCGGTCGAGCCGGAAGGTGCGGCGCGCCTCGGAGCGGCGGCACCACGCCTCCACATAGGTGTGGCCGACGCTCACCAGGCGGATCGGGTCGATCTCGCGCTCGCTGAGCTCGTCGCGGGCGGGCGAGTAGTAGCGGATCCAGAGCCTGCGCCGCTCGGAGATCGCCCGGTCGACGTCGGCGAAGACGCCGCCCTCGGACTCGAAGGTGACCGAAAGACGCGAGCTGGCGCCCGCCGCCTCACCGGCCGCGGTCTCCAGCTTCGCGGTGGCGCGCAGCAGCGCGAGCCGGTCGCTCTCGCGCAGGCCGGGCAGCGTGGCCACCGCGCGGGCGGCCACGAGCAGCGCGGTCGCCTCGTCGGCGGCCAGCCGCAGCGGCGCCGCGACGTCGTCGGGGTTGTGCCACCAGATGCGGTCGCCGTCGGTGTCGATGTCGAGCAGGTCGCCGCCGCGGAAGCTGGTCCCGCACAGCGGCAGTACGTCGAGGTCGGAGATCAGCTCGTCCGGGGTGATGCCGAAGGCGCGGGCGACGTCCCCGACGTGGGCGCCGGGGCGCTCGCGCAGATAGGTCACCAGGGACAGCATCCGCCGGGTCTGGTCGATGGCGTTCGAGGCCATGGTCTTTCCGTTCCCCCTCAGCCCTTGGCCACGGCGCGCAGCCGGTCCACGACGTCGGCCCGCAGCTCGGCGGGCTCCAGGACCACCACGTCGGGCCCGAACTCCACCAGCCAGGCATCGAGCCCATGGCCGTACGGAATCTCCAACTCGTCCCACCCGTCGCCCAGTTCCCGCACCGAGCCCGCCTTGGCCCGCAGCGGATACCCGGCACCCGTACGCAGCCGGATCAGGGCGGTGCGGTCGGCGGTCTCGCCCGCCCAGCTCGCGACGGTCTCGCGCACCGTGACGACGTCCGGGACGTCGGCGGTGTACTTGCCCGCGCGGGCGCGCACCTTGCCGGTGATCCGGGAGAGCCGGAAGACCCGCTCGGCGCCCCGGTCGCGGTCCCAGCCCGCGAGGTACCAGTGGCCGCGCCAGCATTCGAGCGCCCAGGGCTCGACATGGCGCTGCTCGGGGCGCGCCGCGGTGGCCTTGCGGTAGTCGAACACGACGGGGCGGCGGTCGCGGCAGGCCAGCATCAGCGGCTCGAAGGACGCGTCGTGCGCGGGGATGCGCGGCTCAAGGGCGCCGTGCGCCTCGTACGGGTCGACGTCCTCGGGCAGCCCGGCCGCGCGCAGCTTCTGCAGGGCGCCACTGGCCGCTCCGGCGAGGCGGGCCTGCTGCCAGACCTTCGCGGCGAGGCCGAGGGCGGCGGCCTCCTCGGCATCGATGGTGATGGGCGGCAGACGGTTGCTGTCGCGCCGTGCGAGATAGCCGACGTCCCCGTCGAGGTTCTCCACGGTCTCGATGACCAGGCCGAGCTCGCGCAGATCGTCCTTGTCGCGCTCGAACATCCGGTTGAACGAGTCGTCGGAGCCCGCCGCTCGGCCGCCCGGCCCGAAGGCCTCGACATACGCCTCGATGGAATCGCGCAGTTCCCGCTTGCTGAGCGGCCGCCGGGTCCCGAGCAGGCACAGCGCCAGATTCATCAGCCGCTCGGCCTTGGCAATGGCCATCGACGCCCTTTCTCGGCCTTACAACAGACAGTGCTTCCGACCGATGACCGTACCGCCCCGGGGTGTCGTGGCAAAAGCCAAGGGTCCATGCCAGACAGGCATGGACCCTTGACGAACAGATCAGGTCACAGACGTCCTCAGACGGAGACCAGGTCGCAGACGAAGATCAGCGTCTCGCCCGGGGCGATGCGGCCGCCGCCGGCGCCGCGGTCGCCGTACGCCAGGTGGGCCGGGATGGTCAGCTCGCGCCGGCCACCGACCTTCATGCCCTGCACGCCCTGGTCCCAGCCGGAGATGACCTGGCCGGCGCCCAGCTGGAACTCCAGCGGGTTGCCGCGGTTCCAGCTGGCGTCGAACTCCTCGCCCGTGCTGAAGGCGACGCCCACGTAGTGGACCTTGACGAAGTCGCCCGCCTTGGCGACCGCCCCGTCACCCTCCCAGATGTCCTTGATCTGCAGATCGGCCGGCGGCTCGCCGACGGGGAAGTCGACCTCGGGCTTGTCAATGCTCACGAAAATGCTCCTGCTTGATACGAAAGGTCAGCTCGGACAGTCTTGCATCCCCGGAGCGTCACATCTTCGCGAGGATGTCCACGGAGAAGACCAGCGTGGAGTCCTTCTTGATGGAGCTGCCCTGCGGCGGCTGGTCGCCGTACCCCAGCTCCGGCGGGATCACGATGAGGACGCGGCTGCCGACCTTCTTGCCGGTCAGGCCCTGCGCCCAGCCCTTGACGACCTGCGCCAGCTGGAACGAGGCGAGCTGCTTGCGCTTGTACGAGGAGTCGAACTCCTTGCCGTCCGCCCAGAGCACACCCTCGTACTGGCACAGGAGGCTGTCGGTCTCCTTCACCTCGTCGCCGTCGCCCTCCAGGATGTACGAGGCGACGAGCTTCTTCGGGGCGTCGGTCTTCGGGACGTCGATCGAGGGGGCCTTGCCGTCGGTGTTCGTACCGACCTTGGGCAGGTCCTTGTTCGACTGCGCGACCTCCTTGCCCTTCGCCGAGCTCTTGTCGTTGAAGGTGCTCACGAGGTCGACGACGAACACGAGGGTGTCCGTGCCCTTGATGCCCGCCTGCTTGTTGCCCTCCTCGCCGTACCCCATCTTCGGGGGGATGGCGAGCTCCACGCGGCTGTCCAGCTTCTTGCCGACCAGGGCCTGGTCCCAGCCGGGGATGACCTGGCCGACGCCGATCGGGAAGACCGTGGGGTTGCCGCGGTCGTAGGAGTTGTCGAAGACCTTGGCCGTGGCCCAGATCTGGCCGAGGTAATTGGCCTGCAGGTAGTCGCCCTTGACGACCTCCTTGCCCTTGCCCTCGATCAGGGTCTTGACGGCGAGGTCGGAGGACGGCTTGCCGGGACCCTTGGCAACGGTCGGCTTCTGGCCGAACTTGGTGCCCTTGGTGATCTCGGGCAGCGGTCCGTCCACGATCTTCGCCGTCGGCGGGGCCGACGCGGAGTTGGTCGGGCTGTCGCTGGGCTTGGACTTGGCCTTGTCGGCCTTGTCGTCACCACAGCCTGCCAGCGTGAGCAGGCCGGCCGGGACGGCAAGGAGCAGGGAACGTCGGCGCACGGTGGGGGCCTCGTATCGGTCGATCTTGTGGGTTGGCGTGCGCGCAACTCTACGGCGTGAGAAGGGCGCCGTACGAGGAACGTACGGCGCCCGCGTTGCGTTCCCGCAACACCACTCGTTTCACCGGTCCCACAGCGGCTCACATACCGGCGATGAGTTTCTCCACGCGGTCGTCGACCGACCGGAAGGGGTCCTTGCACAACACGGTGCGCTGTGCCTGGTCATTGAGCTTGAGGTGCACCCAGTCGACCGTGAAGTCACGGCGCTGCTCCTGGGCGCGTCGGATGAAGTCGCCGCGCAGCCGCGCGCGAGTGGTCTGCGGCGGCACCGACTTGCCCTCGAAGATCTTCAAGTCGTTGCAGATGCGGGTGGCTTGGCCCTTCTTCTCCAGGAGGTAGTAGAGCCCGCGGCGACGGTGGATGTCGTGGTAGGCGAGGTCTATCTGGGCGACCCGGGGGTGCGACATGGTCATGTTGTTCTTGGCGCGGTACCGCTCGATGAGCTTGTACTTCATCACCCAGTCGATCTCGGTGCCGATCCGGTCGAGGTCCTCGGCCTCGATCGCGTCGAGCGTGCGGCCCCACAGCTCCAGGACCTGCTCGACGGTGCCGGTGCGGATGCCCCGGCGGTCGACGAAGTCCACGGCCTTCTCGTAGTACTCGCGCTGGACTTCGAGGGCGGAGGCCTCGCGGCCGCTGGCCAGGCGCACCTTGCGGCGGCCCGTGATGTCGTGGCTGACCTCGCGGATGGCCCGGATCGGGTTCTCCAGGGTGAGGTCGCGCATGACCGTGCCCGCCTCGATCATGCGCAGGACGAGGTCGGTGGCGCCGACCTTGAGGAGCATGGTCGTCTCGGACATGTTCGAGTCGCCGACGATGACATGGAGCCTGCGGTAGCGCTCGGCGTCGGCGTGCGGTTCGTCGCGGGTGTTGATGATCGGCCGGGAGCGCGTCGTCGCCGAGGACACGCCCTCCCAGATGTGCTCGGCACGCTGACTGACGCAGTACACGGCACCGCGCGGAGTCTGCAGCACCTTGCCTGCGCCGCACAGCAGCTGCCGTGTGACGAGGAACGGAATGAGGATGTCCGCGAGCCGGGAGAACTCTCCGTGACGGGCCACCAGATAGTTCTCGTGGCAACCATAGGAGTTTCCCGCCGAGTCGGTGTTGTTCTTGAAGAGATAGACGTCGCCTGCGATTCCCTCCTCGTGCAGGCGGCGTTCGGCGTCGACGAGCAGGCCTTCCAGAATGCGCTCGCCTGCTTTGTCGTGGGTGACCAGCTCGGTCACGTTGTCACATTCCGGTGTTGCGTATTCCGGATGTGATCCCACGTCAAGATAGAGGCGGGCGCCGTTCCGCAGAAAGACGTTGCTGCTGCGGCCCCATGACACAACACGGCGGAAGAGGTAGCGCGCCACCTCGTCAGGCGACAGGCGGCGCTGTCCCCTGAACGTGCACGTGACGCCGTACTCGTTCTCCAGCCCGAAAATGCGGCGGTCCATGACTGAACATTACGCCTGATGCCCTGCACTGAAACCGGGTTCGACGGCACCGTTTCGATCATTTTCCGATGAACCCGCAACGACCCCCGAATCCACGGGGACGGCGAGCACCCGCGCCGTGCCGAGCAGCACGAGCAGCGCGGCCGCTCCGGCGAGCCCGGGGACGGCGAAGCCCCACACCGTCCCGCCCCACTCGACGACGGGTCCCGCGACGGCCGTTCCGAGGGAGGCCCCGACCGTGAAGGTGGTCACGAGCCAGGAGAACGCCTCGGTGACGGTGCCCCGCGGGGCGTGCCGGTCGACGATGATGAAGGAGCACGCGAGCGCGGGCGCGAGGAAGACTCCGGCGAGCGCGGCGAGCGCGCTCATGGCCGCCGGCCCCGGTGTCAGCGTCAACGGCCAGTAGCACAGGGCCAGCAGGGCGACCAGAATGCTCAGCCGCTTCTCCGGGACGCCGGTCCACTGCCGCGCCCCGTACAGCGAGCCGCCGATCAGGGCGCCGAGGCCGAGGGCCGCCATCATCCAGCCGTACACCCCGTCGCCGCCGTGGGCGTCCGCGTACGACACACCGGCCACGGTGATCGAGCCGAGGGCGATGCCGACGAAGAGGAACGCGCCCAGGATCGCGAGCAGTCCGGGCGAGCGCAGCGCGCCGAGCCAGTGTGCCTCGCGGGGCGCCGAGCGCCACGCGCGCGAGGGCGGTGACACCACTACGGAGAGGGCACCGAGCACACCCACGGCATTGACGACGAGCAGCGCCGCCTGCTCCGACCAGAGCGCGACGCAGCCGGTGACGAGCAGAGGTCCGACGGTGAACATGACTTCCTGCGCGATGGCGTCCATGGCGTACGCCGTGTGCACCTGCTCCTCCTTGCCGAGGACGCTGGGCCACAGAGCCCGCAGACCGCCCTCCAGGGGAGGTGTGAACAGTCCCGCGACGCCCACCGCGACATAGGCGAGGGCGAGCTGGTCGGGTCCGGTGAAGGCGAAGGCCGCCATGCCGAGGGCCGAGACGAGCGCGGCGGGCAGCTGCACGCGCGGCTGGCCGTGCAGGTCGACGAGGCGCCCGAGCAGCGGCTGGCCCACGGCGTTGGCCACGCCGTACACCGCGGCGAGCGCGCCGGCCAGGCTGTAGGTGCCGCCCTCGGCCCGGATGAACAGCACGATCGCGATCGCGGCCGTGGCATTGGGCAGCCGGCCCACCAGCGTCCCGGCGAGCAGCCGTGTCGCGTAGCGCGTCCGGAGGATCTCCGCGTATCCGGCAGCCATACTCTCCCGCCCCTCCCCCGCGCCGCCACGGCCGAGGTTTTACGTATAACGTCGAGCGTCATACGTACCATGTGCGCTGTCCGTGGGTCCACCCGATGTCACCTCGCGGGCACGACCTGGGAGGTGTCAGTGGCCGGGCCACAGCAGGAAACCGGGGCGCCGCGCCCCACGAGCCGCGACGTCGCGCGCGTGGCCGGGGTCTCCCAGGCCACGGTCTCCCTGGTGCTCGGCGACAAGTGGCGCGGCCGGGTGGCGGAGCCGACCGCCGAGCGGGTGCGGTCGGCCGCCCGGGAGCTGGGCTACCGCCCCAACCTCGCGGCCCGCAATCTGCGCCTGGGCAGGACCAGGACGGCGCTGCTCGTCGTCCCCGCGCTCACCAACGAGTTCTTCGCGCACGTCTACACCGGAGCCGCCCGCGTCGCCGCGCGGCACGGCTTCGGAGTGCTCCTGTACCCCTCCCCCGACGGCATCGGCCCCGCCCGCGACCCCTTCGACTCCGCGCGCGCCTCACTGGACGGCGTGCTCGCCTCCTCCATGGCGTCGGACGTCCTCGGCACCATCCGCGGCGACGAGCTGCCCCTGGTGATGCTCGACAGCGACCCGGCGGGGAGCCTGGGCGCGGCCACCGTCAACCTCGATCTGGCCGACGGCATGCGCCAGGTGACGGAGCATCTGCTGAGCCTCGGCCACCGCGACTTCCTGCATCTGGCGGCGGGCGTGGACTCCTGGACCTTCGACGTGCGCGCCGACGCCCTCGCCGCGGCCCTGAGCGGGACGGACACGGCCGTACGCAAGGTGGCTGCACCCATCAGCGTCGACGGCGCCCGCATCGCGGCAGAGGCCGCCCTGTCCGCCCCCGGCTCCCGCCCCACGGCGGTCATCTGCGACGACGACTTCCTCGCCGCGGGCGTCTGCAAGGCGGTGCGACGGCTCGGTCTGCGCGTCCCCGAGGACGTCTCGGTGACCGGTTTCGACGACCTGACCCTGGCGACCGCGGTGGAGCCGGAGCTGACGACCGTGCGTCTGCCCGCCGAGCGCTTCGGGGAGCGCGGCATGGAGACCCTGGTGGCCGTCCTCGAAGGCCGCACCCCGGAGGCCGCCCCGCTCCCCGTCGACCTGGTCGTCCGCGCCTCGACGGGCCCGGCCGCGCGCTAGCTCTCCCGTGCCCCGCGCACGCGAACGCCCCGCGTCCCGGCCGTCTGGCCGAAACGCGGGGCGCGTGAAGGTGTGGGCCGGAAGCCGGACTACTCGCCTTCGGTGCCGGACTCCGGCTCGGTGTCCGTGGCCGCGTCCGTCGCGCCGCCCTCTTCGAGGAGGCGGGACAGCTGGCGGCCCACGATCCGCTTGAACTTCCGCTGCTGCGGCCGCGTCCGGTCCAGGACCGCCACCTCGAGCCGCTCCGCGGGGATCTCCCGCTCGCTGCCGTTGGTGTCCCGGGACAGCGACTGCACCGCGAGCTTGAGCGCCTCGGCGAGCGTCATGCCGTCCTGATGGCGCTGATCGAGATAGGTGCTGATCTGTTCGGCATTACCACCGACCGCGACCGAACCGTGCTCGTCCACGATCGAACCGTCGTGCGGCAGGCGGTAGATCTGGTCGCCGTCCGGCGTGGCACCGACTTCGGCCACGACCAGCTCGACCTCGTACGGCTTCTCGGCATTGCTGGAGAAGATCGTGCCGAGCGTCTGGGCATAGACGTTGGCGAGGCCACGGGCCGTCACATCGTCACGGTCGTACGTGTATCCACGAAGGTCGGCGTAACGGACGCCGCCGATCCGAAGATTCTCGTACTCGTTGTACTTTCCGGCGGCCGCGAAGCCGATCCGGTCATAGATCTCGCTGAACTTGTGCAGCGCACGGGACGGGTTCTCGCCGACGAACACAATGCCGTCGGCATATTGCATCACGACAAGGCTTCGGCCGCGGGCGATGCCCTTGCGGGCGTATTCCGCCCGGTCGGCCATGGCCTGCTGGGGTGAGACATAGAACGGCGTCGACACCGGATCCGTCCCTTTCTGTCAAAAAACTTCAGTCAGTGGCGAATTCGGAGCGATCAGAGCAGCGCGGCCCGCGGGCCGTCGGGCTGTTCCAGACGCTTCTCCAGGATCGAGCGCGCGATCGCGGAGGACTCCTCCTCCGTCAGCCGCCGGAAGCCCTCGTCGGAGATGACGGTGACGATCGGATAGATCCGGCGGGCCACATCGGGGCCACCGGTCGCCGAGTCGTCGTCGGCCGCGTCGTACAGCGCCTGGACGACCAGCGTCGTCGCCTGCTCCTCCGTCAGACCGTCGTGGTAGAGCTTCTTCATCGCACCGCGCGCGAAGACCGAACCCGAACCGGTCGCCGCGAAGCCGTGCTCCTCGGAACGTCCGCCCGTGACGTCGTACGAGAAGATGCGCCCCTTCTCGCGGTCCACGTCGTACCCCGCGAAGAGCGGCACCACGGCGAGGCCCTGCATGGCCATGCCGAGGTTGCTGCGGATCATCGTGGACAGACGGTTCGCCTTGCCCTCCAAGGAGAGCGTGGCACCCTCCACCTTCTCGAAGTGCTCCAGCTCCAGCTGGAAGAGCTTGACCATCTCCACGGCCAGACCGGCCGTGCCCGCGATGCCCACGGCGGAGTACTCGTCGGCCGGGAACACCTTCTCGATGTCGCGCTGCGCGATGACATTGCCCATCGTCGCCCGCCGGTCACCGGCGAGCACCACGCCGCCGGGGAACGTCACGGCCACGATGGTGGTGCCGTGCGGAGCCTCGATCACGCCCTGGGTGGGCGGCAGCGTCCGCTTGCCCGGCAGCAGCTCCGGCTGGTGCTCGGACAGGAAGTCCATGAACGAGGACGAGCCGGGCGTCAGGAAGGCTGACGGCAGACGCCCGGTGCTACGAGGGTTGGCTTCCACGCGATTCCTTCCGGATTGGCGGCGGCCCGCCTCGATGGGTCGGACCGATCATTTGAACTGTGCACGGACCATACCCGTGCACCGGCCTGTCATCCGTCCCGGTGCCGACCGCCCGGGGACGGCCGGCATCGGAACGGTCAACAGGCTTTACTCTCCGCCCTTTTGGACGAAGGACCGCACGAAGTCCTCTGCGTTCTCCTCGAGGACGTCGTCGATCTCGTCCAGCACGGAGTCGACGTCGTCCGACAGCTTTTCCTGGCGCTCCTTGAGGTCCTCGGAACCCTGCGCGTCCTGCGCCTGCTCCTCGGTCTCCTCGGTGGAACGCGTCGCCTTCTGCTGTCCGCCGCCGGTGTCCTTGGTCGCCATATCCCTCACCCCGCTCGGTTGACGTACAAGATCAGACCCTACAAGCAGGGTCCGACATCGGCCCCGCACTTACCTCAACGTCCGGGGACCACCTCGATGATTCCCGGACGAGGAGCTTTTCAGCCCCCGGACAGCACCCGTACCAGGTCTTCGGCGGTACGGCAGCGGTCCAGAAGTTCCTTGACGTGGTTCCGCGTGCCGCGCAGGGGCTCCAGCGTGGGGACCCTTTGCAGCGAGTCGCGGCCCGGCAGGTCGAAGATGACCGAATCCCAGGAGGCCGCGGCCACGTCGTCCGCGTACTGCTCCAGGCAGCGCCCGCGGAAGTACGCGCGCGTGTCCTCCGGCGGCTTGCTCCTGGCCCGCTCGACGTCCGCCTCGTCGAGGAGCCGCTTCATCTTGCCCCGGGCCACCAGACGGTTGTACAGACCCTTCTCGGCCCGCACATCGGCGTACTGGAGGTCGACCAGGTGGAGCCGCGCGGCGTCCCAGTCGAGGCTGTCACGGCGGCGGTAGCCCTCCATGAGCTCCCTCTTGGCGACCCAGTCGAGCTCTCCGGAGAGGCTCATCGGGTCGCTCTCCAGACGGCCGAGCACGTCCTCCCAGCGGGCGAGCACGTCCTTGGTCTGCTCGTCCGCGTCCGCGCCGTAGCGCTCCTCGACGTACTTGCGGGCCAGCTCGAAGTACTCCATCTGCAGCTGGACAGCGGTGAGTGAGCGGCCGCTGCGGAGCGTGACGAGGTGCTTGAGCGTGGGGTCGTGCGAGACCTGGTGGAGGGTGCGCACCGGCTGGTCCACCGCCAGGTCCACCGCGATGAAGCCGTCCTCGATCATCGCGAGGACGAGCGAGGTCGTGCCCAGCTTGAGGTACGTCGAGATCTCGGAGAGGTTCGCGTCCCCGATGATCACGTGCAGCCTGCGGTACTTCTCGGCGTCGGAGTGCGGTTCGTCGCGGGTGTTGATGATGGGCCGCTTGAGCGTCGTCTCCAGGCCCACCTCGACCTCGAAGTAGTCCGCGCGCTGGCTCAGCTGGAAGCCGTGCTCGTGGCCGTCCTGGCCGATGCCGACGCGGCCCGCCCCGGTGACGACCTGCCGGGAGACGAAGAACGGCGTCAGGTGCCGCACGATGTCCGAGAAGGGGGTCTCCCGCTTCATCAGGTAGTTCTCGTGCGTGCCGTACGAGGCGCCCTTGTTGTCGGTGTTGTTCTTGTAGAGGTGGATCGGCTGGGCGCCGGGGAGCTGTGCCGCGCGCTCGGCGGCCTCGGCCATGATGCGTTCACCGGCCTTGTCCCACAGGACCGCGTCCCAGGGGTTGGTGATCTCCGGCGAGCTGTACTCGGGGTGTGCGTGGTCGACGTACAGGCGTGCGCCGTTGGTCAGGATGACGTTGGCGAGGCCGATGTCCTCGTCGGTCAGCTGGCTGGCGTCGGCGGCCTCGCGGGCGAGGTCAAAACCCCGCGCGTCCCGCAGCGGGTTCTCCTCCTCGAAGTCCCAGCGGGCGCGTCGCGCCCGGTGCATCGCCGCGGCATAGGCGTTGACGATCTGGGACGAGGTGAGCATGGCATTGGCGTTGGGGTGGCCGGGGACGGAGATGCCGTACTCCGTCTCGATGCCCATTACTCGCCGTACGGTCATGCGGCCCTCCTTGCCCGGCGGCGCTCCCGTTCGGGAACGGCGCTCAAGTACCGCTGGTTCTCCGGTGCGTGTGCGGTGCCCGTCCCCGCACTGCGCGACTCGGCGGTACCGAAGAGCCTAGAACGCCTTTGCGCTGGTGGGGAGATCATTGCTGTCATTGAAAAACAGACGGCTGCGGGTACCCGTGAAGGACACCCGCAGCCGCCCTGTGTTCTACAGGTACTGACCGGTGTTGGCCACCGTGTCGATGGAGCGTCCGGTGTCCGCGCCCTGCTTTCCGGTGACAAGGGTGCGGATGTACACGATCCGTTCGCCCTTCTTTCCGGAGATCCTGGCCCAGTCGTCCGGGTTGGTGGTGTTGGGCAGGTCCTCGTTCTCCTTGAACTCGTCGATGCAAGCCTGGAGGAGGTGAGCGACCCGGAGGCCCTTCTGGTTCGCCTCGAGGAAGGCCTTGATGGCCATCTTCTTGGCGCGGCCCACGATGTTCTCGATCATGGCGCCGGAGTTGAAGTCCTTGAAGTACAGGACTTCCTTGTCGCCGTTGGCGTACGTCACTTCGAGGAAGCGGTTCTCCTCGGACTCCGCGTACATCTGCTCGACGACGGACTGGATCATGCCGTGCACCGTGGCGCGCCGGTCGGCGCTGTGCTCGGCGAGGTCGTCCGCGTGCAGCGGGAGCCGCTCGGTGAGGTACTTGGCGAAGATGTCCTTCGCCGCCTCGGCGTCCGGGCGCTCGATCTTGATCTTCACATCGAGTCGTCCGGGCCGCAGGATCGCGGGGTCGATCATGTCCTCGCGGTTGGAGGCGCCGATGACGATGACGTTCTCCAGGCCTTCCACGCCGTCGATCTCGGCCAGCAGCTGCGGGACGATGGTGTTCTCCACGTCGGAGCTGACACCGGATCCACGGGTGCGGAAGAGGGACTCCATCTCGTCGAAGAAGACGATGACGGGGGTGCCCTCGCTCGCCTTCTCCCGCGCACGCTGGAAGACCAGGCGGATGTGCCGCTCGGTCTCGCCGACGTACTTGTTCAGGAGCTCGGGACCCTTGATGTTGAGGAAGTAGCTCTTCCCCGCGGGCTGCCCGGTCACCTCGGCGACCTTCTTGGCAAGGGAGTTGGCGACGGCCTTCGCGATCAGCGTCTTGCCGCAGCCGGGAGGCCCGTACAGCAGCACGCCCTTGGGCGGCCGCAGTTCGTGCTCCTTGAAGAGGTCGGGGTAGAGATACGGAAGCTCCACCGCGTCCCGGATCATCTCGATCTGGCCGCCGAGGCCGCCGATCTTCTCGTAACTGATGTCGGGGACTTCTTCGAGGACGAGTTCCTCGACCTCGCTCTTGGGAACGACCTCGTAGACATAGCCGGAGCGCGGTTCGAGCAGGAGGGCGTCGCCGGGGCGGATGGTGACGTCGAGGAGGGGTTCGGCGAGCCGCACCACCCGTTCTTCGTCGGTGTGTCCGACCACCAGGGCTCGATCGCCGTCCTCGAGGATCTCCTTGAGGGTGACGATGTCGCCGACGCTCTCGTACTCCATGGCCTCGACCACGTTGAGCGCTTCGTTGAGCATTACTTCCTGGCCGCGCTTGAGCTCTTCGAGCTCCACGCCCGGGCTGACGTTCACCCGGAGCTTGCGGCCCCCGGTGAAGATGTCCGCCGTGCCGTCCTCGTTCGCCACGAGGAAGACCCCGAAGCCGGCCGGTGGCTGTGCCAGCCGGTCGACCTCTTCCTTGAGGGCCACGATCTGGTCGCGGGCCTCGCGGAGCGTGTTGGCGAGCCGCTCGTTCTGCGCGGACACGCCGGCCAGGTTGGTCTGCAGCTCGACGATCCGCTCTTCGAGAATCCTCGTATGACGCGGAGAGTCGGCGAGCTTGCGTCGCAGGACGGCGATTTCCTGCTCGAGATAGGCAACCTGACCGGCAGGGTCTTCAGACCCTCGCCCGGGCCGGATGCCGCGGTTGATGTCGTCGTCGTGGGCTGCCACGGTCCTCACCTCCTCCAAGGGGAGCTGGACGCTTCCAGACCCTACCTGGGTGGGTGTCGATTGAAACCCCTAGATCACAAAGACGATGGGGGTGTGTCCGATCTTCACCCTTGCGCTCTCCCTCACGTCAGGGGAATACCCACCCAACAACATCGGAAAGCGGGCGGTTGTATCGTCGAAGTGTTCAACACCCGTCAGGGCTGGCCCGACTTGCACATGAAACGGGCCGCTCGGCGCAGCAAACGGCAGGAGAGATGACCGTGCGGCACGACGCCGAGACCGGCAGTGAGGGCCACGATCTGCTGGAGGTCTGGATCGACCAGGACCTCTGCACAGGAGACGGCATCTGTGCGCAGTACGCGCCCGAGGTCTTCGAGCTGGACATCGACGGACTGGCCTATGTGAAGAGCAGCGACGACGAACTGTTGCAGGCCCCCGGGGCCACAACGCCCGTGCCGCTGCCGCTCCTGCGGGATGTCGTGGACTCCGCGAAGGAGTGCCCGGGCGACTGCATTCACGTGCGCCGCGTTTCGGACAGCGTCGAGGTCTACGGGCCCGACGCGGAGTGAACCACCGCCCCCAGGGGCATCAGACGCTGCGCGCCTCCGCGGGGTTCGTGCGCGCGAACGTGCCGTCCTGCCAGCGCCATTGGGCCTCGTCCTCGCGGTCGGGGCAGCAGCGCGGCACGTCGGGCGAGGAGTAGCCGAGCAGGGTCGCCGTGATCGCGCCATCACGTACGGCGAAGTCGCTCACGTTGAGCCGGTCCTTCGGGTCGACCAGGGTGGCGACCACGCGGGGCTTGCCCGCCTCGGGCCTGGTGATCACATAGACCCCGTCGGGCGGGGTGCCCGAGCCTGCCTGGCAGTGCACCACGGCGACCGATTCCGGCCTGCCGTCCCCGTCGAGGTCCCCCGATGCCTTCTTCTTCACGACGGGCTTCACGGTGCCGCAGTCGAGGGGGAAGTCGACGGATGCGGGGTCGGGTGCCGGGGCTGGGCCCGCGGCGGCTCTGCTGTGCGGCTTCGAGCCGGACTGCGCGGCGTTCGCCGGGTCGGGCTGGAGGAAGGCCGAGCCCCCGATGACGGCGGCGAGCGCGGCCGCGGTGGCCAGCCAGTGGATGGGGCGCGTGGTGGTGTGTGCCAGTTCCGGGACGGCGGGGTGCTGCACGAGAGAAGTGTCTCCTGTGAGGGCTGTGCCGGTGGGGGAGGTGGCCAGCATCGTGCCATACCTCACAGTGAGGTGGAACACCGGGGTCCGGTGGGTCGGTTGATTCGTTTGGTACGCCGCTGGTGCCCTGTCAACGAAACGGCGCCGCCGCCGAGTTCCCTGGTCGGTCAGGGAACTCGGCGGCGGCGCCTGCTTTTTGGGGTGCCCGCGCGCGGGTCAGCGCGGCGAGCCGCCGTCGGCGTTCGGTCCCGAGTAGTCCTCGCCGTACGCGCCCTTGGCGGGGCGGCGGCGGCGCATGGGGGGCTCGACGCCGTCCGCGAGGCGGCGGGCGGTGAGCAGGAAGCCGGTGTGGCCGATCATGCGGTGGTCGGGACGGACCGCGAGGCCCTCGATGTGCCAGTTGCGGATCATCGACTCCCAGGCGGTCGGCTCGTTGAAGCCGCCGATCTCACGGATGGACTCGACGGTCCGCGCGAGCTGGGTGGTGGTCGCGACGTAGCAGCACAGGATGCCGCCGGGGACGAGCGCCTTGGAGACGACGTCCAGGCACTCCCAGGGGGCGAGCATGTCGAGGATGACGCGGTCGACCTCGGTGTCGCTGAGGTTGTCCTGGAGGTCGCCGACGGTGAGCTGCCAGGCGGGGTGCGGGCCGCCGAAGTAGCGCTCCACGTTCTGCTGGGCGATCTCGGCGAAGTCCTCGCGGCGCTCGTACGAGTGCAGCATTCCCTGGTCACCGATGGCGCGCAGCAGGAAGCTGCTGAGCGAGCCGGAGCCCACGCCCGCCTCCACGACGCGCGCGCCGGGGAAGATGTCGGCGAAGGCCAGGATCTGCCCCGCGTCCTTGGGGTAGACCACGGCGGCGCCGCGGGGCATGGACAGGACGTAGTCGGGGAGCAGGGGTCGCAGCGCCAGGTAGGCGACGTTTCCCGTGGTACGGACAACACTGCCCTCGGGAGCGCCGATCAGCTCGTCGTGGGGGAAGGAACCCTTGTGGGTGTGGAAGTTCTTCCCGGCCTCGAGCGTGAACGTGTAGTGGCGTCCCTTGGGGTCGGTGAGCTGGACCTGGTCCCCGACCTTGAAGGGCCCGCGACGGCGGGCGGCACCGGTCGGTTCGGACATGTGACCAGCCTACCGGCCGCGGCGGAGCCCGCAGACCACGGCCGTGCGGTGGCGGTGCTCAGCTGGGCCTCGCCATCGCCTTGACGAAGGCGCGCTCCACGTCCGCGGCGGACAGCACTCCGTAGATCTCACCGGACGCCTCGACGACGAGGTACTCCGTGGCGGGCGTGGCCCGCAGGGTGTCCAGGAGCTCCTCGCCCGCGAGCTCGGCGGAGATCCGCATGCCCTCGGTGATGTCCTGGGCGAGGCCGCTGACCGTGACCCAGGGACGGCGGTGCTCGGGCACGGAGACGATCGCGGCCTCCCGGACGACGGCCATGGGGTCGCCGTCGGGGTCGACCACGACGAGGGCACGGGCACCGGCGTCGTTGGCGCGGCGCAGCGCCTCGGAGAGAGGGGTGCCGCTCTCCACGGGGACCGCCCGACGGGTCAGGGTGCGGGCGCGCAGCTCGGGCAGGTGCTCGCGCAGGCGGGCCATGCGCAGGCTGTTTCCCGCGCCGGTCCAGATGATCGCGGCGAGGATCGCGGCGAGCAGGGCGTCGGTGACGGTGTCCATGCCGCCGATGTCCTGCGGCTCGCCACCGAGTGCGCCGGACTGGTTGAGCAGGGGCAGCCCGATCAGTACGGAGATGGCGAGGGCGCGGCCGACCCAGGCGGCGGCGACCGTGCCGCTCATCGGCTTGCCGGTGATCTTCCAGACGACGGCGCGCAGCATGCGGCCGCCGTCCAGGGGCAGGCCCGGCAGGAGGTTGAAGGCGGCCACGATGAGGTTGGAGATCATCAGGCCCGCGAGCAGGACGCCGGGGACGGTGCCGGGCTCGACGGCGCGCATGCCCGCGTAGAACACCCCGGCGAGCACGAGTGACAGGAGCGGTCCGACGAAGGCCAGGACGAACTCCCGTCCCGGGGTCTCCGACTCCTTCTCGATCTCCGAGACCCCGCCGAAGAACTGCAGCTGGATCCGGCGCACCGGCAGCTTGAAGCGCAGGGCCGCGACGGTGTGGGCCAGCTCGTGGACCAGCACGGAGGCGTAGAAGGCGACGGCGAAGAAGAGCGAGACGAGGTAGCGGGCGCCACCGAGCTCCGGCAGGACGCGGTCGAGCTGGCCGCCGAAGACCCACGTGATGAGGGCGGCGACGAGGAACCAGCTGGGCGCGACATACACGGGCACACCGAAGGGCCGCCCCATGAGCAGCCCGCCACCGGGCCCCCGCTGCGCCTTGGGCGGCTGCACCCCCTTACCGCCCACCGGGCCGTGGGCGGCCCGGGCGCGCCCGGCTCCGCTGTCCGCGTCGCCGGGAGGCGTCCCGGGGGGTGCGTCCTGCGGCGTGGCCTTGGTCAGGCGGTCGGCCGGACCCTGAGGATCCGCCGGGGCCTGGCCGTCGGCCGGAGCCTGGTCGTCGGGGGCCGGGGCGGTGGGCGCGTGGGGTTCCGGGGTCTCGGGGGTCAAGGCCTCGGGTGGAGGGGTGTTTCTGGGTGCGGGCGAGGGTGCGTCCGGGTCGGCGGGACGTGGTCCTGCCGTGTCGACCGGATGCGTCGGCTCCGCGGAGCCTTCTGTTCCGCTCGGCCGCAGGCCTTCGCCGCCGTCGGACCGCGGCCTGCCGCTCCCGCCGCTTTCGTCCACGATGTCCCCTCGTTCGAAGCGTCCCTCGCCCCGGTATGGCGCGGTTACCCGCACGATCATGCAGGGCGAGAGGGTCTGTCGTCGATGGTATGCGGCTGTTGTCAGTGGCGGGTCGTAGGGTCTGTCCTCATGGAAACCAGCACCGACGGTGCCGCGGCGGCCGTGCGCCCGGCATCCCTGTCGCCCTCGCGCGCGGGTGACTTCATGCAGTGCCCGCTGCTCTACCGGTTCCGGGTGATCGACAAGCTGCCCGAGAAGCCGAGCGAGGCGGCGACCCGGGGCACCCTGGTGCACGCGGTCCTCGAGCGGCTCTTCGACGCGCCCGCGAGCGAGCGCACCGCGCCGCGCGCCAAGTCGCTGATCCCCGGCCAGTGGGACCGGCTGCGCGAGGCGAAGCCGGAGCTGACCGAGCTGTTCGCGGACGACCCGGAGGGCGAGCGCATGGCGCGCTGGCTGACGGACGCCGAGAAGCTCGTCGAGCGCTGGTTCACCCTGGAGGACCCCACCCGCCTGGAGCCCGCCGAGCGCGAGCTGTTCGTGCAGGCCGAGCTGGAGTCGGGGCTCAAGCTGCGCGGCATCATCGACCGCGTGGACGTGGCCCCTTCGGGTGAGGTCCGCATCGTCGACTACAAGACGGGCAAGGCCCCGCGTCCGGAGTACGCGGAGGGCGCCCTGTTCCAGATGAAGTTCTACGCACTGGTGGTGTGGCGCCTCAAGGGCGTCGTGCCGCGCCGACTGCAGCTGGTCTATCTCGGCAGCGGCGACGTCATCACGTACGACCCGGTGGTGGCCGATCTGGAGCGCGTCGAGCGCAAGCTCCTTGCGCTCTGGGAGGCGATCGAGCTCGCCACGGAGACCGGCGACTGGCGACCGCGGCCGACCAAATTGTGCGGTTGGTGCGACCATCAGGCGGTTTGCCCGGAATTCGGGGGGACTCCCCCGCCGTATCCGCTTCCGGTGAGGGCGCCCGAGTCCATGGCGGGCGAGCAGGGCAGAATGGGCCCGGGCTAGCTGAAGGAGAGACACGTGGCGATCCGCGTCCTACTGGTCGACGACCAGCCGCTGTTGCGCACCGGGTTCCGGATGATTCTGGAGGCCGAGCAGGACATCGCGGTCGTCGGCGAGGCCGGAGACGGCCTGCAGGCTCTCGACCAGGTGCGGGCGCTGCAGCCCGATGTGGTCCTCATGGACATCCGCATGCCGCGGATGGACGGGGTCGAGGCGACCCGGCAGATCACCGGACCCGGCAGGGACGGTCCCGCGAAGGTCCTGGTGCTGACCACCTTCGACCTCGACGAGTACGTGGTGGAGGCCCTGCGCGCCGGAGCCAGCGGCTTCCTCCTGAAGGACGCCCCGGCGAACGAGCTGGTGCAGGCGATCCGCGTGGTCGCCGCGGGCGAGGCGATGCTCGCGCCGAGCATCACGCGCCGGCTGCTCGACAAGTACTCCGCGCATCTGCCGTCCGGCGACGAGCCGGTGCCGGACACCCTGCACACGCTCACCGAGCGCGAGGTCGAGGTCCTGAAGCTGGTGGCCCGCGGCCTGTCGAACGCCGAGATCGCGGCGGACCTCTTCGTGAGCGAGACGACCGTGAAGACCCATGTCGGGCATGTGCTCACCAAGTTGGGCCTGCGCGACCGGGTGCAGGCCGCGGTGTATGCGTACGAGAGCGGTCTGGTGCGCCCCGGCGCGCAGTAGTTCCGCGTTCCGCACGCGACGGAGTTCCGCACGCGACGGAGTTCCGCGTTCCACGCGCGAAGGGTGGCCGCCCCCGAGGGGACGGCCACCCTTTGTGCGTGTGTCGGCCGGTGCCTCAGCCCTTGCTGATCTCCCAGAATCGGAACACCGTCGACGCGTCCAGGCAGGACTCCAGGCCGTAGACGCTGTCGCGCACGACCGCGTACTGCTTGGCCTGCCAGACCGGCAGGACCGGCAGCTGGTCGGCCACGATGTCCTGCAGCTCGGCGTACTGCTTGTCGGTCTTGGTGCGGTCGCTCTCGGTCGCCGTGCCGGGGATGATCTTCCCGGTGATGTCGCGGTTCTCGAAGTGGTTGCCGAGGACGTTGCCCTTGCCGAAGAACGGCTGGGTGAAGTTGTCGGGGTCCGGGTAGTCCGGCACCCAGCCCTTCACGTACACGCCGTACTTGCCCGCCGCGATGTCCTTCTCGTACTGGTCGAACCCGACGGACTGCACGTCGGCCTCGAAGAGACCCGAGGCGTTGAGCTGCTTGGCGATGGCGCGCAGCTCCTGGTCCGTGGCCGGGCCGTAGCGCGAGGGCGTCGACCAGAGCGTGAGCTTGACCTTGCCCTCGATGCCGTCGCCACGCAGGGCGGACGCGGCCTTGGCACGCTGCGGACGGTCGCCGTAGGTGTCGAAGAACGCGGTGTTGTGACCGCCGATGCCCGCGGGGACGATCGAGTACAGCGGCGTGGCCGTGTCCTGGTAGACCTCCTTGACCAGGGCGTCCCGGTCGAGCAGGTACGCGATGGCCTTGCGCACGCCGAGCTTGCCCGCCACCGGGTCCTTCATGTTGAAGACCAGGTGCTGCACCTCGGCGCTGGTGCCCTCGACGATGTCGACGTCCTGCCCGGCCTTGGAGGTGTCGCGCTCGATGTCGGCGATGTCGGCCGCGGCGAGTCCTCGGTAGGCCAGGTCGACCTCGCCGTCCATCAGGGCCTTCTTCAGGCCCTTCTGGTCACCGTGGAAGAACTTGATGGCCACGCCGTCGTTCTTGGTCTTCGCGGTGCCCGTGTAGCCGGAGTTGACCGAGAAGGTCGCCTGCTCCTCGCCGAAGGAGTCGAGCTTGTACGGGCCGGAGCCGACGGCCTTGCCGTCCGTACGCAGCTTGTTCATGTCGTACTCGCGATGGTCCACGATCGAGCCCGCACCCGAGGCGATCTTGCTCGGGAAGGTCGCGTCGGGGTACTTCAGCTGGAAGACGACGGTCTTGGCGTCCGGAGTCTGCACCCGGTCCAGCATCGGGAACATGATCGCCGGGCCCGCGTCATCCTTGATGGCCCGCATGCGGTCGAAGGAGAACTTGACGTCCTTCGAGGTGAGCGCGTTGCCGTTGCTGAACTTCAGCCCGTCGCGCAGCTCGCACTTGAAGACCTTCGCCTCCGTGTCCGTGAAGCCGCACGACTTGGCGGCCTCCGGCTCCGGCTCCGTGGCGCCCTTGGGGAAGCTCAGGAGGGACTGGAAGACGTTGTTGAACAGGAGCCACGACCCGGGGTCGTAGCCGGCCGCGGGGTCGGTGGCCAGGACGTCGTCGGACATCCCCATCACGACCGCGTCGCCCGTGTCCCCCGCACCGCCCGACTCCGTGCCGCAGCCGGTCAGCAGGGCGGCGGCGAGTCCTCCGGTGAGCGGGAGGGCAAGCCACTGGTTACGACATTTCACGTACGTGCCTTTGTTGTTGTGGACGTTCGGTGGAACCGAGGGGGCGGAAGTCGGCCGCCCCCTCACGGGAACGTCAGCCGCTGACGCCGCGGCCGAGCTCCCACAGCTGGAGGTTCGACGACGAGTTGAGGGCCCACTCGACGCCCGTGATGTCGTCGCGCGCGGCGATGTACTGCTTGCCCTGCCAGAGCGGGAGCACCGGGACCTCGTCGGCGACGATGTCCTGGATCCTGCGGATGCTCTTGGAGGCGGCGAGCCGGTCGGCCTCGCGGCGCGAGGTGGGGATCAGCTGGTCGTTGATGGTGCGGTTGACGTACGGCGAGCCGAGGAAGTTGTCCTTGTCGAGGAACGGCGCGAGGAAGTTGTCGGCGTCCGGGAAGTCGGGGAACCAGCCCATGCCGTACACCGCGTACTTGCCGTCGCGCTCGGCCGCGCGGAAGGTGCTCCACGGCACGCCCTTGATCGACACGTCGAACAGGCCGGAGTCGTTGAGCTGCTTCTGCAGGATCTCGAACTCCTTCTTGGTGGCCGGGCCGTAGTGGTCGGTGGTGTAGTGCAGCGTCAGCTTCACCGGGGTGGTGATGTTGGCCTTCTCCAGCACGCTGCGGGCCTTGGCCGGGCTGGGGTTGCCGTACTTGTTGAAGAACGAGTTGGCGTGGCCGGTGATGGTGGTCGGCACCAGGGAGAAGAGCGGGTCGGCCGTCGAGCCGTACACCTGGGAGGCCAGCGCGCCGCGGTCGACGATCTGCGCCATGGCCTGGCGGACGGCCTTGTTCTTGGCCGTCGGGGCGTCGGTGTTGAAGGCGAGGTAGCGGATCTCCAGACCCTGCATCTCGACCAGGTCGATCTTCTTGTCCGGGTCCGTGTCGAGCTGCTTGACCTGCTGGGGCGACATGGTGCGCGTCATCAGGTCGATGTCGCCGTCCTTGAGCGCCGCGCCCATGGCGTCGGTGTCCGCGAAGTTGCGCAGCTCAACCTTGTCGCTCTGCGGCTTGAACTGCCCCTTGTACTCGGGGTTCTTGGTGAACACCGTCTTGACCAGGCGGTCACCCTTGACCTCCGGCTTGGCCGTGTACGGGCCGGAGCCCGACACCTCGAAGCCGTCGCGCAGCTTGTTCTTGCTGTAGTGGTCCTTGCTGATGATGCCGGCGGTGGGCGTGGCCAGCTTGTACGGGAACGTCGCGTCGGGGGTCTTGAGGTGGAAGACGACCTCGCGGTCGCCCTGCGTCTCGATCTCCTCCACGTTCGACACCAGACCGTCCGAACCGCTGGGGTCCTTGATCTTGATGTCACGGACCCGCTCGATGGAGAACTTCACATCGGCGGCCGTCAGCGACGAACCGTCGGAGAACTTCAGCCCCTTGCGCAGGGTGCAGGCGTAGCGCTCGTTGCCCGTGTCGGTGAAGCCGCACTGCTCGGCGGCCTCGGGCTGCGGCTCACCGTCGCCGCGCGGCAGGGCCATCAGCGTCTGCACGGTCTGGCGCAGGATGTTCCAGGAGCCGGCGTCGTAGGCGTACGCCGGGTCGAAGGGCGCCGGGACCTCCTTCGAGATGGCGAACGCGTCCGTGGTGCCGACAGTGATCGCGTCATCGCCGTCTCCGCTGCCCGAACCACCGCACGCGGCGAGCGCGGGGGCGAGCAGACCTATGACAGCCGGCAGCACCAAAATCTTGCGGTTCATGCTCGACGTTCTCCAGAGCTCTTGAATCCCGTGAATCCCGCAACGCGGGGTGAGGGTTGATGGGGCACGGGGGGTGGGGCGATGTTCTCGCGACGAGATTAGTCCGCACCAGTCGGGCGCCGGAGAGGGTGGGACCCGGTCGCCAATCACGCTGCGAAACCGGGCGCGGACGCACCGATAACCCAACAGTGGAAGGTTTCGTGCACGCTCCCATCAATCGGGACACAACGTCACGCCCCCACACCCCCCAAGAGGGGTCAGGGCACACACGGGCCCCACTGTCGACCCCACTTGAAGTGGGAAACGTCACACCTTCAACGGGGTCGATGAGGGAACTGGCGGAACCTCAGAAACTCATCAGCCCTTGCAGGAAAGGCAGGTTGACGTGTTCGAGGGAGGGCACGACGGTGCGGCCCGCGGCCGGTGCGATGGGGGCGACGGACGGCACGGCCACCACCCGGCAGCCCGCGGCCTCCGCGGCGGCCACACCGGTGGCGGTGTCCTCGATGACGGCGCATCTGGCCGGGTCCGCGCCGATGCCCGCGGCCGCGAGGAGGTAGGGGTCGGGGTGCGGCTTGGTGCGGGTCACCTCGTCGCCCGCGACGGTGAGTTCGAAGTGGTGGGCGCCGATCGAGCCGAGGACGCGGTCGATGATGCGCCGGTGCGAGGCGGAGACGAGGGCCATCGGCACGCGCTGCGCGGCGAGTTCGGCGAGCAGGCGCGCGGCGCCCGGCATCAGCGGCAGGGAGCGGCTGATGCGGTCCTCGAAGCCGTCGTTGAGCAGCACGGTCAGCTCGGGCAGGGTGATGTCGGCGCCGGTGGCCTCGATGAGGAAGCCCGCGCTGCGCGTCATGGGTCCGCCGACGACCACGTCGCGCCAGGCCTCGTCGAGGGCGTGGCCGAGCGACGCGAAGACCTCGACCTCGGCGTCCCACCAGAAGCCCTCGGTGTCGACGAGCGTGCCGTCCATGTCCAGGAGGACGCCCTGAAGGGCGGACCCTTCGGCCGTACGTGTACCGAGCGCGGGGACCGTACTGGTCATCCGACACACCTCCATGAGGGACGAGAAGGCCGGTTCCCCGAAGGGAACCGGCCTGAGCTGGACCGACCAGTGTACGACTCGTCCCAGGAACGCGCGCTTCAGTTAAACGCGGCCTTAGCAGGCGTTGCCGTACCTGTACGCGCCGTTAGCGGGCGTTGAAGTACTTCGCCTCGGGGTGGTGGATGACAATCGCGTCCGTGGACTGCTCGGGGTGCAGCTGGAATTCCTCGGAGAGCTGCACGCCGATCCGCTCCGGCTGGAGCAGCTCGGCGATCTTCGCGCGGTCCTCCAGGTCGGGGCAGGCGCCGTAGCCGAGCGAGAAGCGGGCGCCGCGGTACTTCAGGGCGAACATGTCCTCGACGTCGGAGGGGTCCTCGCCGCCGAAGCCGAGTTCGGAGCGCACGCGCGCGTGCCAGTACTCGGCGAGGGCCTCGGCCAACTGCACGGACAGGCCGTGCAGTTCGAGGTAGTCGCGGTAGGAGTCGGCGGCGAAGAGCTCGGCGGTGGCCTCGCCGATCCTCGAGCCGACGGTGACGACCTGGAGGCCGACGACATCGGTCTCGCCGGACTCCTCGGGGCGGAAGAAGTCCGCGAGGCACAGGCGGCGGCCGCGGCGCTGGCGCGGGAAGGAGAAGCGGGTCCGCTCCGAGCCGTCGTCGTTCAGGATGATCAGGTCGTCGCCCTTGGACACACAGGGGAAGTAGCCGTGCACGACGGCCGCTTCGAGCATGTTCTTGGTGTGCAGCTCGTCCAGCCAGCCGCGAAGGCGTGGGCGGCCCTCGGTCTCGACGAGTTCCTCGTACGAGGGTCCGTCGCCGGTCCGCGCCTGCTTGAGGCCCCACTGGCCCTTGAAGAGCGCGCCCTCGTCGAGCCAGGAGGCGTACTCCTTGAGCTGGATGCCCTTGACGACACGGGTGCCCCAGAACGGCGGCGTGGGGACCGGGTTGTCGGTGGAGACGTCCGAACGGGCGGGCCCCTCCTCCTCGTTGACCTCGAGGACGGCGGCGGAGGCCTTGCTGGGCACGCGGCGCTGCTTCAGCTCGGGCAGGGTCGCGCCGGGCACGCCGCGCTTGACGGCGATGAGGGCGTCCATCAGGCGCAGGCCCTCGAACGCGTCGCGGGCGTAGCGCACTTCGCCCTCGTAGATCTCGTGCAGGTCCTGCTCGACATACGCACGGGTGAGGGCGGCGCCGCCGAGGATCACCGGGAAGTCGGCGGACATGCCGCGCTGGTTGAGCTCCTCCAGGTTCTCCTTCATGATCACGGTGGACTTGACCAGGAGGCCCGACATGCCGATGACGTCGGCGCGGTGCTCCTCGGCGGCGTCCAGGATCGCGGCCACGGGCTGCTTGATGCCGAGGTTGACCACGTTGTAGCCGTTGTTGGACAGGATGATGTCGACGAGGTTCTTGCCGATGTCGTGGACGTCGCCGCGGACCGTGGCGAGGACGATGGTGCCCTTGCCCTCGGCGTCGGACTTCTCCATGTGCGGCTCCAGGTGCGCCACCGCGGTCTTCATGACCTCGGCGGACTGGAGCACGAACGGCAGCTGCATCTGGCCGGAGCCGAAGAGCTCGCCGACGACCTTCATGCCCTCAAGGAGGGTGTTGTTGACGATGTCGAGGGCGGGCGTGTCCTGGAGTGCCTCGTCGAGGTCGGCCTCCAGGCCGTTCTTCTCGCCGTCGATGATGCGGCGCTGCAGGCGCTCGTCCAGCGGCAGGGCGAGCAGCTCCTCGGCCTTGCCCGCCTTCATCGACTTGGTGGAGACGCCCTCGAAGAGCTCCATGAGCTTCTGCAGGGGGTCGTAGCCTTCGGCCCGGCGGTCGTAGATCAGGTCGCGGGCGACGGTGACCTGCTCGTCGTCGAAGCGCGCGATCGGCAGGATCTTGGAGGCGTGCACGATCGCCGAGTCGAGGCCCGCCTTGACGCACTCGTCCAGGAAGACGGAGTTGAGCAGCACGCGGGCGGCCGGGTTGAGGCCGAAGGAGATGTTGGAGAGACCGAGCGTGGTCTGCACGTCGGGGCGGCGGCGCTTGAGTTCGCGGATCGCCTCGATGGTGGCGATGCCGTCGCCGCGGGACTCCTCCTGACCGGTGCAGATGGTGAAGGTCAGGGTGTCGATGAGGATGTCCGACTCGTGGATGCCCCAGTTGCCGGTCAGGTCCTCGATGAGGCGTTCGGCGATGGCGACCTTGTTCTCGGCGGTGCGGGCCTGGCCCTCCTCGTCGATGGTCAGCGCGATCAGCGCGGCGCCGTGCTCCTTGGCGAGCGCGGTGACCTTGGTGAAGCGCGACTCGGGGCCGTCGCCGTCCTCGTAGTTGACGGAGTTGATGACGGCGCGGCCGCCCAGCTTCTCCAACCCGGCCTGGAGGACGGGGAGTTCGGTGGAGTCCAGGACGATGGGCAGGGTGGAGGCGGTGGCGAAGCGGCCCGCCAGCTCCTCCATGTCCTTGACGCCGTCGCGGCCCACGTAGTCGACGCAGAGGTCGAGCATGTGCGCGCCCTCGCGGATCTGGTCGCGCGCCATCTCCACGCAGTCGTCCCAGCGGCCCTCCAGCATGGCCTCGCGGAACTTCTTGGAGCCGTTGGCGTTCGTGCGCTCGCCGATCGCCATGTACGAGGTGTCCTGGCGGAACGGCACGGTCTGGTAGAGCGAGGCGGCACCGGGCTCGGGGCGCGGCTCGCGGGCGGCCGTCTCGACGCCGCGCACCCGCTCGACGACCTGGCGCAGATGCTCGGGGGTCGTACCGCAGCAGCCGCCCACCAGGGACAGGCCGTATTCGCGGACGAAGGTCTCCTGGGCGTCGGCCAGCTCGGGCGCCGTCAGGGGGTAGTGCGCGCCGTTCTTGCCGAGGACGGGCAGTCCCGCGTTGGGCATGCAGGAGATCGGGACGCGCGAGTGGCGGGCGAGATAGCGCAGGTGCTCGCTCATCTCGGCGGGTCCGGTGGCGCAGTTCAGGCCGATCATGTCGATGCCGAGCGGCTCCAGGGCGGTCAGCGCCGCGCCGATCTCGGAGCCGAGGAGCATCGTGCCGGTGGTCTCGACGGTGACCGAGCAGATCAGCGGGAGGTTCGCGCCGGTGGCGTCCAGGGCGCGGCGGGCGCCGAGGATGGCGGCCTTGGTCTGCAGGAGGTCCTGGGTGGTCTCCACCAGGAGGGCGTCGGCGCCGCCCGCGATCATGCCTTCGGCGTTGGTCTGGTAGGCGTCGCGCAGCACGGTGTAGGGGGCGTGGCCGAGGGTCGGCAGCTTGGTGCCCGGGCCCATCGAGCCGAGCACCCAGCGCTGCTGCCCGGTGCTCGCCGTGAACTCGTCGGCGACCTCGCGGGCGATGCGGGCGCCGGCCTCGGAGAGCTCGAAGTTGCGCTCCGGGATGTCGTACTCGCTCAGGGCCGCGAAGTTCGCGCCGAACGTATTGGTCTCCACGCAGTCGACGCCGACCGCGAAGTACTCCTCGTGCACCGAGCGGACGATGTCCGGGCGGGTGATGTTCAGGACTTCGTTGCAGCCTTCGAGGTTCTGGAAGTCCTCGAGCGTGGGGTCCTGCGCCTGGAGCATCGTGCCCATCGCGCCGTCGGCCACCACCACGCGGGTGGCGAGGGCCTCGCGGAAGGCGTCGACTCGGGCCCTGCTCTCGGGCGGGAAGGGCGTGGACTGCGACGACGGGGTTGGCAACGAGGCCATGAAAGAGCTCCCTGGAGTGCGACGGCTGTCGGCTTTGCGCCTTCTGTTGGAGGGCGCACTCGGCCAGGGTAGCCGGGACCAAGGTCCCGTTGTGAAGTCGTCCACGGGACGGACGTGCGGGTCGAGTCTGGCTCAAGTGCGCTCTTGACAAGGGAGAGGGGTGCAACACGGGCCGTCCGCGCATTAGCGGGAGGTCGACAACGACCGATAGTGTTCAGCATTGTCGAACGACGAATGTGGTGCGAGGGGACGGAGGTCGGGACTGCGATGGCACGCAACATCCAGTCGCTCGAACGTGCCGCGGCGATGCTGCGGCTGCTCGCGGGCGGCGAGCGACGGCTCGGCCTCTCGGAGATCGCCTCCGCGCTCGGCCTGGCCAAGGGCACGGCCCACGGCATCCTGCGCACCCTCCAGGCCGAGGGCTTCGTCGAGCAGGACTCCGCGTCGGGCCGCTACCAGCTGGGCGCCGAGCTGCTCCGCCTGGGCAACAGCTATCTGGACGTGCACGAGCTGCGGGCCCGCGCCCTGGTGTGGACCGACGACCTGGCCCGCTCCAGCGGCGAGAGCGTGCACCTCGGCGTACTGCACCAGCAGGGCGTACTCATCGTCCACCATGTCTTCCGGCCCGACGACAGCCGCCAGGTCCTGGAGGTGGGGGCCATGCAGCCGCTGCACTCCACCGCCCTGGGAAAGGTCCTCTCCGCCTACGACCCGGTCGCGCACAACGAAGCCGTCGAGGCCGAGCGCAAGACCTTCACCACGCGCACCGTCACCGACGCCGATGGGTTCGAGGGCGTTCTCGATCTGACCCGCGCGCGCGGGTACGCGGCCGACGTCGAGGAGACCTGGGAGGGCATCGCCTCCGTCGCGGCCCCCATCCACGACCGGCGCCGCATGCCGGTCGGCGCGGTCGGTGTCACCGGCGCCGTGGAGCGCGTCTGCAAGGACGGGGAGCTGCGGCCGGAGCTGATCGCCGCCGTGCGGGACTGCGCGCGCGCCGTCTCCAGGGATCTGGGCGCGGGACGTTTCTGACCTGCGGCCGTGCCCTCTCGGGCTGCGAGATCGTCAATAACCCGGAACGATCAATAACGATCGTGTTTTCAATAACAGAAGTCTTGACGGGCAAGTAACACCAGGGCGAGACTCGCGTCCATCGGTCGGCATTGTCGAACACCTACCGGCATTACGCGCTAGAGTGTGGCAAGGCCAAGGGCCGGCAACGACCTCACCTGAGGTCGCGGACCACCGGAGGGACCCGGGGTTCGCCTTCCCCTGGACGAAGGACAAAGGAGTCGCGGGTGTCCAGCTCCGACATCTTCATCGGCGAGACCATCGGTACCGCCGTGCTCATCCTGCTTGGTGGTGGCGTGTGCGCCGCCGTCACGCTCAAGCGCTCAAAGGCCAAGGACGCCGGCTGGCTCGCCATCACCTTCGGGTGGGGCTTCGCCGTGCTGACCGGCGCCTATCTCGCGGGTGGCGTCTCCGGCGCCCACCTCAACCCGGCGGTGACGCTCGGCCTCGCGATCGAGGGCGGCACCAAGTGGAGCGACGTACCGCTCTACCTGGGCTCGCAGCTGCTCGGCGCGATGATCGGCGCCTTCCTGGTGTGGGTCACCTACATGGGCCAGTTCAAGGCCCACCTGACCGACCCCGAGATCCTCGCGGCGCAGCCGGCGGAGGAGGGCATGGTCGACCAGAAGTCCGCGCCCAAGGCGGGCCCCGTGCTCGGCATCTTCTCGACCGGCCCCGAGATCCGGAACGCCGTGCAGAACGTGCTCACCGAGGTCATCGCCACGGTCGTCCTGGTCCTCGCGATCCTGACCCAGGGCCTGAACGACGGCGGCAACGGCCTCGGCGTGCTCGGCGCCCTGATCACCGCGCTCGTCGTGGTCGGCATCGGCCTCTCGCTCGGTGGCCCCACGGGCTACGCGATCAACCCCGTCCGTGACCTCGGTCCGCGCATCATCCACTCCGTGCTCCCGCTGCCGAACAAGGGCAGCTCGGACTGGTCGTACGCCTGGGTGCCGGTCGTCGGTCCGCTGATCGGCGGCGCCATCGCCGGCGGTCTGTACAACGTCGCGTTCAAGTAGATCCGCGACAGCGACCGATGACCGCCTCAGACGCCGAGACCGCCAAGCAAGAACTTCTGGAGCACACCGTGACCGACGCACACACCGCAGGCCCCTTCATCGCGGCCATCGACCAGGGCACCACCTCGAGCCGCTGCATCGTCTTCGACAAGGACGGCCGGATCGTCTCCGTCGACCAGAAGGAGCACGAGCAGATCTTCCCGAAGCCGGGCTGGGTCGAGCACGACGCGACCGAGATCTGGACCAATGTCCAGCAGGTCGTCGCCGGGGCCGTCTCCAAGGCCGGCATCACCCGCGACGACATCAAGGCGATCGGCATCACCAACCAGCGTGAGACCACGCTGCTGTGGGACAAGAACACCGGCGAGCCGGTGCACAACGCCATCGTCTGGCAGGACACCCGCACCGACGCGCTCTGCAAGGAGCTCGGGCGCAACGTCGGCCAGGACCGCTTCCGCCGCGAGACCGGCCTCCCGCTGGCCTCCTACTTCGCCGGGCCCAAGGCCCGCTGGCTGCTCGACAACGTCGAGGGCCTGCGCGAGCGCGCCGAGGCGGGCGACATCGTCTTCGGCACGATGGACTCCTGGGTCATCTGGAACCTGACGGGTGGTGTCAACGGCGGCAAGCACGTCACCGACGTCACCAACGCCTCGCGCACCATGCTCATGAACCTGCACACCATGCAGTGGGACGAGAAGATCTGCGAGTCCATCGGCGTCCCCACGGCGATGCTCCCCGAGATCCGCTCCTCCGCCGAGGTCTACGGCGAGGTCTCCGGCGGCAAGCTCGGCGACCTGCTCGGCGGCATCCCCGTCGCCTCCGCGCTCGGCGACCAGCAGGCGGCCCTGTTCGGCCAGACCTGCTTCGACGAGGGCGAGGCCAAGTCCACCTACGGCACCGGCACCTTCATGCTGATGAACACCGGTGACAAGGCCATCAACTCCTACTCGGGCCTGCTGACCACGGTCGGCTACCAGATCGGCGACCAGAAGCCGGTCTACGCCCTGGAGGGTTCCATCGCCGTCACCGGTTCGCTGGTGCAGTGGATGCGCGACCAGATGGGCCTGATCAACTCCGCCGCGGAGATCGAGACCCTCGCGTCGTCGGTCGAGGACAACGGCGGCGCCTACTTCGTGCCGGCCTTCTCCGGCCTGTTCGCCCCGTACTGGCGCTCCGACGCCCGCGGTGTGATCGCGGGCCTCACCCGGTACGTGACCAAGGCGCACATCGCGCGCGCCGTCCTGGAGGCCACGGCCTGGCAGACCCGTGAGATCACCGACGCCATGACGAAGGACTCCGGCGTCGAGCTCGCGGCCCTCAAGGTCGACGGCGGCATGACCTCCAACAACCTGCTGATGCAGACCCTCTCGGACTTCCTCGACGCGCCCGTGGTGCGCCCGATGGTGGCCGAGACGACCTGCCTCGGCGCCGCCTACGCCGCCGGTCTCGCCGTCGGCTTCTGGTCTTCCACCGACGAGCTGCGCGCCAACTGGCGCCGGGCCGCGGAATGGACCCCCCACATGGACGCGGGCACCCGCGACCGTGAGTACAAGAGCTGGCTCAAGGCCGTCGAGCGGTCCATGGGTTGGCTCGATGAGAGTGGCGAGGAGTAAGACAATGACCACCCTGCAGAGCGTCCCTGCCCTCGGGACGCATCCGGCTGCCGGTTCCAACCCGAGCCGCGCCGAGACCCGGGAGCGGCTTTCCAAGGCGACGTACGACCTCCTGGTGATCGGCGGCGGGATCCTGGGCATCTCCACCGCCTGGCATGCCGCGCAGTCGGGACTGCGGGTGGCCCTGGTGGACGCCGGTGACTTCGCCGGCGCCACCTCCTCCGCCTCCTCCAAGCTCCTCCACGGCGGTCTGCGCTACCTGCAGACCGGCGCGGTGAAGCTGGTCGCGGAGAACCACTTCGAGCGTCGCGCGGTGTCCCGTCAGGTGGCCCCCCACCTGGCGAACCCGCTCACCTTCTACCTGCCCGTGTACAAGGGCGGCCCGCACGGCGCGGCCAAGCTGGGCGCGGGTGTCTTCGCGTACAGCGCGCTCTCCGCGTTCGGCGACGGCGTCGGCCACCTGCTCTCGCCGTCGAAGGCCGCGCAGGACGTGCCGGAGCTGCGCACGGACAACCTGAAGGCCGTCGCGGTCTACGGCGACGACCAGATGAACGACTCCCGCATGGCCCTGATGACGGTCCGCGCGGCCGTCGAGGCCGGTGCCGCCGTCCTCAACCACGCCGAGGTCACGGGCCTGCGCTTCACCAAGGGCCGGGTCACGGGCGCGGAGCTCAAGGACCGCATGGACGGCACCGAGTTCGGCGTCAGCGCCCGCCTGGTGCTGAACGCGACGGGTCCCTGGGTCGACCACCTGCGCAAGATGGAGAACCCGGACGCGGCCCCCTCCATCCGGCTCTCCAAGGGCGCGCACCTGGTCCTCAAGCGCACCGCCCCGTGGAAGGCCGCGCTGGCCACGCCGATCGACAAGTACCGCATCACGTTCGCCCTGCCGTGGGAGGACATGCTCCTGCTCGGTACGACGGACGAGGAGTTCGAGGGCGACCCGGCGGACGTGCGCGTCACCGAGGCGGACACCGCGCAGATCCTGGACGAGGCCGCGTTCTCCATCCGCGACCAGCAGCTGTCGCGCGATCTGATCACGTACTCCTTCGCGGGTCTGCGCGTGCTGCCCGGCGGTCCCGGCGACACCTCGAAGGCCAAGCGCGAGACGGTCGTCACCGAGGGCGCGGGCGGCATGCTGTCGGTCGCGGGCGGCAAGTGGACGACGTTCCGCCACATCGGCCGGACGATCATGAAGAAGCTCGAGGCGCTGCCGGGCCACCCGCTCGGCGACGACTACGAGCCGGTCTCCTCGCTGCCGAAGAAGCTGCCGCTGCCCGGCATCGCCAACCCGCGCGCCGTCGCCCACCGCCTTCTGGTGGACGGCCCGGCGCCCGGGCCGCGCATGTCGGCCGACACCGCCAAGCACCTGGCGACGCACTACGGCTCGCTCTCCTTCGACATCGCCCGTCTGGCGAACGAGAACCCGGAGCTGGCCGAGCGCGTCCACCCGGACGCCCCGGAGATCTGGGCGCAGGTCGTCTACGCGCGGGACAACGAGTGGGCCGAGACGGCCGACGACGTGCTGCGCCGCCGTACGACGCTGACGATCCGCGGTCTCGCCACGGACGAGGTCCGCGGCAAGGTCGAGGACCTGCTGGGCAAGAAGGCCTGACACGTCTGAAGTGGCTGAGGGGCGGCTCCCGTTGGGGGCCGCCCCTCACGCGTGCGCGGTGCGGGGCGCCACACCGCCGCCACAGCGCCGCAATGTTCCGCGCGCACATTTGAAGGCATGAAGTTTCAGGTGCTTTCCCTCATTTCCCACGCCCCGCACCCGCTGACAGGACGACTCCCCTCCCCCGCCGACCGGTTCGAGGAGGTCATCGAGGTCGGTGTGGCGGCGGAGTGGCTCGGCTACGACGCGTACGCCGTGGGCGAGCGGCACGCGGGCGCGTTCCTGTCGTCGAGCCCCACGGTCGTGCTCGGCGCCGTGGCCGCGCGCACCACCCGGATCAGGCTCCTCACCGGCGTCACCGTCGTCGCGATCCTCGACCCGGTGCGGGTCGCCGAGGACTACGCGACACTCGACCAGATCTCGCGCGGCCGCGTCGAACTCGTCGTCGGCAAGGGCGCGGAGGCCGGGCACTTCGATCTCTTCGGGCTCGACGAGGAGCGGCAGTGGGACCTCCAGCGCGAGAAGTACGAGCTGCTTCGCCGACTGTGGCGCGAGGAGAACGTCGACTGGGAGGGCGAGTTCAGGCCGCCGCTGAAGAACGTGACGACGGTGCCGCGGCCGTACGCCGGGGCGCCGCGCGTCTGGCACGGCTCCGCGACCTCCCTCAACTCGCCCGAACTCGCGGCGAAGCACGGTGATCCGCTGTTCACGGCCAACGCCATCCAGCCGCGCTCGGCGTACGCCTCGCTCATCGCCCACTACCGCGAGCGCTTCGAGGCGTACGGCCACGATCCGGCCCGCGCTCATGTCGCGGCGGGCTCGGGCGGGCTGCTCATCGCGGACACCGCGGAGCAGGCGGTCGCCCGCTACAAGGAGTTGTACGAGGCGAAGGTCGCGCAGTCCTTCCGGCCCGACCTGGAAGGCAAGGCGGGGTACAACACGCCCTTCCGCACGATCGAGGAGGCGATCGCGGACGGGCCCCAACTCATCGGCTCCCCGCAGCAGATCATCGACAAGATCCTCGGCTATCACGAGGTGTACGGGCACGATCTGCAGTCGATCTCGGTGGACGGTTTCGGGCTCGCGCCCGCCGAGCAGATCGAGACCCTGGAACGGTTCGCGGAGGAGATCGCGCCGGTGGTGCGCAGGGCGGCGCCGTCCACGCTGTGGGACACCCCGTGACGGCTCCGCACCGCGGGCTACGATCCGAAGAACACCCCTGACCTGCCCTGGAGTGATCAATGACCCTCCTGACGACCTGGCCGGAGGCCGGACCCGAGACCGTGGTGCGCCGCACGTCGGAGCCGGCGGAGATCGCCGCCGCCCTCGCCCCCATAGGCGTGCGCTACGAACAGTGGCCGGTGCGCGAGGACGTGCCCGCCGACGCGGACAGCGACACCGTCTTCGCCGCGTACCGCGCGGAGATCGACAAGCTCAACGCCGAAGAGGGCTTCCAGACCGTCGACGTCGTGGCGCTGCATCCCCCCAAGGACGCCGCCGACGGCGCCGACCCCGAGTGGCCCGCGAAGGCCGCCGCGGCCCGGCAGAAGTTCCTGGCCGAGCACACCCACGACGACGATGACGAGGTGCGGTTCTTCGTCGCGGGCGCCGGGATCTTCTATCTCCACGTGGCCGGTGAAGTGCACGCCGTCTACTGCGAGAAGGGCGATCTGCTCGGGGTGCCGCGCGGCACGACGCACTGGTTCGACATGGGCACCTCCCCCGCGTTCACCGCGATCCGCTTCTTCCACGAGGAGGACGGCTGGATCGGCACCTTCACGGGCAGCCCGATCGCGGAACGCTTCCCCGACTTCGACGAGATCCACTCGGGGTACGCGGCGTGACGGACCGGAACGTCTTCGCCGTGGACGCCGTGGTGCTCGACATCGAGGGCACCACGAGCGCCACGGGGTTCGTGGTGGACGTGCTCTACCCGTACGCCCGAGAACGCTTCGGGGCGCTGCTCGCGTCGCGGGGCGCGGAGCCCGAGGTGGCGCGGGCCGTCGCCCAAGTGCGGGACGAGATCGGCGAGCCCGGCGCCGACGCCGCGCGCGTCGAGGAGGTCCTCGGCCAGTGGGTCGACGCCGACCGCAAGGCGACGCCCCTGAAGACGCTCCAGGGCATCCTCTGGGCGGAGGGCTTCGCCCGCGGTGAGCTCGTCTCGCACTTCTACCCGGACGTCATCGAAGTGCTGCGGCGCTGGCACGCGGACGGGATGCAGCTGTACGTCTACTCGTCGGGCTCGGTGTCCGCACAGCGGGCCTGGTTCACGCACTCCCCCGAGGGCGATCTCCTCGGCCTCGTCTCCGGGTTGTACGACACCGAGAACGCGGGGCCCAAGCAGGAGGCGGACTCCTACCGGAAGATCGCCTCGTCCGTCGGCGTCCCGCCCGCCCGGCTGCTCTTCCTCTCCGACAGGCCCGGCGAGCTGGACGCGGCGCGGGCCGCGGGCTGGCGGACGCTCGGTGTGCGCCGGGCCGGGGAGCCGTACGCCGACGCCGACTTCGGCGACCACGCCGAGGTGCCCGCCTTCACCGGGATATCCCTTGCCGCTAGGAGCAGTTCATGACCGAGACCAGCGCCGCCGCCGCACTCGATCTGGCGGAGGCGGGAGCCGTCCTTGCCGCGGAGGCCGCGCGGTTCGCGTCGTTCGGCTGGATGCGCGGCACGTCGGGGAACCTGTCGCTGGTCCTCTCCCGTGACCCGCTGCGGCTCGCCGTCACGGCGAGCGGGCGCGACAAGGGGGAACTCACCGCGTCCGACGTCGTGCTGACGGACGGCGAGGGCGCCGCGGCGGGTCCCGGGCGGCCCTCCGCCGAGGCGGCGCTGCACGCGCGCGTGGTGCGGCTCACTGGCGCGGGCGCCGTCGTGCATGTCCACACGGTGGCGTCGGTCGTCATGGGGCAGCGCTCCCCCGAAGGGATCCCCTTCGAGGGTCTGGAGATGCTGAAGGGGCTCGGGCATCCGACGCATGAGGTGTCGGTGACGTTGCCGGTGATCGCCAATAGTCAGGACATGGCGGTGCTCGGGGATCGGCTTGAGGCGGCGTTGAGCCCCGGGATGCCCGCGGTGGTCGTGGCCGGGCACGGGATCTATGTGTGGGGGGCGGATCCTCGCGAGGCGCGGCATCGGGCGGAAGTGGTGGAGTGGCTCTTGGAGTTGGCGGTGGCACGGGGCTGAGGTCTTGCCTCCGGCGGTTCTTTCCCCAATCCCGCCCCTTCCCGAAACGGGGCTCCGCCCCGGACCCCGGCACGGGGCCGACGGAAATCACCGGCTCCGCCGAGTTCGTCATCAAACGCCGGACGGGCTGAGTACTCCGAGCACTAACCCAGCCGGGCCGACGGCAGCTCCCCCGCCGCCACCTCGAGGACACCCCGCTCCGTGACGAGGGCGGTCACCAAGGAGCCGGGGGTCACGTCGAAGGCGGGGTTGTGGGCGCGGGAGGTCGCGGGGGTCGTGCGGATGCCTGACCACTCCAAGACCTCGGCCTCGCTGCGGAGTTCGATGGGGATCGCGTCGCCGGAGGGGGTGGAGAGGTCGACCGTGGTGGTGGGGGCGGCCACCAGGAAGGGGATGCCCGCGTGGGCGCAGGCGAGGGCTATGCCGACCGTGCCGACCTTGTTCGCGGTGTCGCCGTTCACGGCGATGCGGTCCGCGCCGACGATCGCCGCGTCGATCTCGCCGCGCAGGATCGTGCCCGCCGCCGCGCCGTCCGCCTGGACGTAGTGCGGGATGCCCTCCTGGGCGAGCTCCCAGGCCGTCAGGCGGGCGCCCTGGAGAAGCGGGCGGGTCTCGTCGGCGTACACCGTCTCGATCCGTCCCCTGGCGTGCAGTTCGCGGATGACGCCGAGCGCGGTGCCCCAGCCCGCCGTGGCGAGGGCTCCGGTGTTGCAGTGGGTGAGGATGCGCAGGGGGCGGTCCGACGCGGCGGCGACGCGCTTGAGGAGCCAGTCCGCGCCGTACGCGCCCATCGCGTGGTTGGCCGCGAGGTCCTCGCGGACGATGGCGTCGGCCTCGGCGAGCACCGCGGCGATGCCCTCGTCGATGCGGGGCTTGACGCGGTCGACGCACACCATCAGGTTCACCGCGGTGGGCCTGGCCTCGCGGACGCGGGCGACCTCGGCGTCCAGGCGTGCCCGGTCCCAGCCCTCGCGCCCGGCCTGCGCCATGGCGAGCGCCACTCCGTACGCACCGGCCGCGCCTATCGCGGGGGCGCCGCGGACGACGAGGCGGACGATCGCGTCGATCAGGCCGTCGACGGTGGTGACGTCGAGGCGCTCCAGGGCGTGCGGGAGCGCCGTCTGGTCGATGAGGGAGAGCGACGGGGACGCCGCGCCGCCGTCCGCCGCGGTCGCCGTCCACGTCACGGCGCGCAGTTCCTGGCTGTTCATGGGGCTCAACTCCGAATGAAAGGGGGCGATTCCGGCCAAGGGAGGAGGGGTGCCGTCACCGTACCTGACATGCTCGAACCACATTTCGAGACGTTCGAGCGGCTGTCCGAAATCCGGTGTTACCCTCACCGCCACCCAGGACAGATCGATCCGATCCACGGTGCGAGGAGGACAGCCATGACCGCGCAAGCGACCGTCACGCGCTGCCCCGCCGTGTCCTGCGGCCGACGCATGTGCTGTTGTCGCTGAGCGACGCTGTTCGAGCACGTACGACTCTCCTGTCACCGTCTGGGCCGCTCCCAGGCACCTCCACGAAGGCGATCCCATGTCCCTGCGTACGCGTACGTCCCTGAGACTCACCGCCGCGACCGTCGGCGCCGTCCTCCTCGCCACCGGCTGCAACGCCGCGGCCAAGGACGGGGATTCGGACCAGGGCGGGGAGGGGAAGGCGTTCACGCTCGTCACGCCCGATCCCGTCGCCCAGAACGAGTTCCTCAAGCTGGCCGTCGGCGGGGTGAAGGCGGCGGCGAAGGCGCAGGGCGGCTCGCAGAAGGTGTTCCAGAGCAGCGACAACGACTCGCGGCAGCAGAACGTGGCGTCGGCGGTCGACGCCGCGCCCGACGTCGTCGCGCTGGTCGGCTTCGAGTTCGCGGACATCGTGGCGCAGCAGGCCGAGGCCCATCCGAAGCAGCAGTTCCTGCTCGTCGACGCGTGCACCAAGAAGGCGTACAAGAACGTCACTTGTGCCGTCTTCCGCGAGCACGAGGCGGTGTTCCTCGCGGGCGCGGAGGCCGGGCTGCTCACCGAGGCCAAGAAGGTCGGGGCGGTCGACGCGCTCGACACCCCGCAGTTCCGGCGCTACAGCGAGCCGTTCGAGGCGGGCGCGAAGAAGGTGCGGCCGGGGGTCTCCTCGCGGACGCTGTTCGTGGGCGGGCAGTCGCCGTTCAACGACGCGGCGCGCGCCAAGGACCAGGCGGCGACGCTCGCTTCGGGCGGCGCCGACCAGGTGATGGCGGCCGCGGCGGGCGGCAACACGGGCGTGTTCCAGGCCGCGAAGGCCGTGCGGGGCAAGGGCTTCCAGGCGTACGGCGTGGACGCCAACCAGTGCCCCGGCAATCCCGGGGTCGTCGTCGACAACGTGCTCAAGAAGACCGATGTCGCCGTGGAGAAGGGCATCGCGCAGATCCTGTCGGGCAAGGGCGGCACCACCGTGTCGTACGGCCTGAAGGAGGGCGGCATGTCGCTGACCGGCCTGGAGCCGGGGGCCGCCGGCTCGAAGTGCCTGATCGCGAAGCCCGCCAACAAGGACGTGCTGCGGCGCGTCGAGAAGCTGCGCGACGACATCGTCGCGGGGAAGCTGACCGTCGATGACCCGGCCGCCTGAGGTGGCCGACGCTCCGGCCGTCGAACTGCGCGGCATCACCAAGGAGTTCCCCGGCACGCTCGCCAACGACCGGGTGGACCTGACCGTCCTGCGCGGTGAGATCCATGCCCTGATGGGTGAGAACGGCGCGGGCAAGTCCACCCTGATGTCCGTCCTGTACGGGCTGCGGCGCCCGGACGCCGGGCAGATCCTGCTCGACGGGCGCGAGGTGTCCTTCGCGAATCCGAGCGAGGCGATCGCCGCCGGGCTCGGGATGGTCCACCAGAGCTTCAAGCTGTTCCCTTCGTTCACGGTCGCCGAGAACGTCGTGTACGCCGCCGAGCCGCGCCGCTTCGGTCTCACCGACCGGGCGGAGGCGGTGCGGCGGGTGGCCGAACTCGCCGCCGCGCACGGGCTCGCCGTGGATCCCGCGGCGAAGGTCGCGGGCCTTCCCGTGGGCGTACGACAGCGGGTGGAGATCCTCAAACTCCTCTACCGGGGCGCCCGTACGCTCATCCTCGACGAGCCGACGGCGGTGCTGACCCCCGCGGAGGCGGACGCGCTCTTCCGGGTCCTTCGCTCCCTCGCCGACGAGGGCCGCACCGTCCTGCTCGTCACGCACAAGCTGCGCGAGGTCATGGAGGGCAGCGACGCGGTGACGGTGCTGCGCGACGGGCGGGTCGCCGCGCGGCTGCGGACCGCCGACACGAGCGCGGACGGCATCGCGGCGGCCATGACGGGGCGCGCGGTGGAACTCGACCGGGTGCATCCGGCGGGCTCGCCCGGCGGTGCGGTCCTCTCGGTCGCCGGTCTGACGGCGGACGCGGTGCGGGACGTGTCGCTCACGGTGCGCGCCGGGGAGATCGTCGGCATCGCGGGCGTCGCGGGCAACGGCCAGTCCGAACTGGTCGAGGCCGTCGCGGGGTTGCGCCCCGTGACCGCGGGCCGGGTCACGCTCGCGGGACACGACATCACGGACGCGACGGCCGCGCGGCGCCGTGCGGCGGGCCTCGCGTACGTGCCCGAGGACCGCACGGCGGTCGGCACCGCGCCGGCCGCGACCGTCGCGGAGAACCTCGCCATGGGCCACCACCGCGGCCACGGCCTGCTCAGGCCTGGCTGGCTGCGGGAGCACGCGCGCGTCCTGATCGAACGCTTCGGCATCAAGGCGGCATCGAGCGGGCACCCGGCGGGCTCGCTGTCCGGCGGCAACCTCCAGAAACTGGTCATCGGCCGCGAACTCGCCCATGATTCCCCCCTGTTGATCGTCGAGCAGCCCACCCGCGGCGTCGACATCGGCGCCATCCAGACCATCCACGACCAGCTGATCGCCCACCGCGACGCGGGCCACGCGATCCTCCTCGTCTCGGCCGAACTGAGCGAGATCCGGGGCCTTTCGGACCGGGTCCTCGTGATGTACGAGGGGCGGGTCGCGGCGGAGTACCCGCGCGAGGACGCCGACGAGCGGACGCTGGGGCTCGCGATGGCGGGCGGGGCGCCCGGAGGTTCCCCCGAGGCCCTCGCCGCCACTCCCCCACCCGGCAAGGAGGCCCCCTGACATGGCCGTCGAGAGCCTCTCCGGCGGGCGCTCGCCCGTGGGGCGGATGCTGCGCTCCCCCGCCCTGCACTCCGTCGTCGCCGCCGTGCTCGTCGGCGCGCTGTTCCTCGTCGGGACGGGCGCCGATCCGCTCGGCGCGTACGGCTCCGTGGTCAGCGGCGCGCTCGGACCCGACGGCATCGGGTCCACGCTGACGACGGGCACCAGCATCCTCGGACTCGCCGTCGCGCTCGCGATCCCGATGCGGGCCGGGCTGCTGAACCTGGGCGGCGACGGGCAGTTGGTCCTTGGCGGCATCGCCGCCGCGGCCACCGGCCTGTACGTGCCGCTGCCCGCGCCGCTCCTGGTGGTCGCCGCGCTGCTCGCCGGGATGCTGGCGGGCGCCGCCTATGCCGCGCTCGCCGCGGTCTGCCAGAACCGGTTCGGCGTACCGCTCCTGGTGAGCAGCCTGCTGCTCGGCTACCCGGCGATGTCCTTCGCCTCCTATCTCGCGCGCTTCCCGCTCAAGGAGGAGGGGTCGAGCCTGCCGCAGACCAGGCGCCTGCCGGACGGCGTCGAGCTGCCCGCCTTCGGGTCCTCCACGGTCACGGTGGGACTGCTGCTCGTCGTGCTCGCCGCGGGTGTCTTCGTGTTCGCCGACGCCCGCACCGCCACCGGCTACGAGATCCGCATGACGGGCCTCAATCCGCGCTTCGCGGCGTACGCGGGGGTCGACGCGCCCCGGCTCACGCTGCGCCTGATGGGTCTGTCGGGGGCGGTGGCGGGCCTGGTCGGCGCGATCGGCGTGCTCAGCTTCCCGTACCGCTTCATCGACGGGTCGCTGACGGCCGCCGGGCACACCTGGACGGGCCTGACGGCCGCGCTCCTCGCCTCGGCGGCGCCGCTCGGCACGGCGCTGGCCGCGCTGTTCTTCGCCGCCCTTGAGGTCGGCGGGCTCGCCATGGAGCGGGCCACCGAGGTGCCGCGCGAGCTGACGCAGGTGCTCCAGGCCGTCGTCATCGTCTTCCTCGCCGCGCGCCTCCGGTTCACCTGGCGGCGCGCGGCGAGGAAGGCCCCGGGGACGGGCCCGGCGGCCGCCGCGGAGAGCGTCCCCGAGGCGACCGCGGACCAGACCGTACGCACCAAGGGGGCCCTCTGATGTCCGTCGACTCCGCGCTCTTCCACTCTGCGCTCCTCGCCCTCACCCCGATCCTGCTGGCCGCGCTCGGCGGCGCGGTCTGCGAGCGGGCGGGCGTGTTCAACATCGGCCTCGAAGGCATGATGCTGATCGGCTGCTTCAGCGCGGTCGCGGGCAGCTGGTCCACCGGCAGCGCCTGGCTCGGCGTCCTGTTCGGCGCCCTCGCATCGGCGGCGTACGCGATGATCCTCGCCGTGGGAACCATCAGCCTGCGCGGTGACGCCGTCGTCCTCGGTGTCGCGCTCAACCTGCTCGCGGTCGGCCTGACCGGGTTCCTGCTGCGTACCGTCTTCGGCGTGCAGGGCACCTTCTCCGACCCGGGCCTCGCGGGCCTCGGCGGCATCGGCCTGCCGGGCATCGAGGCCGTCCCGTTCGTCGGGCCCGCCGTCTCCGGGCACTCCGCGCTCGTGTACCTCTCGTGGGCGGCCGTCGCCGTCGCCGCCGTGTTCCTCGCCCGCCACCCGTGGGGGCTGCGGCTTCGCGGGGTCGGCGAGGCGCCCGACGCGGCCGCGACGCTCGGCGTGAGCCCGGCGAAGTACCAGTACGCGGCCGTGCTCACCAGTGGCCTGCTGTGCGGTCTCGCGGGCGCCCAACTCGCCCTCGGGAACGTCACGTTGTTCTCGGAGAACATGACGGCGGGCCGCGGCTGGATCGCCGTGGTCGCGGTCATGCTGGGCCGGGCCCTTCCGGTCGGGGTGCTGCTCGCCGCGCTGCTCTTCGGCATCGCGGAGGCGGTCGGCTTCCGGCTGCAGGGCAACGGCCTGCCGCAGCAGGCGACCGACGCCGCCCCCTACGTGGTGACCCTGATCGCCCTCTTCCTGTCCACGGCGCGCCGCGGATCCACCGCGCGCGGCAGGCGCCGCAAGCGCCCCAAGTCTCTGGTAGGAGCCTCTTCATGACGTCCTCGACCGACCCGCTGCCCATCACCCGCGTCCCCCGCACCGGCCTGCCCGCGCAGGCCGTCGTGGTCGGCGACCCGGGGCGCGCGGCCGCCGTCGCCGACCTGCTCTCCGACGCGAAGGAGGTGTCGTACCACCGCGAGTACCGCGTCTTCACCGGCGGCTGGCAGGGCACCGAGGTCGTCGTCGCCTCGCACGGCGTCGGCGCCCCCGGCGCGATCCTGCTCTTCCAGGAACTCGCGGAGGCGGGCGTCACCACGATCCTGCGGCTCGGCACCGCGGGCGCGATCCGCCCCGGCATCCGCGACGGCGACCTCGTCATCGCGGACGCGGCGGTCCGCGACGACGGGGTGACGCAGCAGCTGATCCCCGCCGAGTACCCGGCGTTCTCGGCCCCGGAGGCGGTCATCGCCCTGCAGCGCGCGGCGCGGGCCGCCGGTGCCCCGTACCACCGCGGTGTGGTGTGGACGCGGGCCGCGTTCCAGCCGGGCTTCCTGCCGCTGCCCGGCGACGCCTACACGCGGGCCGGGATCGCCGCCATCGAGATGGAGCTCTCCGCGCTGTACGTCTTCGCCTCGACGCACGGCCTGACGGCGGGCGGCGCCCTGGTCGTGGACGGCGCGAACGCCGACGAGCTGGTCGACGCGGAGGACCCCTTGTCGACCGGTGCGTACGACCCGCACCGCGACGTGGTCGCCGAAGGGGTCGCCCGGGGCGCCCGGATAACCTTGGACGCGCTGCGCCTGCTGGCCTCGGCCGAGCGCTGACCGCCGGTGGCGACAGGAAGAACCGTGGCGACCAGGGAGAACGGAACCGATGCACACCACTGACCTGCCGGCCCAGGACCGCGGCGGCTCCATCGACCTGCTGGTGCACGGCGGCGACGTACTGACCGTCGACGCCGCGGGCACCGTCGTGGCGGACGGCGCGGTCGCCGTGCGCGGGGGCCGCGTCGTCGAGGTGGGCCCCGCCGACCGGCTGCGCACGACGTACGAGGCGGCCGAGGAGATCGACGCGCGCGGCTGCCTCGTCCTGCCCGGCCTCATCAACACGCACACGCACCTCGCGATGAACCTGATGCGGGGCATCGCCGACGACGTGACGCTGCAGGGCTTCCTGGAGCGGGTGATACCGCGCGAGGCGGAGATCCTCTCGCCGGAGACGGTCGCGGCCGCGATGCGGGGCGCCGTCGCCGAGTCGGTGCGCGGCGGCGTCACCACCGCGCTCGACATGTTCTGGTTCCACGAGGCGGCGCTGTCCGTGGCCCGTGACGCGGGGTGGCGGCTGCTCACCGGGCCCACGTTCATGGACGTGCCGGGACCGCCGGACGGCCGCCCCTACGCGGAGCGGCTCGACTGGGCGGCCGAGCACCTCAAGGCGTACACGCCGGCGCCGGGCACCCGCCCGGTGGTCTGCGCGCACTCCACGTACACCCTGAACCCCGAGCAGCTGACGGCGATCGCCGCGCTCGCCCGGGAGCACGGCGCGCTGCTGCACGTGCACGCCGCCGAGAACGCGGCCGAGGTGGAGAACGTGCTCGCGCTGCACGGCATGCGGCCCGTGGAGCTGCTCGACTCGCTCGGCCTGCTCGGCCCGGACACGCTGCTCGCGCACGCCGTGGACCTGACGGACGCGGAGATAGCGGCCATCGCCCGCACGGGTACGACGGTCGCGCACTGCCCGGTGTCGAACCTGAAGCTGGGCTGCGGCATCGCGCGCGTGCCCGAGCTGCTCGCGGCGGGCGTCACCGTCGGCCTCGGCACGGACGGCGCGGTCGCCTCCAACACCCTCGACCTGTTCGGCGTGATCAAGGTCGCGGCGCTCGTGCACAAGGCGGGCGGCGATCCCACGGCGGTCGGCGCCGAGCAGACCGTGCGGATGGCGACGATCGAGGCGGCGCGCGCCGTCGGCCTCGGCGACCAGCTGGGCTCCCTGGAGGCGGGCAAGCGCGCCGACCTGATCGTCGTCGACCTGGCGCGGCCGCACCTGGCGCCCCGGCACGACCCGTGGTCGACGCTCGCGTACGCCGCGGCGGCCGCCGACGTGCGGGACACGGTCGTGGACGGGCGGGTCCTGATGCGCGGGCGCGAGCTGCGCACGCTGGACGAGGCGGACGTCCTGCGGGCCTTCCAGGAGGCGGCGACGAGCACCGAGGCGGCGCGCACGGCATGACGTTCCAGCCCACCCGCGGCTTCGCCGGGCGTGCCCGTGCCGCCGACCGCGACCCGCGCCTGCCGCCGGGACAGTACGACGCGGCCGACGGCTGGCCGGTCCTGTCCGCCGAGGTGACCCCGCAACTGGCCGCCGCGGACTGGACGTTCCGCGTCGACGGTCTCGTCGCGACGCCGCACACCTGGACCTGGGACGAGGCGCACGCGCTGCCCGCGTCCGAGTACCGGGGCGACATCCACTGCGTGACCAGCTGGTCCAAGTTCGGGGTGCGCTTCGGCGGCGTGAGCCTGGACTCGTTCCTGGCCGCGGCGGGCCCGCTGCCCGGCGCCACGCACCTCGTCGCGTACTCCCACACCGGCTACACCACGAACCTGCCGCTCGCCGATGTGACGGACGGCAGGGCGTGGATCGTCTGGGAGTACGGCGAGGGGCCGCTGCCCGCCGAGCACGGCGGCCCGGCCCGGCTGATCGTCCCGCACCTGTACTTCTGGAAGAGCGCCAAGTGGGTGGCGGGGCTGCGCCTGCTGGACCGCGACGAGCCGGGCTTCTGGGAGCAGAACGGCTATCACCACCGGGGCGACCCGTGGGCGGAGGAGCGCTACGCCGGTGACTGACATCGCCCACCCCTCGTACCCCCGCGGCGGTTTCGTGCCGCCGACCCGCTTCGCCGTGCCCGGGCGCATCGCGGTCAGCAATCGCGCGGCCGCCACCTGGCAGCGCGCGACCGTCGTGGAGATCCGCCGCGAGACCCCGGCCGCCTCGACGTTCCGCCTCAGCGTGCCCGAGTGGCAGGGTCATCTGCCGGGCCAGCACCTGATGCTGCGGCTCACCGCGGCGGACGGCTACATCGCCCAGCGGCACTACTCGATCGCCTCCGCGCCCGACGACAGCGGCGAGATCGAGCTGACCCTCGACCATGTGCCGGACGGCGAGGTGTCCGGGCATCTGCACACCGTCGCCCGCGTCGGTGACACGGTCGAGGTGCGCGGGCCGCTGTCCGGCTTCTTCGCCTGGCCTGGCGACCGTCCCGCGCTGCTGCTCGGCGCGGGTTCGGGCGTGGTGCCGCTGATGTCGATGGTCCGCCACCACAGGAACGCGGGGCTCGATGTGCCGCTGCGTCTGATCGTCTCGGCCCGTACGTCCGAGGACCTGATCTACGCGGACGAGTACGGCGCGGAAACCACCGCCGTCCTGACCCGCTCCGAAGGCCGCATCGACGCGGCCCGCCTGGCGCCCTTCCTCGGCGCCGGGCAGCCCGACGGCGGCTGGGAGGCGTACATCTGCGGCTCCAACGGCTTCGCGGAACACGCGTCGCGGCTCCTGGTGGACGGCGGCCAGCCGGTGGACCGGATCAGGATCGAACGCTTCGGCTGACCGCCCCGGGCGGTGGGACCGGTGTCAGGGGGAGACCTCTTCCAGGCGCCGCCCCGCCGTCTCCTCCGCGCCGAGCGCCGCGACGACGGCACCGGCGACGGCCACCGCGGCAAGGATCACGAACACGGTCGACACGTTCCCGCCCGCGTAGACCGCGCCCACGACGATCGGTCCGAGGATCACGCCGAGCCGGTTCATCGCGCCGCCCACGCTGCTGCCGAGGGCCCGCATGCGGGTCGGGAACAGCTCGGGCGTGTACAGGTACAGGCAGATGTTGGAGCCGAAGAAGCAGACCGCGGCGAGCGAGGTCCAGATCAGCACCTCGGCCGGGGTGCGGGCGCCGAGGACCGCGAGCACGAGCAACATCGCGGCAGCCCCGCCGAGACAGCCGGTGATGACGCGTCTGCGCCCTGCCCTGTCGACGGTGAGCGCGGCGACGAGACAGCCGAGCAGGCCCGCGCAGGACGTGACGGTGGAGAAGAGGAGCGCGTCCGAGAGGGACAGGTCGTAGCGGTTCTGGTAGATCGTCGGCAGCCAGGACGTGATGCCGTAGTTGACGAAGTAGCCGGTGAACCAGAGGACTCCGATGACGAGGGTGCGGCGGCGGTAGCGGCCGCTGAACAGTCCGCGCAGGCCACCGGTCGCGGCCTCCTGGGGTGCGGCGGCGGGCGCCGTCTCCGGCACCGGCGGCAGCGGCTCGCCCGTGACGCGCTCGACCTCCGCCTCGATGCCGGTCATCACCTCGGCCGCCTCCGCCGCCCTGCCGTGGTCGGCGAGCCAGCGCGGCGACTCGGGCACCTTGCGCCGGACGAGGATGCAGAGCAGGCCCGGCAGCGCGGCGATGGCGTACATCCAGCGCCAGCCGAGGATCGGCACCACCCAGGCGGCGACGAGCGCGCCGACGGTGAGGCCCGCGGGGAAGACGAGTTCGTAGAGGAGCACGAAGCGGCCGCGCCGGTGGCTGCGGGTGATCTCGGCGATGAACGTGGCGGCCACCGGCACCTCGCCGCCGATGGCCAGGCCCTGGATGAAGCGCAGGCCCATGAAGAGGTCGAGGGACGGGGCCGCGGCGAGGGCGAGGTTGGCGACGCTGGAGACGGCGACGCAGAGCGCGATCACCTTGACGCGGCCGACGCGGTCGGCGAGCCGTCCGGAGAGCAGCGCGCCGACCAGCATGCCGAGGGAGCCGACGGTGAGCAGCAGCGTGGCCCGGGAGGTGCCGAGGTGGAACTCGTGGCGCAGCTCGGGCAGCGCGTAGGCGATCAGGAGCTGGTCGAAGGCCTCGAAGAAGGTGACCGCGCCGACGATGAGGCGGACGGTGACGTGCCAGCGGCACAGGGGGAGGCGTTCGAAGCGGGCGGCTATGGCGGTCCGGACGGCACGGTCCGGTGCGTGGTCCGGTGAGGCGTCGATCGTCATGCGGGTACTCCGCTGCTGAGGGGGCGGGGACGGGGGCGAGCGGGGGGCGGCGGGGTGGGGCGAGAGGGGGGCGGGCCGGGTGGCACGGGCAAGCGGGCCGCAGGCCGAGTGGAGCGGCGCATAAGCGCAAAGTCTCTTAGCGCTTAAGTTGTACCGTCCGCACGCCGGAGCCCGTCAAGGGTCTCCGCAGGGAAATCGTCGACAACCGTTCAGACATGGGGTCTTGCGTCGCAGATATTTAAGCCCTTAGATTTCTAGCGCTTACTCAAGCGTCGAGCGCACATCGGACGCTCACCCCTCCATGGGTCCCCCGGACCCCGCTCCGCAAGGAGGCTCCTCATGCCCCGCATCCCGGCCGACGAGGCACTCATCGCGGGCCGCTGGCGGCGCGGCGCGGGCGCCCCCGCCGAGACCGTCGACCCGGCCACCGGACGCGCGCTCGCCACCGTGCACGCGGTCACCGCCGAGGAGGTCGCCGAGGCGGCCGAGGCCGCGGCCCGCGCCGCGGCCGACCCCCGCTGGCGGGATCTGCCGCCACACCGGCGCGCCGAACTCCTGCACCGCGTCGCCCACTTGATCGACGAGGCGGCCGACGACCTCGCCGCGCTGCAGACCGCCGACACCGGCAAGACGCTCGCCGAGACCCGCGCCCTGGTGGCCAGCGCCGCCGGGACGTTCCGCTACACCGCGGCCGCCCTGGAGACCGCGGAGGAGGCCCTCACGCCCTCGCGCGGCGACTACGTCACGATGAGCGTGTACGAGCCGATCGGCGTCGTCGGCGCGATCAACCCCTGGAACTCCCCCGTCGCCAGCGACGCGCAGAAGCTCGCCCCCGCGCTCGCCGGCGGCAACGCGGTGCTCCTCAAGCCCGCCGAGTGGACCCCGCTGATCTCGCTCGCGCTCGGCCGGATCGTCGGCCGCGCCCTGGCCGAACTCGACCTGCCCGCCGCCCTGTTGTCCGTGCTTCCCGGGCCCGGCAGCGTCGTCGGCGACGCGATCGTGCGCGATCCGCGGGTCGGCAAGGTCACCTTCACCGGCGGCACGCGGACCGGCCGGACGATCGCGCACGCGGCCGCCGAGAAGCTGATGCCCGTCTCGCTGGAGCTCGGCGGCAAGTCGCCGACGGTCGTCCTCGCCGACGCCGACGTCGAACAGGCCCTGGCCGGGGTGATGTTCGGGGTGTTCTCCTCCAGCGGGCAGTCCTGCGTCGCCGGTTCGCGGCTGTTCGTGGCGCGCGAGCTGTACGCCGGGTTCGTCGGTGAACTGGTCGAGCGCACCCGGGCGCTGCGGGTGGGACCCGGCACCGCCCCGGACACCCAGGTGGCGCCGCTGGTGCACCACAGCCACCGGGACGCGGTCGCCGCGCACGTCGATCTGGCGCGCGAGGAGGGCGCCCGGGTGCTGTGCGGCGGCGCGGCCCCGGACGGCCCGGAGTACCGCGAAGGGGCGTACTACCTGCCCACCGTCATCGACGGTCTGCCCCACTCCGCGCGCGTCTGCCAGGAGGAGATCTTCGGCCCGGTCCTCGTCGCCCTGCCGTTCGACGACGAGGCGGATCTGGTGCGCCGGGCCAACTCCTCCTTCTACGGCCTGGCCTGCGGGATCTGGACCCGGGACCACCGGGCCGCGTGGCGGATCGCGCGCCGGGTCGAGGCGGGCACCGTCTGGATCAACACGTACAAGCAGTTCAGCATCTCCACTCCCTTCGGCGGCATGAAGGACAGCGGTCTCGGCCGGGAGAAGGGCCGCGACGGCATCCGCTCCTACCAGCGCCAGAAGTCCCTGTACTGGGGCACCGCCGAGACCCCGCTGCCCTGGGCCGCCTGACCTCACCCCCGGAGTACCCGATGTCCCATCCCCCGATAGCCCGGCTGCACGCCCTGCGCTCGGTCGAGCTGCTCACCCCCTCCTTCGCGGAGGCCACCGACTTCTACGAGGACGCCTGGGGCCTGGAGGTCGTCGAGTCCGGGCACAGCACGAGCTGGCTGCGCGGCACCGGCGAGGAGCACCACGCCCTGCAGCTGACCCGCTCGGAGCGGACCGGGCTCGGCCGCCTGGTGTTCGCGGTCGCCACCCCGGCCGAGATCGACGAGGCGGCGCGCCGTCTGGCGGCACGCGGCATCGTCCCGGTCGCGGGCCCCGGACCGCTCGACCAGGTCGGCGGCGGCTACGGACTGCGCTTCCACGACCACGAGGGCCGCCTCGTCGAACTGTCCGCGCAGACCTGGGCGGTCGCGCCCCGCGGCCGCGACGCCGCGGTCCCCGTCGGGGTCACGCACGCCGTCCTCAACACCCCCGACATCGACGCGTCGGTCGCCTTCTACGTCGACGTGCTCGGGCTGCGCGTCTCCGACTGGTCCGAGCACCAGATGGCGTTCCTGCGCTGCAACGCCGACCACCACTGCGTCGCGTTCAACCAGGCCGACTGGGTGTCCCTCAACCACGTGGCGTACGAGATGAGTTCGGTGGACCACTTCATGCGGGGCCTCGGGCGCCTGCGCCACCACGGGGTCGTCCCGCAGTGGGGGCCCGGGCGGCACGGTCCCGGCAACAACACCTTCTCCTACTTCACCGATCCGACCGGGCTCGTCTGCGAGTACACCTCCGAGGTCGCGCAGGTCGTCGAGGACCGCTGGATCGCCAAGGTGTGGCGGCGGGTGCCCGAGCTGTCCGACCTGTGGGGCACGGCGGGCCCGCCGTCCCAGGAGATCCGCTGCCACATGGCGGGCTCCCCGGAAGGAGCACTCACATGAACGGCACACTGCGCGTGGGCCTTGTCGGCTGGGGCGCCATCGGGCGCGCCGTCGGCACGGCCCTCACTGAACACCGCATCCCCGGCGCCGAGTTGGTGTGCGTCGTCGACAACCGCCCGCTGGGGGACGCGGCGCCCGCGCCGCAGGTCTCCTTCGACGAGGCCCTGGAGCGCTGCGACCTGATCGTGGAGGCGGCGGGGCAGGGCGTCGTACGGGAGTGGGGCGAGCGCGTGCTCGCCTCCGGGACCGATCTGCTGATCGCCTCGACCGGCGCGCTCACCGACGAGGAACTGTCCGAGCGGCTGCGCGCGGCGGGTCCCGGCCGGGTGTACTTCACCGGGGGCGCGGTCGGCGGCCTCGATCTGCTGCAGGCCGTGCGCTCGCTCGGCCCGCTCGACGAGGTGCGCCTGACCACCACGAAGCTGCCGGGCACGCTCGAACAGCCGTGGATGGACGAGGAGTTGCTGTCCCGGCTGCGGTCGGCGACAGGCCCGGTCGAGGTCATGTGCGGCACCGCGCGCGAGGTCCCGGTGAAGTTCCCGAAGTCCACGAACGTGGCGGCGTCGGTCGCGCTCGCCGTCGGCGACCTGGACGCCGTGCGGGTCCGCGTCGTCGCCGATCCCGGCGCGCACCACACGCGGCACGTCGTCGAGGCGTCCGGCGCGCACGGGTCGTACCGCTTCGACGTGGCCCATCTGCCGGATCCCGCCAACCCGGCGACCAGCCAGGTCGTGCCGCACGCGGTGCTGCGCTCCCTCGCGGCGCTCGCCGGGCGGACGGGGCAGATCCTGTGACCGTCCGCGTCCATGTGGAGGAGGCCGGATCCGCAGGTCCCCTGCTGCTCTGTCTGCACGGCATCGGCTCCTCGTCGGCCGCGTTCGCAGCCCAGCTCGACGGGCTCCGCGACCACGTACGGGTGCTCGCCTGGGACGCCCCCGGATACGCCAAGTCCCCCGATCCGGGCGGGCCGTTGGACCTCGACGGCTTCGCGGACGCGGCGGCCGACGTGATCCGCTCGTACGGCGCTTCGGCGCATGTCCTCGGCGTCTCGTGGGGCGGTGTGATCGCGCTGCGGCTCGCCGTCCGGCACCCGGACCTCGTCGACTCGCTGATCGTCGCGGACTCCGGCCCCGGCTCCGGGACCGACCCCGCGAAGGCCGACGGCATGCGGCAGCGGGCCGCCGAGCTGGCCGCCCTCGGGCCGCGCGACTTCGCCGAGCGGCGCGGGCCCCGGCTCGTCTCGCCGGACGCGCCGCCCGCCCTCGTGCGGCGGGTCGTCGACACCATGGCCGCCTCGGTGCGGCTGCCCGGATACGCGTACGCCGCCGACTCGATGGCCACCGCCGATCTGCGCCCGGAGCTCCCCTCGGTCACCGCGCCCGCCCTCGTCCTCTGCGGCGACCAGGACCGGGTCACCGGCGTCGACGCCTCGCAGGTCATCGCCGGGGCCCTGCACAAGACCGCCTACGTGATCGTCAAGGACGCCGGTCACCTGGCCAACCAGGAGCAGCCGGGGCGCTTCAACGCCTGGGTGCTCTCCCACCTCCGCATCACCGCCCGCCTTCCCGAACAGGAGTTTGCGCCATGCCGCTGACCACCACCGCGTACGACAACGGCGACGACCTCGCCGCCTACACCGACTCGCTCATCGCCACCAGGACGTCCCGCGTCGCGGACTTCGACACGCTCTCCTTCCAGGAGAAGGCGGGCCCGCAGTACCGGCGCGGCCAGATCCGCTACGTCGGCTCCGGCGCCACCGGCAACCACGAGGACGACGGCCGCATCCTGCCGTCCGGTGGCTTCACCTTCTCCAACATGCTGCTCCCGCCCGGCGCCGAGGGCCCCGCCCACACCCACCACGACGTGGAGGAGGCCTTCTTCGTCCTGGAGGGCGAGGTCCGCGTCGGCGTGCACCGGGGGCCCGACGAGGTCGAGTACCGCACGCTCGGCTACCGCGACATGATCGTCGTGCCGGCCGGGGTGACCCGCTCCCTGAAGAACGAGGGCGACACCGACGCCCTGTTCTGCGTCGTCATCGGCACACAGAAGCCGCAGGTGCCGTCGTACCCCGAGTACTCGCCGATGCACGGCGTCACCCGTGGCTGACCGACGCACCGTCGTCGTCACCGGGGCGGGCCGCGGCCTGGGACTCGCCATGGCCCGCCGGGCGGGCGAGGACGGCTTCCGGGTCGTCGTCGCGGAGCTCGACGCCGCGCGCGGGGAGCGGGCCGCCGCCGGGCTGCGGGCGCGGGGCCTGGACGCCCACTTCGTGCGCGCGGACGTCGCCGACCCCGATTCGGTCGACGAACTGGCCGCATCCGTACGCGAGTTGGGGCACCTGCACGGTCTCGTCAACAACGCGGGGCTCGCCAACGGCGTCGGCGGCAAGGAGTTCCAGGACATCGACGTCGCGGCGTGGGACCGCATCATGACGGTCAACGCCCGCGGCCCCTGGCTGGTCTCCCGGGCCCTGCTCCCCCAGCTCCTCGCGCACGGGGACGGCGGCCGGATCGTGCACCTCACCTCCGACGCCGCGCTGTACGGCTCGCCCCGCCTCGCGCACTACATCGCCTCCAAGGGCGCCGTCATCGCGCTCACCCGGGCGATGGCGCGGGAGCTCGGCGACCGGGGCGTCACCGTCAACGCGGTCGCGCCCGGCATCACCGAGGGCGAGGCCACCGACTCCGTCCCCGCCGAACGGCACGAGCTGTACCGCATGAACCGCGCCATCTCACGCCCGCAGCGGGCGGACGACCTCATCGGCCTCGTCTCCTTCCTGCTCGGCGACGAGTCCCGCTATCTCACCGGACAGGTGATCGCCGTCAACGGCGGCTTCACCATGAACTGACCCACAGGAGCCATCAGTTATGGATCTGGGCCTCGCCGAACGGACCGTCCTGGTCACCGGCGGCAGCTCGGGCGTCGGCCTGGCCACGGTCCGCGCCCTGCTCGACGAGGGCGCACGGGTGGCCACCTGCGGCCGCGACGCCGACCGGCTCGCCGGGGCCGCCGCCGAGCTGGGCGCGGGCGACCGTCTCCTCACCGGCGTCTGCGACGTACGGGACGCCGCTGCCGTACGGGACTTCACGCACCGCGCCGCGACGGAGTTCGGCGGCATCGACGGGCTCGTCAACAACGCGGGGCAGTCCCGCATGAAGGGCTTCGCCGACGCGACCGCCGAGGACTGGCGCGACGAGCTGGAGCTGAAGTTCACGGGCGTCCTCAACCCCCTCCAGGCGGCCCTGCCGTGGCTGCGCGCCTCGGCCGCCGCCTGCGTCGTCAACGTCAACGCCGTCCTCGCCAAACAGCCCGAGCCCCGCCTGATCACGACCAGCGCCGCCCGCGCGGGCATCCTCAACCTCTCCAAGTCCCTCTCGGCGGACCTCGCCCCCGACGGCATCCGCGTCAACTCCGTCTGCCTGGGGCTTGTCGACACCGGCCAGTGGACGCGCCGGCACGCCGCCGCCGGCTCCGGGCTCGGCTACCAGGAGTGGCAGGCCGAGCTGGCCGCCGACCGGGGCATCGCGCTCGGACGGCTCGGGCGGGCCGACGAGGTGGCGTACGCGATCGTCGCGCTGCTCTCGCCGCGCGCCTCGTACATCACAGGAACCAGCATCGACGTCTGCGGCGGAGTCGGCCGCGGCATCCTCTGAGGAGCCCTCATGCATTACGACAACGGAGGCGATCTCCTCGTCGCCGTGCTGCGCGAACTCGGCATCGACACGGTCTTCGGCATCGTCAGCGTGCACAATCTGCCGCTGGTCGAGGCCGTCGACCGGGAGCTGCGCTTCGTGCCCGTGCGGCACGAGGCGACCGCGGTGAACGCCGCCGACGCCCACGGCCGGGCCCGCGGCTCACTGGGCTGCGCCCTCACCTCGACCGGCACCGGGGCGGGCAACGCCGCCGGGTCGCTCGTCGAGGCGCTCAGCGCGGGCACGTCCGTGCTGCACGTCACGGGGCAGGTGGAGAGCGCGTACCTCGGCAGCGGGCGCGGCTTCATCCACGAGACCAAGGACCAACTGGGCATGCTCAAGGCCGTGTCGGCGTACGCGGCGACCGTGCCGTCCGCCGCGGCCGCGGGGCGCGTCCTGCGCGAGGCGGCCCGTGCCGCCCTCGCCGCGCCGGGCGGCCCGGCGAGCGTGGAGTGGCCGGTGGACCTGCAGTACGCGGCGCAGACCGATGCCGCCATCGACATACCCGAGCCGATCCTCACGGCGCCGGTCGGTGCCGAACTGGCCGCCGCGGGCGAGCTGTTGGCGTCGGCGCGGCGTCCCCTCGTCTGGGCGGGCGGCGGCGCCACCCGCGCGGGCGCCCCGCTGGCCGCGCTGCTCGACGCCACCGGCGCGGGGCTCCTCACCTCCAACTCGGGGCGCGGCACGGTCCCGGAGGACGACCCGCGCGTCATCGGGAACTTCGCCACGGCGCCCGCGACACGCGCGCTGCTCGCCGACGCCGATCTGCTCCTCACCGTCGGCACGCACTTCCGGTCCAACGAGACCGCCGACTACGGACTCGAACTGCCCGCCGCCCACCTCCAGATCGACATCGACCCGGCCGCGCTCGGCCGCGTCTACCCGGCCCGGCACACCCTGTGCGGCGACGCGTCCGAGGTGCTCACGGCACTCCTTCCGTACGCGCGGCACACCACCGGCGAATCCGGCTGGGACGCCCGCGTCACCGCCGTGCGCGAGGAAGTACGCGCGAACCTGCGCGACGCCATCGGGCCGCAGGCCGCGATCTGCGCGGCGATCCGGGCCGCGCTGCCCCGCGCGGCGGTGATCGCCCGCGACGTGACCATCCCGTCCAGCAGCTGGGGCAACCGGCTCCTGGAGATGTACGACCCGCGCGACAACGTCTTCCCGCGCGGCGGCGGCATCGGACAGGGCCTCGGCATGGGCATCGGGGCGGCGCTCGCGCGGCCCGGGGCGCCCACGGTGGTCCTCGCGGGCGACGGCGGCCTCGCGGTGCACCTGGGCGAGCTGCTCACCCTCGCCCAGGAGCGGCCGCGCCTGACCCTGATCGTCTTCAACGACGGCGGTTACGGCGTGCTCCGCAACATGCAGGACCGCTACAGCGAGCGCCGCTCGGGCGTGGACCTCGCCACGCCCGACTTCGAACTCCTCGCGCGGGCCTGCGGGTTGCCCTACGCCAGGATCGCCGCCGAGGAGGACGCGCACCCCGTGATCGGGCACGCCGTCGCCTCCGAAGGGCCGGCCCTCGTCGAGGTCGACCTGGCCCGCCTCGGCCCGATGAAGAGCCCGTTCACCCCGCCCGTGACGATCCCCGCCGCGTAGGGAGGCCCAGCCATGACCTCGGAGCCCCTCATCGACCTGCGGGTGCGCCGCATGACGTGGGAGGCCGACGGCGTCCTCTCCGTCGAGCTCGCCCACCCGGACGGCAAGCCCCTGCCCGCCTGGGCGCCCGGCGCACACCTCGACGTCCACGTGGGCGGGCAGATCCGCCAGTACAGCCTGTGCGGCGATCCGCGCGACCTCTCGGTGTACCGCGTCGGCGTACTCAACGCGCCCGCCTCGCGCGGCGGTTCGCACCATGTGCATACGCGGCTGCGGCCCGGCCAGACCGTCACCGTGTCCGAGCCGCGCAACCACTTCCCCCTGGAGGACGCGTCGGCCTATGTGTTCGTCGCTGGCGGCATCGGGATCACCCCGATCCTCACGATGGCCCGCGAGGCGGCGCGGCGCGGTGTGCCCTGGCGGCTCACCTACGGCGGGCGCACCCGCTCCTCGATGGCCTTCACCGATGAGCTCGCGGCCCTGGACGGCGTGTTGACGCTCGTCCCGCAGGACGAGCACGGTCACATCGATCCGGCCGCCGCGCTCGACGGCCTGTCCGACGGCACGCTCGTGTACTGCTGCGGCCCTGAGCCGCTGCTCGCCGCCGTGGAGTCCGCCTGCCCGGCCGGGCGGCTGCGCGTGGAGCGGTTCGCGGCGCCCGCCGTGGAGCGCACCGGGGGTGACTGTGCGTTCGAGGTGGAGTGCCGCCGCTCCGGCGTGACCCTCTCCGTCGACGGGGACACCTCGGTCCTGCGGGCCGCTCAGGCGGCCGGGATCACGGTCAGCAGTTCCTGCCAGGAAGGCATCTGCGGCAGCTGCGAGACCCGGGTGCTCGACGGCACGCCCGACCACCGTGACTTCCTGCTCAGCGAGGCCGAGCACGCGGCCAACACCTCGATGATGATCTGCGTCTCGCGCTGCGCGTCCGGTCGTCTCGTCCTCGACCTGTAATTCCCCACCGGAGGCAACAGTGACCACCACCTGGCCGTACCTGGACGCCCACCAGTCCCGTACGCACGAGCCGACCCCGTACGAGTACAAGCTGGCCGCGACCCTCGAAGAGGTCTTCACCAAGGAGGGCCATGAACTCGCGGACGTCGTCGGCGGGTTGAACGCCCGCCAGGTCCACGCGCCCGACGGCGCGCCCTGGACCGAGGAGTCCTTCCGCGCCGAGATGAACCGACTGGGAGCCTGAGATGACGCTGTCCGTGCACGACTCCGCCGAGCACATCCACGCCACGGGGCTGCGCAACCAGTGGCACCCCGTCGTCCCCTCCTCCTTCGTCGCGCCCGGCGCGATGCGCAAGGTGACGGCGCTCGGCGAGCAGTGGCTCCTGTTCCGCCGCTCCGACGGCACCCTCTCGATGCTCGCCGACCGCTGCCCGCACCGCGGCGCGCCCCTGTCCCTGGGCAAGCACCTGGGCGACCGGGTGGCGTGCTGGTACCACGGCGTGGAGGTCGAGACCGACGGCACCGTCTCGTCCGTGCCGGGGCTGCCGGGCTGCAACCTGGAGGGCAAGAAGCTCGTCACCTCGCTGCCCGTGCGGGAGGCCGGCGGCGCCGTCCTCGCGTACTTCGGCGACGAGCGCCACCCCGAACCGGCCGAACTGACGCTGCCCGAGCCGCTCACCGACCCCGACGTCGACGCGATCCTCTGCTACGCGGAATGGAACGGCCCCTGGCGGTTCGCGGTGGAGAACCTCCTCGACCCGATGCACGGCGCGTTCCTCCACCACGAGTCGCACACCATGTACGACGGCGACACCACCGCCAAGTTCCGGATCCGCGAGACGGACCGCGGCTACTTCTTCGAGAAGACCGACCAGCGGGGCGTCAACTTCGACTGGGTCGAGCTGTGCCGCACCGGCGTCGACTGGGTGGACCTGACCATTCCGTACCCGCCGTCCGCGGGCCCCGGCGGCCCCTTCGGGATCGTCGGCATGGTCTGCCCGGTCGACGAGCACCGCACAGGCGTCTTCTTCTGGCGCTACCGCCGCGTCCAGGGCTGGCGGCGCGACACCTGGCGCTTCCTCTACAAGACCCTCATCGAGGAGCGCCACTGGCAGGTCCTCGAACAGGACCGGGTGATGCTGGAGGCCATGCCGGCCGACGCCGACCAGCGCGAGAACCTCTACCAGCACGACCTGGGCGTGGTCCGGCTGCGCCGCATGTACCGCGCGGAGGCGGCGGCTCAGGCCCTGCCTCGGTCGTCCGCTTCCTGAGGTGCGTCGGACTCCGTGATGGACCGCTCCAGCTTGGACATGAGGCGGGCCAGCTGGCGGCACTCGGCGGGCGAGAGTCCGCCGAGCATCCGGCGTTCGTTGTCGAGATGCTCGGCGAACACCTCGTCGATCTTCGCGAGCCCGGCGTCGGTGAGCCGCGAGTGGACGACGCGGCGGTCCTCCGCGTCGCGCTCGCGCACGATCAGGCCGTCCTTCTCCAGACGGTCGATGCGCAGCGTCACCCCGGCCGACGAGACCAGGCCCGAGTCGGCGAGCTGCCCCGCCGTGAGGCGGTACGGCGCCCCGGCCCTGCGCAGCGCGGTCAGCACGTCGAATCCGGCGACCGCGAGCCCGTGCCGTTCGATCGCGGAGGTCAGCCGGGTGTTGTAGCGCAGGAACGTGCGGTGCAGGCGGGCCAGGACCTCCAGGGGCGAGGTGTCGAGCTCGGGCCGCTCGCGCGCCCAGTCCTCGATGATCGACGCCACCGCGTCCGGCTGCTGCGCCGCCTTCTTCCCGGCCATCTGCCGCCTGCCCTCCCGCGACCGCCCTCGGTCGTGCCGTCCGGCGGTGCGCCGGAGCCGTACGGAAATCTTAGCCCTCAAGGAATGCGGGCAATCCCCTCACCCTGGTGCGCAACGGCTGTGCCACGGGCCATAATCGCCGCATACATCGGAGGTCTCTCCGGCTCCGATGTCGTCCGGCTCTTATGACTCTTGAGGCGAGGTCCCCATGGCTGTCACCGACGAGGCCATCGAAAAGATCAAGGGCATGATCGTCTCAGGCGCGCTGCGCCCCGGCGACCGGCTGCCCAAGGAGAGTGAACTCGCCGCGGACCTGGGCCTTTCGCGCAACTCCCTGCGCGAGGCGGTGCGCGCCCTCTCGCTGATCCGCATCCTCGACGTACGCCAGGGCGACGGCACCTACGTCACCAGCCTGGACCCGCAACTCCTCCTGGAGGCGCTGAGTTTCGTCGTCGACTTCCACCGCGACGACACGGTCCTCGAGTTCCTCGCGGTGCGCCGCATCCTCGAACCGGCAGCGACGGCGATGGCGAGCGTGCACATCACCGAGGCCGAACTGGACACGCTGACCCAGCAGTTGGACGCGCTCGGCGCCGCACCCTCCGTGGAGGAGCTGGTCGCCTGCGACCTGGAGTTCCACCGCGGCATCGTGCAGGCCGCCGGGAACTCGGTGCTCTGCTCCCTCCTGGACGGCCTGTCGGGCCCCACCACCCGGGCCCGCGTCTGGCGCGGCCTGACCCAGGAGGACGCGGTGAGCCGCACCCTGCACGAGCACCGCGCGATCCTCACCGCGCTGCGCGACCGCGACGCGGAGGCCGCCAGGTCCTGGGCGACGGTGCACATCGCGAGCGTGGAGCAGTGGCTGCGCTCCACACTCTGAAACCGTGCGGGACACACCACCGCAGGACATGAGTGACGCGCGGATGACCTGGGCAGTGTTCCGGTCACTCCCCCACGCAAGGGGGCTGCGGAGGGCCCCCGCCGACGCCGTAAGGTTGGGGCGTACGCAAGGGAACGTCGGAAGGAGGCCTGGGTGATCGAGCTCGAGGGGGTTCCCGAGCTGGTCGACCCGGTCATGGTGGCCGCGTTCGAGGGCTGGAACGACGCCGGCGACGCCGCCTCCGCCGCGGTCGCGCATCTCGACAAGGAGTGGAAGGGCGAGGTGTTCGCGGCGCTCGACGCCGAGGACTACTACGACTTCCAGGTCAACCGTCCGACCGTCTGGCTCGACGGCGGGGTGCGCAGGATCACATGGCCCACGACCCGCCTCTCGGTGGTGCGCGTCGGCGGCGACAAGCCGCGCGACCTCGTCCTGGTCCGGGGCATCGAGCCGTCCATGCGCTGGCGGTCGTTCTGCAACGAGATCCTGGGCTTCGCGCACGAACTGGGCGTCGAACTGGTCGTGATCATGGGTGCGCTGCTCGGCGACACCCCGCACACCCGCCCCGTCCCGGTCAGCGGTGTCACGTCCGACCCGGACCTGGCGCGCACGATGGACCTGGAGGAGACCAAGTACGAGGGCCCGACGGGCATCGTCGGCATCCTCCAGGAGGCCTGCACGCACGCGGGCGTCCCCGCCGTCAGCCTCTGGGCCGCCGTCCCGCACTACGTCTCGCAGCCGCCGAACCCCAAGGCCACGCTGGCGCTCCTCAACCGCCTCGAAGACCTCATCGACCTGCGCATCCCGCTGGGCGAGCTGGCCGAGGACGCGCGCGCCTGGCAGCTGGGCGTGGACCAGCTGGCCGCCGAGGACAGCGAGGTCGCCGAGTACGTCCAGTCCCTGGAGGAGGCGCGGGACACCGCCGAGCTGCCCGAGGCGTCGGGCGAGGCCATCGCCCGCGAGTTCGAGCGCTATCTGCGCCGCCGCGACGGCGGCGGACCCGCGGGCCCCGGCCAGCCGGGCGGCCACGCCACGGACGGCGAGGGCGCGGCCTACCTGCGCGATACGCCCAGCGAACGGACCCGCCCGCCGAAGCCGAAGCCCTCGCAGCGGCCGCCGGAGCAGAGCCCCGAGCAGGGCCCTGAGCAGAGCGCCGGGAGCGGTGACGGCAGCGGCGACGACAGCGACGATCCGGGCGAGGCGGGTACGGCCGAGTCCTCGGACGACTGACACGACCGCGGCATCACCGCCCGGCACGGCCGCGCGGCACACCGTTCACGCGAGGGGCGGCACCCACGGGGGTGCCGCCCCTTCGCGTCGCCCCCACCCCGCACACCCCTGACACCTCGTACGTCTTTGGCCTGATGAGGGCGTGACATCGCTTTCCGGACCAATTGCCCGGGGTTCCCTCTTCAACATCCCTTCAAACTCCGTTGCGCAAAAGGGGGGTGGACGAGTCGGCGAGCCAGTAGCAAGGTGTGCCCCGAAGGCGCGGCTGCGCACAGCACGGCACCGGCAAGGACCGAAGGGAGCGGTGAAGCGATGACCGACCAGGCAGACCCGGCGCGGGACCCCGGAGCCAGCGGCCCGGGCCCCGACGGAATGGGATTCACCTACCGAGGAGCCGAGCGGGAACTGATCGTCGTCGCACGGCCCGAGGCCCGGCTGCGCGCCGGGGAGCGCGAGATCCGCTCGGCGTCAGGCTCCGACGTGTCGGCCCTGAACATGTTCCTGACCGACGAACAGCTCTCCCTGGAGCCGCTGTTCGGCAGCGAGGAGCGGCTGCACGCCGCCGCCCCCTCGGGCGCCGGCGAGGAGGACCTGCCCGACCTCGCGCTCTTCTACCGCGTCCGCGGCGGCGACGACCGGGCCGAGGAACTGCGCTCCCGGATCGCGGCGCTGCCGGGCATCGACACGGCGTACGTCAAGCCGGGCGCCGTCCCCGCCTCCATCGAGCCCTCGCCGCTCCGGCCGCAGGACCCCGACGAGGCGGCCAGGAAGCGCAAGGAGGGCATGCCCGTCACGCCCGACTTCACCAGCAGGCAGGGCTACTTGAACCCGGCCCCCGAGGGCATCGACGCCCGCTGGGCCTGGCAGCGGCTCGGCGGCTCCGGCGAGGGCGTCACCGTCATCGACGTGGAGGGCTCCTGGCAGCTGCGCCACGAGGACCTGGCCGCCAAGCTCGCGGGCCTCGTCATCGGCACGCCCATCCAGGACGTGGCCTGGCGCAACCACGGCACCGCGGTGATCGGCGTCATCGGCGGCGACCGCAACAACGTCGGCATCACCGGCATCGCGCCGGAGGCCGTGACCGCGGCCGCCTCCTTCCAGCCGCTCGGCACGGCGGCCACCATCCACGCGGCGGCCGACCGGCTGCACCCGGGCGACATCATCCTGCTCGAACTGCACCGTCCGGGACCGAAGTTCGACTTCGAGCCGCGCGACGACCAGAAGGGCTACATCGCCATCGAGTGGTGGCCCGACGACTACGCCGCGGTGCGCTACGCCACCGCCAAGGGCGTCCTCGTCGTGGGCGCGGCGGGCAACGGCGCCGAGTCCCTGGACGACGCGGCGTACGAGCGCAGGCCCGACGGGTTCCCGTCCTGGTGGCGCAACCCGTTCAACCCCACCAACCGCTCCTCCGGCGCGGTCCTGGTCGGCGCGGGCGCACCGCCGCCCGGCACCCACGGCCGCGACCACGGACCCGACCGCTCGCGCCTGGCGTTCTCCAACTACGGCGCCCGCGTGGACGCGCAGGGCTGGGGCCGCGAGACCACCACGACCGGCGGCTTCTGGGACCGGCCAGGCGATCTGCAGGGCGGCGCCGAGGAGATCGCCTGGTACACCGACACGTTCTCCGGCACGTCCTCCGCGTCACCGATCGTCGTCGGCGCCCTCGCGGCGCTGCAGGGCATGCTCAAGGCCTCGGGCCAGCAGCCGATGACGCCGGACCGGGCGCGCGCGGTGCTGCGCTCCACCGGATCGCCGCAGCAGGACGCCCCGGGCAGGCCCGCTTCGCAGCGGATCGGCAACCGCCCCGACCTCAAGTCGGCGGTCACCAACCTGCTGCCGTCCGCGGTCGGTTCGGGCCGCGCCGAGCGGTACTGGGACGAACTCCTCCCCTATCCCCCCGAACTCCCGCCGCGCCTGCGGCTGTTCGTTGCCGGGGAGTGGCGCAACCTCAACAACCCGTCCCCCGAAATGCGTCAGGCGGTGCACGCCGCCTTCGCCGGGGGTCAGCCGGACGTACGCGTCTGGTTCTCGGACGACGAGGTCGTCGGCCTGGTCGTCACGGGCTGAAGCACGACCAGCACTGCTGAAGGACCACAACCATTGAGGGAAGGTGGCACCCGCATGAGCACCACCCCGCAAATGAGTCAACTGGGCCAGCAGGGACAGCAGTACGGCCAGCAGGGACCGAGCACGGCCCCGCCGCAGCAGTACGGCCAGCAGCCGTTCGGCCAGCAGGGCATCGGACAGCGGCAGCCGTTCGGCCCGCCGAGCATCCAGGGCCAGCAGGGCATCCAGGGCCAGCAGGTCCCGCAGCACCTGCAGCAGCAGCTCCAGCAGCTCGGTCAGCAGCAGCCGTTCCAAGGCCTGCTGCAGCAGATGGGCGCGGAGCAGGTCCCCCAGGCGCAGGCCCCGCAGATCTCGACGCAGAACATCACGTCGGGCATCGCGACGGCGTACTGGGACCTCGTCCAGCCGCTGCCCGGCCAGTCTCCCCTGCTCTATCTGCTCATCGACAACAGCTGGCGCGTGTACGTCGACCCGCTGGACACCACCCACGACCAGGTGCAGGAGGCCTTCGCCTTCGGGCACACCGTGATCGGCTACTACGACACGACCAACCCGAGCCTGCTCCTCGCGATCGTGATCACCAGGTGATGACGGCCTGAGGGACGACGCACCGCGGTGAACGGCGGCGCCGGGCGGAGACCTCCCGCCCGGCGCCGCTCACCTGTTCCTATCCCTTGCTCCTATCCCCTGTTCCTATCCCCTGTTGCTCTTCGCAGGCGAACCTGGCCGCGGCCCAGTCCGCGTGGTCCCCGCTCTTGGAGCCGTTGGTGTCCGTCGCCTTCAGGACCACGTGCCGGGCGCCGCGCACGTCGACGTCCACCGGCACGGTCGCCGACGCGCCCGTCACCTTCGGCGAGGTCCACAGCACCTTGCCGTCGGCCTCGACCGAGAAGGCCACCTCGCCATAGCCGTTGATCTCGTCGTCGATGCCCGCGTCCGCGGTGAACTGCGAGCAGCGGCCGCCCGGATAGACCTCGATGACGGAGTCGGCGTGCGTGCCGATCCCCTTCTCGTACGTCTTTCCCGCGAGGGTCAGCGGATGCCCGTCGTCGGCGCCCGACTCGCCGTTGCTGCGGTCGCGTTCGGCGGGACCGTAGCCGTTGGTGGACTTCAGCCACACCATGTCGCTCGCCCAGGTGTCCTTGTCGGGCGCCTCCGGCATCACGCCGAGGGCGAACCGGCCGGTGGCGGTGCGCTCCTGGCCCGCCGAGCGGTAGCGGGCGGACGCGGTGAGCGTCTTCTCACCGGGGTCCGCGCCCTTGGCCGGGGTGAGCGCCACCTCGACGCGGCGCGTGCTGCCCGCCGGGATCCGGTCGGCCTCGAAGGTGCCCGCGGTCCAGCCCTCGGGCACGTCGAGGGTGACATCGACCCCGGTGGCGTCCTTCGTGCCCGCGGTGACGTCGACGGCGAGCTTCCCCGGCGTACCGGCGCCGAGTTCCTGGCCCGCGGGAACATGCACGGCGGCCTGCGCCCCGGGCACGGCACCGCCGACCGCGCTGGTGTCGTCGAGCGTCAACCGGAAGGCCCGATCGGTGCGTCGAGCGGCCGTCTTCACCTTGACGACGCCGCCGCGGTCGTCCCTGTCGTAGAACCAGCCCTGCCGTGCGCCGTCGTACGCGTCCTGCGACGTGAGCTCGGGCAGGCGCTGGCCGTCGAGTTCCACGCGGCTCGGCGCGTCCCCGGTGTGCAGCGTGAACGCGTAGGGCCGCGTGCTCTGCTTCCCGGCGAACTCGCCCTTGCTCGCACCGATCCGCACGCTCACGTCACCCGCGCCGGAGCGCGGCGCCCGCACGTCCGCCCGCTGGACGGCGTACTTCCCCGCGCGGTGCTGCCGGGTCACGCCGTCGTCCTCGTACAGCTCGAAGGACGACTTCCCCTGCGGGTAGATGTCCCAGGCGAGCGGCGAGTCCGCCGTCCTGTCCTCGTAGGAGCGGATGCCGCCCGGCCACATCGGCACGGTCGCACCGCCCTTGACGAAGAGGGGCAGCGTGTCGAGGGGCGCGCTGTAGCCGTCTACGGTGGTCGGCCCCTGGTAGGTGCGCCCGGTCCAGTAGTCGGTCCAGGTGCCCTTGGGCAGATAGATGCCGTCCCAGGTGGTGGTGTCCTTGTAGACGGGCGCCACGAGGAAGTCCTCGCCGGTCAGGAACTCGTACTTGGCGGCGTCGGTCGCGGTCTTGGGGTCATGGGGGTACTCCAAGGCCAGCGGCCGTACGGCGCCCACACCGGTCTTCGTCGCTTCGTGGGCGTACGAGTACAGGTAGGGAAGCAGCGATTCGTGCAGCTTCAGGTACGTGCGGTTGATGGAGGTGTAGGGCTCGCCGTACCGGAAGGGCTGCTTGTCGCTCGCGGCCCAGCCGTCCATCGTCATCGTGACCGGCAGGAACATCTTCCACTGCAGATCGCGTACGTACGTCTTGGGGCTGCCGCCGAAGATGCCGTCGACGTCGCCGGTCGTGTACGCGAGCCCGGACATGGTCGACCCGGCGTACGTCGGGATCTGCCAGCGGATGTACTCCCAGCTGCCGCTCTGGTCGCCGGACCACTGCACGCCGCAGCGCTGCGCGCCCGACCAGCTCTCCGGGGCCCAGGTGAAGCCGCGGGCATCGCTGTTGTCCTCGATGCCCTGGTACGCGTCCTTGCAGCCGTCGAGGGCCTTCTTGTAGCCGTCGCCGACCCAGGCGACGTCCAGCTTGGCGACGCGCTGGCCCGCCTTGACCTGCTCGGCGATCTTGTCCAGGCCGTCCTCGGTCCACAGGCCCATCTTCATCCTGCGTTCGGCCAGGCCCTTGGAGGTCTCGGCGAGGTTCTCGTAGCCGCAGCCGTAGCCGTCGTTGACGAGCATCCAGCCGTTGGGCATGTCGTTCTCGACGTAGCCGTCGGCGACCTTCAGGGAGTCCAGGGTGTGGCGCTCGCCGCGGTTGGCGTTGTGCAGGTAGCAGTCGGCGTCGCCGATCTCCATGCCGTAGACCGGCGGCAGGAAGGGCTTCCCGGTGAGCTTCGTGTACTGCCCGATGACGTCCTTGGCCGCGTCGCCGCCGCGCCCCGCGAAGTAGTAGGCGTCGAAGCGCCGTTCCTTCGCGGTGGCCGTCACGGGCTCGGCGAAGTCGTACGTGTTGGGGGCGTAGGTGTTCCGGAAGACGCCGTATCCGGCCGAAGACAGGTAGAACGGCACGGAGTTGGGATGCCCGCCGTCGTCCCACTCGTAGTCGACGCTCACCTCGACCTTCTTGCCGCGGTGCGAGGTGTTGCCGCGCCCGTTCTGCATCCCGGCGCCGTAGAACTGCTCGTCGGCGCCGCGTGCCAGGCTCTGCGTCGTGGCGTCCTTCGTCCAGGACAGGCCCTTGGACTCGGCCCAGACGCGGCTGCCGTCGGCGCGGTACAGGGCGAAGCGCAGCGGAGACTTGTAGGCGCGCAGCGTCACCTGCGAGGTGCTCAGCTCGTAACGGTCGCCCTTGTCCGCCCACTTGGTGCGCGGCGCCGCACCCTGCGGCAGGACGATGTCCTTGCCCGTCGGGTCGGTGAACTTCCCGTCGGGGGCGAGTTCGAGCCTGAAGGTCTCGGCCGACACGAAGCTGACGCGGGCCTCGGCCTTGCCCGCGGTCAAGTGATAGACGGGGCCTTCGGCGTCGAAGGCGGTGACGTCGCCGACGGTGGTCGCGGGCTCGTCGGCGGCTCGTGCGGTGCCGCCGGGCCCCACGAAGGCCACGAGCAGGCCCACGAGGGCGGCGGCCGCCGCCGATCTGAAGCGGGTGCGAGATCTCATGGCGGAGGTCTAGCGCGTCAACGACCTCCGTGGCCATGGACTTTGATGGGCCGCTCCTGGACTTCAGGAGCGGCCCCGATGGTTCAAAGCCTGTCCGGCGTTTGAGGACGAGCCCGAAGGGCGATCGACCTCAGCACGGGCGACTGCTACAAGGCCACGCCAAGCAACGCGTCCACGGCACGCGAGACCACGCCGGGCGCGCCCTCGTCCGTCCCGCCGGCGGCAGCCTGCGCCGCGGCCCACCGGTCGACCGCCGCGAGAGCGGCAGGCGCGTCCAGGTCGTTCGCGAGGGCCTCGCGGATCTCCTCGACGAGCGCCTCGGCGGACGGCCCGTCGGGACGGGACACCGCCGCACGCCAGCGCCCGAGCCGCTCGACGGCCTCCTCCAGAACGGCGTCGGTCCACTCCCAGTCCGCGCGGTAGTGGTGCCCGAGGAGGGCGAGGCGGATGGCCGCCGGGTCCACGCCGTCGCGCCGCAGCTTGGACACGAAGACGAGGTTGCCCTTGGACTTGGACATCTTCGCGCCGTCCAGGGCGACCATGCCCGCGTGGACGTACGCCTTGGCGAAGGGGAACTCGCCGGTCAGGACCTGGGCGTGCGAGGCGCCCATCTCGTGGTGCGGGAAGGCGAGGTCGGAGCCGCCGCCCTGCACGTCGAAGCCCATGCCCAGGTGGTCCAGGGCGATGGCGACGCACTCGATGTGCCAGCCGGGCCTGCCGCGGCCCAGCGTGCCGCCGTCCCAGCTCGGCTCGCCCTCGCGGGCCGCCATCCAGAGCATCGGGTCGAGCGGGTCCTTCTTGCCCGGGCGGTCCGGGTCGCCGCCGCGCTCGGCGGAGAGCAGCTTCATGGCGGCCGCGTCGAGCCCGGACACCTCCCCGAAGTGGGCGTCGGACTCGACGGAGAAGTAGATGTCGCCCTCGAGCTCATAGGCGGCGCCCAGGTCACGGAGCCGTTCGACGAGCGGCACGATGCCGGGTATCGCCTCGACGGCTCCGATGTAGTGCTTCGGCGGCAGCAGACGCAGCGCGGTCATGTCCTCGCGGAACAGGGCGGTCTCGCCCTCCGCGAGCTCGACCCAGTCCTTGCCGTCGCGGTTCGCGCGTTCCAGGAGCGGGTCGTCCACGTCGGTCACGTTCTGGACGTAGTGAACCTGCCGCTTGGTGTCGAGCCACACGCGCTGCACGAGGTCGAACGCGTTGTAGGTCGCCGCGTGACCCATGTGGGTCGCGTCGTACGGAGTGATGCCGCAGACGTAGATACGGGCGACGGGACCGGGGTCGAGGGTGACGAGTCCACCGGTCGCGGTGTCGTGGATCCGGAGGTCGCGGCCCTTGCCAGGAAGGGCGGGGACCTCAGAAGCGGGCCAGGCATGCATGCCCTGAGCCTAACCGGACGAGGCATCCGCATACGAGTGGGGGATCAAGGAGATTCGGCCGGGCCCGCGCCCGCCCGGCCGATTCCTCCCGGTTACACCGGTGGCCAGGGGATCGCGGGCCAGTCCCCGCCCGGCTCCGGGTGCTTCCCCGAGGACAGGAGGGCGGCGACCCGCGCGCGGGTGGCGTCGACCTCCGCGGGGGTGATCAGGCCGGTCAGGCGCTCCGCGAGGTCCGCGCCCTCCTTGAGAGCGTCACGCAGCGCCCCGAGGACCTCGACGGCCTCCTCGGTCAGCGGCTCGCCCGCCCAGCCCCACAGCAGCGTGCGCAGCTTGTCCTCGGCGTTGAACGTGACCCCGTGGTCGATGCCGTGCAATCGGCCGTCGGCTGCGAGCAGGTGGCCGCCCTTGCGGTCGCCGTTGTTGATCACCGCGTCGAGCACGGCGATGCGCCGCAGACGCGCGTCGTCGGCGTGCACGAGCAGCGCGGTCCGCTCCTCGTCGACCCGCGCGAAGCCGACCGCCTTCCAGCCGTCGCCCGGCTCGTCGCCGTCGACCAGGGCGAGCAGCTCCGTCTCGTCGGACGCCTCGATCCACAGCTGGCACATGCCCTCTCCGTAGGGCCCGTCCCGCAGCACGGTCGGCGGCACCAGGTCCCAGCCCTCCTGGGGGATCGCCCGCGCCACCTCGTACGCGGCGACCTCGCGCCCCGCGAGCGTGCCGTCGGGGAAGTCCCACAGGGGCCGCTCCCCCGCGACGGGCTTGTAGACGCAGGCGGCCTCCCGGCCCTCGTACGCCACCGTGCAGTAGAGCACCGCGTTCGACGCCTCACGGATCTGCCCGCGCACGGTCAGCTCCCCGCGGGTGAGGAGCGTGACGGGGTCGGCGGTCACGCTCCCCGCCGGTATCCGTTCTGGCGCGGGCATACGTGTCCTTCCGGATCGAGCGGCAGGCTGCACAGGGGGCACGGCGGGCGGCCGGCGTTCACGACGTCGAGGGCGCGCTTGGCGAAGGCACGGGCCTGGGCGCCGGTGAGCCGGACACGGAGCATCGGCGGGCCGTTCTCCTCGTCCTGGAGGAGCCTTTCCTCGGCCTCGGCGAGATCGTCCTCGGACTCGGCGTCCAGCTCGACGAGGGCCTGCGCCTCGACGATCATCCGCTCCTCCTCGCCGTCCCAGGCGAGCGCCATCGTGCCGACGCGGAACTCCTCCTCCACAGGGGAGTCGAGCGGCGCGCTGTCGGTGATCTCGGCGGGCGCGACGGCCGGCACGGCGGCATTGCCCCCACTGCGGCGTACGACCTCGTCGAGAAGCTCTTCCATGCGCTCGGCGAGCGCGGCCACCTGGGTCTTCTCCAGGGCGACGCTGGTCACCCTGATACCGGCGGAGGCCTGGAGGAAGAAGGTACGCCGTCCGGGCAGCCCGACCGTTCCCGCGACGAAACGCTCCGGCGGGTCGTAGAGGAACACCTGACGGGACACGTCCTGTTCTCCATTGGGATCGACTGCAAGTACTCGTGCCACGACCGGTGGCACGACGGCTACGGGCCTGCTTCGGCCCGCTTCACCCTACTGCGGGCGACGATCACGGTGCGCCCGCACCGCCACCGACCGTCGCGTCGCCGCTCGGCGGCTCCTCGCGGGGCGCGAGGGACCCGAAGTCCCCGGTGTCCCCCAGGCGTACGAGGAAGGGCCGCAGCCGCGTGTAACGGATGACGGTGACCGAACAGGGCTCCACGGAGATGCGCTGGAAGAGGTCCAAGTGGAGCCCGATGGCGTCCGCGACAAGGGACTTGATGATGTCGCCGTGCGAGCACATCAGATAGACGGCGTCCTCGCCGTGGGCACGCTCCACGCGCGCGTTCCACTCGCGGACCGCCTCGGCCGCCCGCGTCTGCATCGCCCGCATGGACTCGCCGCCGGGGAACGCCGCGGCCGACGGATGCCGCTGGACGACCTCCATCAGCGGCTCGTCGGCCAGCTCGGCGAGCTTGCGGCCCGACCATTCGCCGTAGTCGCACTCCCCGATGCGGTCCTCGGTGTGCGCCTGCAGACCCGGCCTGGCGGCGAGCAGCGGCGCCACGGTCTCCGCGCAGCGCTGCAGAGGGCTCGTGACGACCTCGGCGATCGGCAGGGCGGCGAGCCGCTCCGGCAGCGCGGCGGCCTGCGCGGCGCCCCGCTCGTCGAGGGCCACGCCGGGGGTCCACCCGGCGAGCAGCCCCGCGGTGTTGGCGGTGGAACGTCCGTGCCGGACGAGGATCAACGTGGGCATGCGGCTCAGCCTAAGCGCCCGCGGGGTGCGGCCCCTGTGCGGGTTGGGAACAATGCCCGTGTGATCGTCGACTGCGCCATCTACCGCGAGGGGCGCCGGACCGAGGGCCCCGAGGACTTCTCCGATGCCCTCGACGAGGCGCGGGCCACCGGCGACGCGTTCGTCTGGATCGGTCTGCACGAGCCGTCGGAGGCCGAGTTCGACAAGGTCAGCCAGGAGTTCGGGCTGCATCCGCTCGCCGTGGAGGACGCCCTCAAGGCCCATCAGCGGCCGAAGCTCGAGGTCTACGACGACTCGCTGTTCATGGTCATCAAGCCGGTCGTGTACGAGCCGGACAGCGACGCCGTCTCCTCCGGCGAGGTCATGGTGTTCGTGGGCGACTCGTTCGTGGTGACCGTCCGGCACGGCGAGGGCGCGCCCCTGGGGGCCGTGCGCCACCGCCTGGAGGCGGACCCCGACGTCCTCAGGCACGGCCCGACGGCGGTCCTGTACTCGATCGCCGACGCCGCGGTCGACCACTATCTGGAGGTCGCCGACGAACTCCAGGCCGACCTGGAGGTCCTGGAGACGGAGGTCTTCTCGCCGGACGGCGGCGGATCCCGGCACACCGCTTCGCGGATCTATACGTTCAAGCGGCAGATCCTCGAGTTCCGCCGGGCCACAGGTCCCTTGGCGCTGCCTCTGGGCCGCCTCTCCGGAGCGGGCCCCTTCGCGCCCGCCGTGCCCTTCGTGGACGACGCGGCGCAGCCCTTCTTCCGGGACGTCAACGACCATCTGACGCGCGTCAACGAATCGGTGGAGGGCCTGGACCGGCTCGTGTCGGACATCCTGTCCGCGCATCTGGCGCAGATGAGCGTGCGGCAGAACGACGACATGCGGAAGATCTCGGCGTGGGCCGCGATGGCCGCCGTCCCCACGATGATCGCGGGCATCTACGGCATGAACTTCGACCACATGCCCGAGCTGCACTGGTGGTGGGCCTACCCGGCCGTGATCCTGCTGATGGTCGTCCTCGAATTCGGCCTGTACCGCATGTTCAAGCGCCGCGGCTGGCTGTAGCGCGGCTACGGAGAGGTGCCCTGGGCGAAGCCGGGTGCCGACGTCGCGGGGCCGCCCAGGGCGTCGCGCCGCTGCGGCATCGTCAGGGACACCATCCGCCGCCAGCCGACGAACCGTTCGTACGCGTACATGCCGTGGATGCCCGCGGCGAGCACCTGCCGCTTGACCGGCGGCCAGCCGAGGATGCGCCCCATGTGGTCCATCACGGCGAGGCTCACATCGCGGTAGACGCGGATCTCGGCGAGCGCGCACTCGCGCAGGGTGCGCTGGATGGCGCGGCCGTGCCCGGCGCGGGCCAGGCGCAGCAACTCCTCGTGGCAGTACGCCAGATGGTTGTCCTCGTCGTGCGAGATCATCCGCACCGCGCGGCCGATGTCCGGGTGGTCGGCGAAGTGCTTGAGCAGCAGCCGCATCTGCTCGGAGGCGCGCTGCTCGGTGACCCTGCTGTGCGAGAGGTAGGTGACGATGTCCCGCACGGTGAGCGGCTCGTCGGCCTTCAGCTGTTCATGCGCGAGGCCGATGCCGTGCTTCTCCAGGAGCATCGTGTAGTCGGTCTCGTGCGGCACCTCGACGGGGTCGAGGCCGCGCTTCTTCAGCAGTGCGGTGAAGATGCGGCCGTGCTTGTCCTCGTCGGCGCCGTGCCGGGCGATCTTGGGGGCGAGCGCGCGTTCGTCCCGCGGGACGAGCGCGGCGATGCGGCCGTTCTCCCAGCCGCCCTGTGCCTCGCCGCTGGCGGCGATGGAGCAGAAGAGCCGGAACGACTCGTCGTTGTCGAGGATTTCCTCGAAGACACTCTTGGCCGAAAGCATCACTGGCACCTCCATGTCCGCTGCGCGAACCTCCGCAAAGAAATAGTCAAATGCGAGGTTCACCACCGGGCAACAGGTGTACAGGTCAGCTCCGCCGAACGAAGGACGGCGGCGGCATCCGGAGGCCGTAACCGAGGGCCCCGTGACGCGTTGTTCCCCGTGACGGCCGTGGCGGGGAAGACCCCCCGAGCCCCCACCACGGCCGCAGAAACTCCCCCGCCTCCCGCCTTATGCCAGTCCGGCACGCTCCAGGGCCTCCGTGCCGGCCCGCAGCGCGGTGAGCCGCTCCTCCAGCGTGAAGCCCGCGGGCGCCAGCGTCAGCGTGGTCACCCCGGCCGCCGCGTACGCCTGCATCCGCTCGGCGATGCGGTCCACCGAACCCAGCAGGGTCGTCGAATCGATCAGCTGCTGCGGCACCGCGGCGGCCGCACCGTCCTTGTCGCCCGCCAGGTACTTGTCCTGGATCTCGGCGGCCTCCTTCTCGTACCCCATGCGCTGCGCGAGCTGGTTGTAGAAGTTCTGCTTGCGGCTGCCCATGCCGCCGACGTACAGCGCGGTGTACGGCCGGAACATGTCCGCGAGGGCGTCCACCTGGGAGTCGTCGCCGACGGCGAGCGGCAGCGTCGGGACGATGTCGAAGCCCTCCATCGTCCTGCCCGCCTTCGCGCGCCCGGCCCGCAGGTGCTTGATCGCGGTCTCCTCCAGGTGCTCGGCGGCCGGGAAGATCAGCAGGGCGCCGTCGGCGATCTCGCCGGTCTGCTCCAGGTTCTTGGGGCCGATCGCCGCGACGTACAGCGGGATGTGCTCGCGCTGCGGGTGGACGGTCAGCTTGATGGGCTTGCCCGGGCCGCCCGGCAGCGGCAGCGTCCAGTGCTCGCCCTCGTAGGAGAGGCGCTCGCGGGTCATCGCCTTGCGGACGATCTCGACGTACTCGCGGGTGCGGGCCAGCGGCTTGTCGAACTTCACGCCGTACCAGCCCTCGGAGACCTGCGGGCCCGAGACGCCGAGGCCCAGGCGGAAGCGGCCGCCGGAGAGCGAGTCGAGGGTGGCCGCCGTCATCGCGGTCATCGCGGGCTGGCGGGCCGGGATCTGGAAGATCGCGGATCCGATGTCGATGCGTTCGGTCTGCGCGGCGACCCAGGAAAGCACCGTCGCGGCATCCGAGCCGTACGCCTCCGCCGCCCAGCAGACCGCGTAGCCGAGCCGGTCGGCCTCCTTGGCGACGGCGAGATTGTCCGCGTCCATCCCGGCGCCCCAGTAGCCGAGGTTGATCCCGAGCTGCATGGCCGATCCCCTTACCGCTGTACTCGTGAGTAACGTCCCTGTGCCCGGGACTGTAGCGCGCGGGTGGCCGAGTTCTCCACAGTCGCTTCTTTGTCCACAGGCCCGCCCGCCGCACGGGCCAGGACAGTAATCTCAGCGCCCATGGAGCAGAGGCATCTCGGCCGGACCGGCCTGCGTGTGTCCCGCATCGGACTCGGCACCCTCACCTGGGGGCACACCGACGAGAACGACGCCGCCGACCTGGTGAAGGCGTTCTGGGAGGCGGGCGGCACCCTCGTCGACACGGCCGACGTGTACGGCGACGGGGAGGCCGAGTACCTGCTCGGACGCCTGATGGAACGTCTCGTCCCGCGGCACGACCTGGTCATCGCGACCAAGGCGGGCAGCGTGCCCGACCCCGAGCGGCGCGTCGACGGCTCGCGCGGCCATCTGCTCGACGCCCTTGACGCCTCGCTCGCCCGCCTCGGCACGGACCACGTCGACCTGTGGCAGGTGCACGCCTTCGACCAGGACACCCCCCTGGACGAGACCCTGCAGGCCCTCGACATCGCGGTCAGCAGCGGCCGGGCCCGCTATGCGGGCGTCTCCAACTTCTGCGGCTGGCAGCTGGCCAAGGCCGCGACATGGCAGCTCGCCGCGCCCGGCACCCGCACCCGCCTCGCCAGTACGCAGATGGAGTACTCCCTGCTGCAGCGCGGCATCGAGCGCGAGGTGCTGCCCGCGGCCGTCGACCTCGGCGTCGGACTGCTGCCCTCCTCGCCGCTCGGCCGCGGCGTGCTCACGGGCAAGTACCGCCACTCGACCCCGGCCGACTCGCGCGGCGGGTCCGACCAGTTGGCGCCGTTCGTCGCGCCGTATCTGGACGACACGGCGAGCCGCATCGTCGACGCGGTCGCCACCGCCGCCGACGGCCTCGCGGCGACCCCGCTCCAGGTCGCCCTCGCCTGGGTGCGCGACCGCCCCGGAGTGACGGCCCCGATCGTCGGCGCGCGCAACGCGCAGCAGCTCACGGCCGCATTGTCAGTGGAGACCCTTAGTCTTCCTGACGAGATCTGCCAGGCGCTCGACGATGTGTCGGCGCCCGTGCACCGCTATCCCGATCAAGACTGGAGCACGCTGTGAGTACGGAGCCCGAAGCCGCTGCCGCGGAGGAAGCGGAGACCGCCGCCGCGGACGAAGCCGGGCCGGGCACGCCGGACGCCGCCCCTGACGCGGGAGACGCGGAGACGCGGGACGCGGACGCGGACGCGGCGGAGAGCACGGATGGCGCCGACAGCCCAGCAGGCGCTGACGGCGCTGACGGTGAGGGCAAGAGCGCCGAGCTGTCGGAGACCGAGGCCGAGATCGCCGCGCAGCGTGAGCTCCGGGAGCGGATCGAGCAGCGCAAGGCGTCGAAGGAAGGGCCGATCGACGCCGGGGCGAAGCTGAGCGGGACGGCCGCCGACCTGCTGGCCGCCGTGCGTGCCGTGGAGAGCGGCGAGAAGCCCGTCGCCAGCGCCTTCCGGGAGCCGGAGCCCGCGCCGCGCAGGCCCGCCCCCTCCCCCGCGGCCGAACCCGTGCGCACACAGCAGCCCGCGCCCGCGTCGGCGCCCGCCGCGGAGTCCGTCGACGCGGTGCGGGCCGTGCTCGCCGAGGGAGGCGCGCCCGCCGCGCTCGCGGAGCCGACGGCGGCCGCGCTCGGCGAGGGCGCGGAGGACCGACTGCGGGAGGACCCGTGGCAGTTGCTGCGGGTTCCCGGAGTGCGCACCGAGCAGGCCGACGGGTTCGCGCGGGCGCTGCTCGGCGCCGCCTGCGGGCCCGACGACGAGCGCAGGGGCCGTGCGATCACCGTCTGGCTACTCGAACAGGCCGCGGCCGCGGGGCACACCGCACTCGACGCCGCGGCGCTGACCGCCGCGCTCGGACAGCGCGCGGTGCCGGATCCCGAAGCTGCGGTGCAGAGCGCCGTCGCGGAGGGCGACGCCCTGGTCTTCCAGGACGCCATCGAGGGCGCGGACGTGCCGGTCCAGCGCTCGGACGATGCGGAAGGACAGGACGGCGAGGGCGACGAGGACGGCGAGGCCGGGCGCCCGGTCCGTGTCCTGATCGGCCTCGAGCGGTACGCACTGGCGGAGGAGAGCCTGGCCGACGGGCTCGCCCGAGTGATCAACTCCCTCTCCAAGGACGAGACTTCGGGCCCCGGGACCGACGGCTGGGAGACCGCCGCCGCCGAGGCGTCCGGTTCCGCCGCCGAGCTGATCCGCGCCGCCGCCGGACACGGCCTCGTGCTGCACAGCGGCGGCGAGAGCGCACGGGCCGAGCCCGCCGCCCTGGTGGCGGCCGCCGCGGCGCTCGGCCTGCGGGTGTGCGCGGCCACCCACAGCGCCGACGGACGCCGCCGCCTCGCGCGGGCGCCGGGCGTGGACGAGGCGGCCGTGGTGACCGTGGCGGGGCTGCTCGCCGGGGCCCAGGGTCCCGGGCGGGACGCGGACGGCGCGCTCGCCCTCGACCTCCTCGTGGTCCTTGACGCACCGCAGTTGGACGTGGAGACCGCGGCGATGCTCGTGGAGTCCCTGCCCGACGGCGCCCGCCTGGTGCTCAGCGGCGACCCGGGCGTGCTGTGGTCGGCGGGTCCCGGACGGGTCTTCGCGGATCTGCTCGCCGCGCGCTGCTGCCCCCAGATCGTCTCGCGCACCCCGGACCCCGGCCCCGTCGGCGAGCTGGTCTCGGGCATCGGCATCGGCGAGCTGAACCAGGTCGACGCGCCCGGCAAGGAGGTCGTGATCGTCCCGGTGCGCGACGCCGCCGAGGCGATCCACCGCACCGTGCAGCTCGTCGCGGACTCGGTGCCGAGGGCGATCGGGGTGCCCGCCGAGCAGACGCAGGTCATCACGCCCGGGCACGGCGGCGCCGCGGGCACCCGCGCGCTCAACGCCGCGCTGAAGGAGCGGCTGAACCCGGGCCCCGGCCGGTTCGGCGGCTTCGACCCCGGCGACCGGGTCGCGCACGTCCCGGCGGCGGGCCGCACGACGCTCGGCCGGGTGGTGCGGGCCGACGCGGAGGGGCTGCACCTGGAGTGCGACGGCGCCCCCGTCGTCGTACGCAAGGAGCGGGTGGAGCAGGAAGTGCGGCACGCGTGGGCGCTCACCGCGCACCAGGCGACGGGGCTGCGCTGGCCCGCGGTGGTCGTGGTGCTGCCGGGCGACGCGGCGCAGGTTCTGACGAGGCCGTGGGTCTACACCGCGTTCGGCCGCGCCGAGCGCCATCTCTCGGTGGTGCAGGGCGTGGAGCAGGCGCTGCCGCGCGCGGTGGCCGAGCGCCTGTGGAAGGACCGTACGACGCGGCTGCAGACGCTGCTGCGCCCGCAGGTGCCGTCGGTGGCCGTCTGATCCGGCCCGCTCTCCCCTGAGACGCACAGGCGCGCCGCTCCCCCGCCGGAGCGGCGCGCCTGTGCATGGTGGCCTGCGTCAGCGGCCGGCGTCGCGCGCGCCCCGGCCCTCCGTGTCCAGCTCATCCGAATCGTCGGGGTCGTCCGGCTCGTCGATGTCGTCGACCTCGTCGAGGGGCACCGCCAGGTCAGGGTCGATGTCCACGTCCACGTCGACACCGTCCAGGGCGTCGTCGTCCAGTTCGTCGTCGAAGACCGCGCTGACGTCGAAGCGGCACACCACGCGGTGCGGATCGGCCTGGTCGAAGGGGGCGTCGAGCCACTCCCCCGGCTCCGCGGGGGTGTCCGCCGCCGTGACCCAGAGCGTGGAGTCGCCCTCCTCCAGGCCGAACTCCTTGTGCCGGGAGGCGATTTCGTCCGGTTCGAACTCGCCGAAGAGGACGCCGAGCGCCCCGTGCACGGTGTCGGCGGGGCCGCTGCCGTCGGCTTCGCCGCCCGCGTCGAGGTCGGCGACCCGCTGGGCCTGGGCGAGCAGCCGCTGCGGCTCCACCACCGCGTAGTCACGGCGGATCAGCACGCTCAGCGCGTTCGCCTCCTCCGGGCCCTGGTACGGCGGCAGCGCGTCCTCCGTGCCGGGGATCTCGAAGGGCGTGACCTCGTCGTAGCGGTCGTAGAGGAGTTCGTCGTACTCCTCGGCCGCGGCGGCGAGTTCGTTGAACGCCTCGTAGACGGCCGGATCGTCCTCGCCCGACCTGCGTTCGACCGCGGCCAGGTGGCGGTCGAGCGCGGTCTTGACCGCCTCGGCGGCGGCACGTACCTCGGCAGCGGTGGGCTGCGCAGCATCAGACATAGTGCAGACGCTATCCGTACCGGGCCCATGCCCGCACAATAGATGCGATGCCGGAATACGAATTTGTCGACGTGTATGTACCGCGCGGGGTCACCCGCAAGGAAGCCACACGTCTGCTGACGGACCACGCAGAGTACGGACACTGGGAGTTGGATCGTCTGAGTCTGCACCCCGACGGCAGCCGCAGAGTGCGGCTGAAACGGCGGATCATCCGCCAGGTGAGGGCCACCTGGTGAGCTGAGAGGTGCGCTGAGCAGGACGCACGGAGCGGGCCCCGCGACGGCGGGGCCCGCTCCGTTCGGCGTGCTCGGACGCAGGGTGACTCAGGCGGAGGCCCGTGCCCTGCGGTACAGCACGGTGCCCGCGAGCAGTGCGCCCGCGCCCACCGGCAGCGCGAGGCCGACCGGCAGGGAGCTGCCGGTCTGCGCGAGCTGCGAGGTTCCCTCGGGCGGCGTGACGATCTGCGTGCCCGGGTGGTTCGGCGTGCCCCGGTCGACCGGGTTCTCCGGCTTCTCCGGGCTGCCGGGCCGTTCGGGCTTGCCCGGGTGTTCCGGCTTTCCGGGGTGCTCCGGGTTGCCCGGCTGTTCCGGCTTCCCGGGGTGCTCCGGGTTGCCCGGCTGCTCCGGCTTCCCGGGCTGTTCGGGCTTCCCCGGCGGCTTGTTGCCGGGCGGGGTCACCGCCTCGCCCGAGTCGTTGGTGCAGTCGTTGCCCGCGGTCGCGTTGCCGAGGCCGCCGATGGTGACGCTGTTGCCGCAGACGTTCACCGGTGCGTTCACCGGCAGCTGTACGTCGTTGCCCGAGGCGACACCGGGTGAGTCGCTGGTGTGACCCGATGCCTGGGACCCGCCGCCCGTCGGCTTGTGCGAACCGCTGCCGCCTCCGTGGCCGGAGGTGTTGGCGCAGTTGTTCCCCGCCGCGGGGTTGAGGACTCCGATGACGTTCACCGTGTTGCCGCACACGTTGACCGGAACGTCAACCGGGAGCTGAACGGAATTGCCCGACAGCACGCCGGGGGATTGCGAACTGCTGCCGTTGGCACTCGAGTCCGCGTGCGCGTAGCCACCGGTCACCGCGAGCACGCCGGTCGCGGCCGCCACGGTGATCAGGCCTTTGCGCGTGACCTGTCGCATAGCTGTTCCCTGCCTTTTACCTTCCGGAAGACACCCGGGCGTCCTCGCCCGGGCGCGGAATGCCCGTCGGCCCCGGAGTGCATGGCGCGCACTCCGGGGCCGACGGACTCAGACCCTCAAGGGGTGAGGCACAACAACGTCACTTGTTGATGCAGGTGTTGCCGAAGGTGGGGTTCAGCAGCCCGACCACGGAGATGGTGTTGCCACAGGCGTTCACCGGAACGTGCACGGGCACCTGGACGACATTGCCCGAGACGACACCGGGGGACTTCACGGCGGCACCCTGGGCACCGGCGTCGGCAGCGGCGAGGCCCGCACCAGCGAGCACGAGACCACCAGTGGCAGCCGCAGCAGCGACGACCTTCTTGATCATTGTTCCTCCTTGTTGGCAAATGCAGTCCCAGCCGCGGACTGCACCACCTGTAACGAGGGGGAAGTTATGGGGCTACGAGCCTATGGTTCCTTTCACTCTTTTCAGTCAAGTACGCACGCGCTGACGATTATTGGAGTGTCGTTTCAGCGTGCAAAGCGGATGGATCCCGTCAGGAAGCGTCGATGAAACGGTCGAGCACCCGCACCCCGAACTTCAGGCCGTCCACCGGGACCCGCTCGTCGACACCGTGGAACATGCCCGCGAAGTCCAGCTCGGGCGGCAGTTTCAGCGGTGCGAAACCGAAGCCGCGGATGCCGAGGTCGTCGAAGGACTTGGCGTCCGTGCCCGCGGAGAGCATGTACGGCACGGCGCGCGCGATCGGGTCCTCGGCCCGCAGCGCGGTCTGCATGGCGTCCACCAGGGCGCCGTCGAAGGTGGTCTCCAGGGCCTTGTCCGCGTGCACGTCCTCGCGCCGCACGTTCGGGCCGAGGATCCGGTCCAGGTCGGCGAGGAACTCCTCCTCGTAGCCCGGCAGATAGCGGCCGTCGACGTGCGCGGTGGCCTGCCCGGGGATCACGTTCACCTTGTAACCGGCGCCGAGCTGCGTCGGGTTGGCGGTGTTCTGCAGCGAGGCGCCGATGAGCTTGGCGATGCCGCCGAGCTTGGCGAGCGTCTCGTCCATGTTCTCCGGGTCGAGCTCGGTGCCGAGCGCGTCGCCGAGCTCGTCGAGGAAGTGCCGCAGCGTCTTGGTGACCCGCACCGGGAACTTGTGCCGCCCCAGGCGCCCGACGGCCTCGGACAGCTCGGTGATCGCGTTGTCCTTGTGGATCATCGAACCGTGACCGGCGGTGCCGTCCACGGTCAGCTTCATCCAGTGCATGCCCTTCTGCGCCGTCTCGACGAGATAGAGCCGCAGGTTCTCGTTGACGGTGAAGGAGAAGCCGCCGACCTCGCTGATCGCCTCCGTGCACCCTTCGAAGAGGTCGGGGTGGTGGTCGACGAGGTGCCGCGCGCCGTAGGTGCCGCCCGCCTCCTCGTCCGCGAGGAAGGCGAGCACGATGTCGCGCGGAGGCTTGCGGCCGCTGCGCATCCGCTCACGGACGACCGCGAGGGTCATCGCGTCCATGTCCTTCATGTCGACGGCGCCACGGCCCCACACACAGCCGTCCGCGATCTCCCCGGAGAAGGGGTGGTGCGTCCAGTCCGCGGCGTTGGCCGGCACGACGTCCGTGTGGCCGTGGATGAGCAGCGCGGGCCGCGACGGGTCCTCGCCCTCGATCCTGGCGACGGTGGAGGCCCTGCCGGGGTGGGACTCGAAGATCTTCGGTTCGAGCCCGACCTCGGCGAGCTTCTCGGCCACGTACTCGGCGGCCTTGCGCTCCCCCGGGCCCGAGTGGTCGCCGTAGTTGCTCGTATCGATCTGGATCAGTTCACGACAGAGGTCGACGACCTCGTCCTCACCGGTGACGGCCTTGCCCGTGCTGGACCCGCTCACGCTGGCTCCTCCCGCATTCGCTGCTGGTGGTCCCCCTCATCCTCTCTCTCCGGGGCTCCGCACCCAAGGCCGGGCGGGTGTCGTCATCAGCCGTTCACAGCGGACGGAGGGGTGATCGAGTACCTCCTGAAGCCTGGTAATGTTCTCTCTGTCGCCGCGGGGAACACCCCGCGAAGACAGACACCTAGTCCGGGTGGCGGAATGGCAGACGCGCTAGCTTGAGGTGCTAGTGCCCTTTATCGGGCGTGGGGGTTCAAGTCCCCCCTCGGACACAATCAGTACACCAACCGGTGCTGGCCGACTCTCGGTCAGCACCGTTCGTGTTTGGTGGTCGTAGGTGAGGCGCAGACCGAGCTGACGGTAGATCCCGGCTTTGTCGGCCGGGTCGGCGGATTCCAGGATGGTGAACAGGCCACCAAGGGCGTCGACCAGGTTCTTGATCTCAGTGCGAGTCATTCGTGGGAGCGGTTGCGCCTCGGCGGCGGTGAGCCGCTCCAGAGTGGCTTGGGCAGTGAGGCGGCGGGCCTGGACGTCGCGAGACCAGGTGGCGATCAGGGCGGGGTCGGCGCCGGCTTCCAGGGCGGCGCGGTGCTGGGTGAGCTTGCGGTCGCAGGTGGCGATCTCGCGGTGCAGAGCTTCGGTGCGGGGGTCGGTGGCGGGCTGTGCTTCTTCGAGCGCAGCCAGGGACTGGACCAGCTGTTCGGGGGCGAAGGCTTGGGCGAGCCAGGCGTCCAGAGGTGGCAGGAGGACGTCCTCGCGCAGTTGGACGTTCATGGGGTGGTCCAGGCGGTTGGCGAGGGCGTACTCGGCGGGGAAGCGGCAGCGGTAGTGGGCTCGCCCGTGGACCCAGTTGCCCTGCATGCGCCGCTCGCACTGGGCATGGAAGATCCGGCCCTTGAGGGCGTAGGGGTGGCGGGTGCGGACCTCACGGCCGGTGGAGGCGGCCCGCGGGAGGCCAGACGGTCCTGGACTGCGTCGAAGAGCTCGCGGCTGATCAGGGCCGGGTGGGCGGGGTGTTCGGAGTAGATCCACTGGTCTTTGGGGTTCCAGCGCAGGGTGGTGGTGTGCCCCAGGCCGACATCATTGACGTCGATCAAGGTCTCCAGTTTGCGCTGGCGGTTCCAGGCCTGGTGGCCGGTGTAGCGGGGGTTGGTGAGGATGGTCCGGACAGAGCTCTTGGACCAGGCGGTGCCGGAGCGGTGGTGGTTGCGCTGCGGGTCGGCGGCCGAAGGGCAGGGGATGTCCTCGGCGGTCAGGCGCTGGGCGAGGGCGTAGATGCCGTAGCCCGTGAGGTAGTCGGTGAAGATCCGCTGCACCACTGGGGCGGTGGCCGGGTCGGTCTCAAGGCGGTGGGCGCGTATGCCCTGGGCGGCTTTGGCCGGGTTGGGGTGCGGGCCCGCGTCCGCAAGGCGGTAGCCGTAGGGCGGGCGGCCGCCGAGATAGCGGCCCTCCAGCCTTGCCTGGGTGGCCATGGCGGTGCGTACGCGGAGTTTGATGCGGCTGCGTTCGGCCTTGCTCATGCCGCCGAAGACCGACATCACCAGATCGTGTGCCTCGGATTCAGGGTCGATGGGACCGCCGACCTCGGGCACCCACAACTGCACCCCGTAGTGGACGAAGAGGGGGAAGGTGAGGCCGTACTGGTTGCCGTAGAAGGCACGCTGCGGCTCCCCGATCACCACGGCGTCGAAATCCCGGCCGGGGCGGGCGAGTGCGGCCAGCAGGGCGGCGGCGCGGGGGCGGCGCTTCCACGGGATCGCGCGGGACTGGCCGATGTCGAAGTATTCGGCCACGACTGGCCCGTGCACCTGCGTCAGCGCCGCCGCACGGGTCAACTGCCAAGCCCGGGAGGCGGCAGGGTCCTGCTGATCCTCGGTAGAGACCCGCCCGTAGAACGCGAAGCGGAGCATCAGATTGCCTCCCTCTCGCCGTCACTCTTGGGGGATGAGGTGTGTTGCACCTTGGAGATCAGCCGCCACAGCGCGGCGGCCACCTGCGGTGTGAGCTGGGGTGGATGCTCAGGCACGGCCACCGTCAGACTCAGACTCTCGCGCCCGGCGGGTGCACGCTGCTGGGCAGTTCGAGGGTTGTCCTGCGCCCGGTCCACGGCAAGCCTCCGGCCCCGCAAACCGTGCGGCCCGAGCGTTCGCGGGGCGTTGCTCGGAGCTGGGGGCCACACAGGGAAAGGCCGTTTTTCAGGCGGATTTTTGACCGTGTTAGGCGTTCTTTAAGAGCTGGTTGGCGGCCTTGGCGTGGTGGCGCTGGCATCGCAGTCAGGGGCGCACGCCCACAGCTGGGCCGTCACCTTCCGGCCACGCTCCATGTACGCCACCGTGCTGAGGAAGCGATCACGGAACAGCCGCTTGCCGCACAGGACACAGGCCTGCTCGGTGAGCTGCAGGTTGTTCAGCGTGGCCGGGTCCGGCAGGGGCACCGCGGGCTCGTCCTCGCTCATGCCGACGGTCCTCGCGGCCTTCAGCCTCACTTCCACGATGCTGGCACGCAGGCGGTCGTTCTCGTCCGCCAGCCGTACGTTCTCGGGCTTGGCATCCCACTCGCGGCCACCCCCCGGAGGGCGAAGCTGAACATAGGGGCCCTCATGCCCCATCACGCGGCCGAGCCTGTCTCTCTCGGTGTCGACTACCAAGGCGCCGACGGGTTGCACACACATGTCATTCACGGCCCCCTCGCCGGAGTCGGTCAGCCAGGCGTATCGCCACCTCCGCGCGAGCACGCCCCAGGTTCACCAGCCCCAGACGCGGCGACGCGTGGTCGACCCCGAGTGAGGGGAAGACGATGTCCGCCTCGGCCAGTGCTGCCCTCAACTCCTCAACCGCCGTATGTGGATCGACGTCGTGTGCTTCGTGATCCTGCGGCTCGTGGATAGTGGCCATGAACAGGACGCTAGGGAGAGGGGGTTGGGCACTCCAGGAAGGTTGCTGGAAGTTGCTTGACGAGGTTCTGAGGTTGCGGGAAGTTCCTTCCAGGGAGCCATGAGTGCCATGGCTCACCGGCGCAACAGCGAGCGAAGCTGTGATTCAGCCCGACGAAAGGGGCACATCATGGCGCGACGACTGCGCTTCAACGGCACAGGGAGTGGCGAAGGGAGCTGCCCCGCGATCCACGAAGACCTCGACACCGGCCAGATCATCATTCACGGACCGCAACTCACCGACCCCAAGGACCTGGCCCAGCTTCAGCACCTCGACGAGGATGAGGTGGCCATCGTCGTCCCGCGCAACACACTGATCGACTTCGGGCCGCGCGACCGGGATTCCGCACCACGGGTTCTCGACCCGAACCAGTTCGCCCGGCTCTTCGAGAACTTCCAGCACAGCGCGTGGCACCTGGAGATGCGAAGGCGCTACGCGGTCGACGAAGCAACCGAAACCTACGCCCAGTTCGTACGCGGCGAGACCCCGACATGGGATCTCGATTCCCGGTGGGGCCGCACCATCCGCCCAAAGACCTCAGACGGAGCGGTGGTTGGGCGCGTCCGCATCGTCGACAGCCCTCCCACCACGGGGCAGCTGTACCTCCTGGCGCACGCGGAGAAGAACGCCGCGCTCGGCGAGGACGTCCGCAACATGTGGCGCACCGACGCCCAGCGCGTCAATCTGCCGGACGAGGACTTCTGGATCTTCGACTCCCACATCGTCGCCCGGTGCATCTTCGACGACGATGACAACCTCACGGGTGCCGAGCTGATCACCGAGCCAGCGGCCGTCAACCAGTACAACCGGCTGCGCGATGTTGCGCAGCACTACGCCATCCCATACCAGGAATTCGCGGCACGGCTGACCACAAGGGAGTGAGTGCGCACCGGTGAGTACCGACTTTCAGCAGGCGCGAGAGGCCCTGGGGACACGGCTTCGCGAACTACGGCTCTCGCGCCCTGGAGGCCGACTCACCGGCGACCAACTGGCCCGACAACTTGGATGGCACAAGTCCAAGGTCAGCAAGCTGGAGAACGGCAAGCAGACGGCCACCGCCGAGGATCTCCAGGCCTGGGCTCAGGCAACCGGCCAACCTGGTGCCTTCGACGAACTCCGGGCCCGCCTCGCAGGGTTCGAGTCACACATCCGCTCCTGGCGTCGCCAACTCGCGGCAGGTCACCGGGCCGTCCAGGACGCGCACAATGAGGCCCAGACCAACGCCAGGGTGCTGCGTGCGTGGGAATCCTCCTGGGTGGTCGGCATCCTCCAGACTCCCGACTACGCACGCGCGGTCCTCACTCGCTCCGCCGAACGGCACCAGTCACCACGGGACATCGAGGACGCCGTGCGCTCCCGCATGCAGCGTCAGCAACTCCTCTACGGTGCAGGCAGGCGTTACCACATCATCATGTGGGAGGGCGTACTGCACGCTCTGATCTGCTCGCCAGCAGTGCTCGCCGCCCAACTCGACCGCCTCACCGGCATCATCGGAATGGACACCGTAGAGCTGGGGATCGTCCCCTTCGGCGCCTCGCTCAAGCAGCCGCCGGGCGTGGGCTTCTGGATCTACGACGACCGGCAGGTGGTCACCGAGACCTGGCACGCAGAACTGTGGGTCGACGACGCCGACAGCATCGCAACGTATCTGCGCGTCTGGAAGGCGATGCGAGACTCCGCGGTCTACGGCGCCGATGCACACAACGTCATCAACGCGGCGCGACGCACGCTCGGTACACACAGATAACTGCGTACCGCTGTACCGGTACGAGTCGCAGCAATCGCAGGAAGGGGCAAGCCGCTGCCCTGCCAGGGCCAAGCCACTACATGGGGTCTACCTCTCTAGCGGGAAGAGGGATAGGTAGGCCGAACGGCAGGGGGATCGGCGATCGGGGCGCGGCGATCTCGCGAACGCCCCGCTGGTCAGCTACCGGTGGCCTCGTTATGTCCCGCCAAGCTCCCGGTGCTCGAATTCGTCGCACCATGAGCGCACGGGCGCAACTGCTCCACTCAACGAGCCCCCGGTTACGCTCTGCCAGCATCACCGCGCACGTCCTACCGTCCATGGGTATGGGCGGGCTTGGAGAGTTCGTGAAGAAGCGCTGGGGTGTAGTGATCCTGGTGCTCGGGATTCTGGCTTGGGCCGCAGGCGTGATCGGGCCGGGGCTGTTCATCCTGTTGGCCGTAGTGTCTGTTCTCTACTTCCTGTTGCAGGCGCCACTGACGTGCATCGCCATAGGCCGCCAGGGAAGGTGCCGCAACAACGCGCAGGGGATGCTGCGCGGATGCTGGATACGAGAGCACAAGTGGCAAGGGGTGAAGGTGCTGTTCGGGGCGGGGGGAGGTGGGCAGCACCGCAGTGCCGTGCTCACGGCTGACCGGCAGCAGATGAGTGCGTCGTTCGGTGTCGCGACGGGAATGTTGTCAGCAATCGTCGCCCTCGCAGACTTTGTCATCAAGTGACCCTCGGGCCGCGCGGGGTGGTGCGCTCCGGGCAAGCAGTAGGTTCATGCAACTCGCAGTCGGCATGCTCAAGACCACGTAGTTTCAGTGTCCAACTTCAGTCGAGAACACCTGGTCAGTGCGCTGGTGTACTGAATCAGACCCCCCTCGGACACCAGCTGAGACCCCAGTTCATCTGGGGTCTTTTGCGTTTCCGGGTGCAGGGCGGCGATCCCCTCCCGTACCCGGCCGCGATCATGGCCTCTTTCCGGCTCCAAGGGGTCTTCGAGCACCACTCCAGAGGCGGAAAACATCCTCCGCGTGCGGCATCAGTCGACACGTCGAGGAGTTCTCATGCCTGAGCAGCACACACGCGTCGCCCTCGTCACGGGCGCGACCAGCGGTATCGGCCTGGAGGTGGCCCGGGTCCTGGGTGCCTCGGGGCACCGGGTGTTCATCGGCGCCCGGGACGCCGACAACGTGGCCGTGACGGTCAAGGAGTTGACCGCAGAGGGCCTGGAGGTCGACGGCGCCGTCCTCGACGTGCGGTCCGCCGAGACCGTGCAGGCCTGGGTGCGGCAGGCGGTGGAGCGGTTCGGGACGGTCGACGTGGTCGTCAACAACGCGGGCCGCAGCGGCGGCGGAGTGACCGCCGACATCGCCGACGAGCTGTGGCACGAGGTGATCGACACCAACCTCAACGGTGTCTTCCGGGTCACGCGCGAGGTGCTGACCACCGGTGGCATGCGGGACAAGAACCGCGGCCGGATCATCAACATCGCCTCCACCGCGGGCAAGCAGGGCGTGGTGCTCGGCGCCCCGTACTCGGCCTCCAAGCACGGCGTGGTCGGCTTCACCAAGGCGCTGGGCAACGAGCTCGCCCCCACCGGCATCACCGTCAACGCGGTCTGCCCGGGATACGTCGAGACGCCCATGGCGCAGCGCGTGCGGCAGGGCTATGCCGCCGCGTACGACACCACCGAGGAGGCCATCCTCGAGAAGTTCCAGACGAAGATCCCGCTCGGCCGCTACTCGACGCCCGAGGAAGTGGCCGGTCTCGTCGGCTACTTGGCCACGGACACGGCCGCCTCGATCACCTCCCAGGCCCTCAACGTCTGCGGCGGCCTCGGCAACTTCTGACCCACCCCCATGAGTCGACCCGAGGGTCGCGCAACGCGAGGAGCAGCAGCATGTCGCAGCCAGGTCTGCGGGAAGTGGAACACGACATCACCGTCTCGGCGCCGGCCGCCGCCGTCTACCGGCTCATCGCCGACGTGGAGAACTGGCCGCGGATCTTCCCGCCGACGATCTATGTCGACCGGACCGCCGAGAGCAGCACCGAGGAGCGCATCCACATCTGGGCCACCGCCAACGGCGAGGCGAAGAACTGGACGTCCCGCCGCACGCTGGACCCGGACCGGCTGCGCATCACCTTCCGCCAGGAGATCCCCGCCCCGCCGGTCGCCGCGATGGGCGGCACCTGGGTCATCGAGCCGCTGACCGGGACCAGCTCCCGGGTGCGGCTGCTGCACGACTACCGGGCCGTCGACGACGACCCGAAGAGCCTGGAGTGGATCGACGAGGCGGTGGACCGCAACTCCCGTTCGGAACTTGCCGCCCTGAAGACCAACGTCGAGCGCGCGCACGCCACCGAGGACCTGACGTTCTCCTTCGAGGACTCCGTGGACGTCGAAGGACCGGCCAAGGAGGTCTACGACTTCGTCAACGAGGCGCAGCTGTGGCCCGAGCGGCTGCCGCACGTCGCCACGGTCCGGCTGACCGAGGACACGCCGGGGCTGCAGGAGCTGGAGATGGACACCCGCGCCAAGGACGGCTCGGTGCACACCACCAAGTCGTACCGGGTGACGTTCCCGCACGGGAAGATCGCCTACAAACAGACCACCCTGCCGGCGCTGATGACCCTGCACACCGGCTACTGGACGTTCAGCGAGACCGACCGGGGCGTCACCGCGTCGTCCCAGCACACCGTGACCCTCAATCCGGACAACATCGCCCGGATCCTCGGCGCGGACGCCACGGTCGAGGACGCCAGGCGGTATGTGCACACGGCGCTCAGCACCAACAGCCTCGCCACCCTCAACCACGCCAAGAACCACGCCGAGCGGCGGGCGGGGCGATGAGCGCCGAAGGGAAGGTGTGGTTCGTCACCGGTGCCTCCAGAGGACTGGGCCGGGCCATCACCGAAGTGGTCCTCGAATCCGGTGCGACGGTCGTCGCGACCGCACGCCGCCGCGAGACCCTGGACGACCTGGTGGAGCGGTTCGGCGACCGGGTCGTGCCTCTGACGCTCGACGTCACCGACCGGGCCGCGGTGTTCTCCGTGGTGGCGGAGGCCGCCGAGCGGGCGGGCCGGATCGACGTGCTGGTGAACAATGCGGGCTACGGCCTGGCGGGTGCCGTCGAGGAGGTCGGCGAGCGGCAGCTGCGCGACCAGTTCGACGTGAATTTCTTCGGCGCCCTGTGGGTGACGCAGGCCGTGCTGCCGGTGATGCGGCGGCAGGGCAGCGGGCATCTGCTGCAGATGTCCAGCATCGCCGGTGTCACCACGTATCCCAACCTCAGCATGTACTGCGCGAGCAAATGGGCCCTCGAGGCGGTCGGCGAGACGCTGGCGCAGGAGGTCGCGCACTTCGGGATCCGGGTGACCCTGGTCGAGGCGGGCGAGTTCCGCACCGACTGGAGCGCGGGAAGCATGGTGCGCGCCACCCCCAAGTCCGCCTACGACTCCGTGCTCGCCAAGCGGCGGCACGGCCTGTCCGGTGCCTTCGCGCACCTGCAGCCCGGCGACCCGCGCAAGGCGGGCGCGGCCCTGCTGGAGCTGGTCGCCGCGGAGAAGCCGCCGCTGCGGATCCTGCTGGGCGACAACGCGGCGAACCTGGCACCCGGCGTGCTGCGGGACCGCCTTGCCGAGTGGGAGGAGTGGGACTCCCTCGCCCGGTCGACGGACTTCCCTGCCGGGGAGGGCGGGTGACCGTCGTCCCCCCGGCCGTGGGGGGGGGGCCCCCCCCGGGGGGCCCCCCCCGCCCCCCGGGGGCGCGGGGGCCCCCGCCGGCCCCCGCCCCC
>NZ_JBHYJI010000009.1:0-209976 GCF_042740435.1 Streptomyces sp. NPDC059002 | reverse complement strand
ACGGCCCGACCGAGGCCACCGTCTACGCCACCACCTGGACCGCCGACGACACCCACGGCGCCGCCGTGCCCATCGGCACGCCCATCTGGAACACCCGCGCCTACGTCCTCGACGACCGGCTCCGACCCGTCCCCGACGGCGTCACCGGTGAGCTCTACCTCGTGGGCGCGGGCCTCGCACGCGGCTACACCAGACGCCCCGCCCTCACCGCCGAACGCTTCATCGCCTGCCCGTACGGCCCGCCCGGCGAGCGCATGTACCGCACCGGCGACCTCGCACGCCGACGCGCCGACGGGCAGCTCGAATTCACCGGACGCACCGACGACCAGGTGAAGGTACGCGGGTTCCGCATCGAGCCGGGTGAGGTCGAGGCCGTGCTCGCCGAGCACCCGGACGTGGCACAGGCCGTCGTGACGGCCCATGAGGGTCACCGTCTCGTCGGGTATGTCGTCACCCGCTCCGGTGCGTCGGCGGGCGTCGAACTCACCGCCCAGATACGCACGTTCGCCCGCTCGCGCCTGCCCGAGTTCATGGTCCCGGCCGCCGTCGTCGCCCTCGACCGATTCCCTCTCACCAGCAACGGCAAGCTCGACCGCGCCGCCCTCCCCACCCCCGACTTCACCACCGACCCCACCACCTCCCGCACCCCCCGCAACCCCACCGAAGAACTCCTCTGCACCCTCTTCGCCCAACTCCTCGACACCCCCGACATCGGCATCGACGACAACTTCTTCGACCACGGCGGACACTCACTCCTCGCCACGCGTCTGGTGTCGCGGGTGCGGTCGGCGTTCGGTGTGGAGATCGGCGTACGTGCTCTCTTCGAGGCGCCCACCGTCGCCGGTCTCGCGCGGGAGCTGGGTGGCGCCGCGCAGGCTCGTCCCGCCGTGCTGCCCGTGCGGCGCCCGTCGCATCCGCCGCTGTCGTACGCCCAGAACCGCCTCTGGTTCCTGCACCGGCTCGAAGGCCCGTCCCCGACCTACAACATCCCTTTCGCCGTCCGGCTGTTCGGCGGACTGAACCGTGCGGCGTTCACCGAAGCGCTCGTCGATGTCGTCGCCCGGCACGAGAGTCTGCGCACCGTCTTCCCCGAACGGAACGGCACCCCGTTCCAGCAGGTGCTCCACGGCGAGGCCGCACGCCCGGTCCTCGGCTTGACCGAGGTCGACGAATCCGGACTCGACGCGGCGATCGACGAAGCCGTGCGGTACGCCTTCGACCTGGGCAGTGAACTCCCCCTCCAAGCACGGCTATTGCTGCTGTCTCCGGACGAGTGCGTCTTCGTCCTTGTCGTGCATCACATCGCCGCCGACGGCTGGTCGCTGGCTCCGCTCTGGCAGGACATCGCGACCGCCTACAGCGCACGGTCGCGGGACGGGCAGGCCCCCGACTGGGCGCCGCTGCCGGTCCAGTACGCCGACTACACCCTGTGGCAGCGCGAGCTGCTCGGCAGTGCCGACGATCCGGACAGCGCGATGGCCCGCCAACTGGCCTACTGGCGTGAGACGTTGAAGGGGCTGCCCGAGCGGACCGCCCTGCCGACCGATCGTCCGTACCCCTCGCCCGCCACCTATCGGGGCGGCACCTACGCGCACGCGTGGGACGCGGAGCTGCACGCGGGCCTGGCCGAGCTGGCCCGCGGCAGCGGTGCCACGGTGTTCATGGTCGTGCATGCCGCGCTGGTGGCGCTGCTGTCACGGTCCGGTGCCGGGGACGACATCGCCGTCGGCAGCCCGATCGCGGGCCGCACGGATGATGCCCTGCACCAGCTCGTCGGCTTCTTCGTGAACACCCTGGTGCTGCGCACCGATGCCTCCGGAGACCCGACGTTCCGCGAACTCGTGGAGCGCGTACGGGAAGTGGACCTGAGTGCGTACGCCCATCAGGACGTGCCGTTCGAGCATCTGGTGGAGGTGCTCAACCCGGCGCGGTCGCTCTCCCACCACCCGCTGATCCAGACCATGCTGGCCTGGCAGAACAACGCCCGGCACGATCTCGGTCTGCCCGGCCTCCAGTCGCGTCCCGAGTTCGTGAAGACGGGCACCGCCAAGTTCGACCTGTCCTTCTACCTCGACGAGGACGGCGGGATCGTCGAATACAGCACGGACCTCTTCGACGAGTCGACCGTGGCGGCGCTCATGTCCCGGCTCGGCCGGCTCCTCGCCGCGGTGATCGCCGATCCGGACCAGCCGATCGGCGCCATCGACCTGCTGTCCGCGCGGGAGCGGGCGCTGGTGGTGGACGAGTGGAACGCCACCACGCACGAACTGCCGGTGGCGACGCTGCCGGAGCTGTTCGAGGCGCAGGCGGCCCGCACACCGGACGCGGTGGCGGTCGTCCTCGGCGACGTCGAGCTGACCTACGCCGAGCTGGACGCGCGGGCGAACCGGCTCGCGCACTGGCTGATCGACCGGGGCGCCGGCCCGGAGCGGACCGTCGGTCTGCGGCTCCGCCGGTCGCCCGAACTGATCGTGGCGATGCTGGCGGTCCTCAAGTCCGGCGCGGCCTATCTGCCCATCGACCCCGACTTCCCCGCCGAACGCATCCGGTTCATGCTCGACGACGCCCGCCCCGTCCTCGTACTCGACGAGAACCTGCCCACGGACACGGACACGGACACAGGCGACGGCACCGACACCAGCACGAACCCCACGGGTGTGCACCTGCACCCCCAGCACCCGGCGTACGTCATCTACACCTCCGGTTCGACAGGTACGCCGAAGGGCGTCCACACCACCCACCACAACGTCGTCGCCCTCGCCCTCGACCCGTGCTTCGGCCCCGAGGCCCGCGAGCGCGTGCTCGTGCACTCGCCGCACACCTTCGACGCCTGCACCTACGAGGTGTGGGTGCCGCTCCTCAACGGCGGCCGACTGGTCCTCGCACCCTCCGGCGGGCTGACCCCGGGCGGCCTCGGCACGCTCGTGGCACGGCACGGCATCACCGGCGCCTGGCTGAGCGCGGGACTGTTCCACGCGTTCGTGGAGGAGTCGCCCGACTGCCTCGCCGGGCTCCGTGAGGTGTGGACGGGCGGCGACGTGGTGTCGCCGAGCGCGGTCCGCCAGGCGCTGCGGGCCTGCCCTGAGCTGGTCGTGGTCGACGGCTACGGCCCCACCGAGACGACCACCTTCGCCACCTGCCACCCCGTGCGGTACGGCGACGACCCGGGCCCGGTCATGCCGATCGGCACGCCGATCGCCAACACGCGTACCTACGTGCTCGACGCGGGGCTCCGGCCCGTCGGCATCGGCATCGTCGGCGAGTTGTACGTCGCGGGCGCGGGTCTCGCCCGTGGCTATCTGGACCGGGCCGGGCTGACGGCCGAGCGGTTCGTGGCCTGCCCGTTCGAGGACGGGCAGCGGATGTACCGCACCGGAGACCTGGTGCGGTGGCGCGCCGACGGTCGCATCGAGTTCGTCGGCCGCGCCGACGGGCAGGTCAAGGTCCGTGGTTTCCGCGTGGAACTCGGCGAGATCGAGTCCGCCCTCAACGAGCACCCGGCGGTCGCCAGGTCCGTGGTCGTGACCCGGGAGGACCAGGCCGGGGAGCAACGGCTGATCGGATACGTCGTAGGCGCCTCCGAAGGCTCAGCCATGCCCGACGACGACAGCGCCGACGGCGTCGCCGACGCGCAGGTCGACGAGTGGCAGCAGATCTACGACGACCTCTACACCGACGCCGCGAGCGCCACCTGGGGCGAGAACTTCATCGGCTGGAACAGCAGTTACGACGGACAGCCCATCCCCCTCGACCACATGAGGGAGTGGCGCGACGCCACAGTCGACGCCATCCGCACCCTCAACCCCCACAACATCCTCGAAATCGGCGTCGGCACCGGCCTCCTCCTCTCCCAACTCGCACCCCACTGCGAGAGCTACTGGGGCACCGACTTCTCCGCCGGGGTCATCACCGCGCTGCGGACGCAGATCTCCGCCGAGCTGGTGGACCGTGTGGAGCTGCGGAATCAGCCCGCCCATGACGTACGCGGCCTGCCCACAGGCCACTTCGACGTCATCATCCTCAACTCCGTCATCCAGTACTTCCCCAGCGCCGACTACCTCACCGACGTCATCACCCAAGCCCTCCAACTCCTCACCCCCGGCGGTGCCCTCTTCATCGGCGACATCCGCAACCTCCACACTGCCCGCACCCTCCACACCGCCATCCACCTCCACCACACCCACACCGACACCACCACCCTCCGCGCCACCATCGAACGCGCCCTCGTCCGCGACAAAGAACTCCTCATCGCCCCCGAATACTTCACCGCCCTCCAATCGACCGGCAGCATCCCCACCCACACCACCGAAATCCACCTCAAACGAGGCCACAACCACAACGAACTCACCCGCCACCGCTACAACGCCATCCTCCACAAACACCCCCACACCACCCACGACCTCACCACCACACCCCACCACCACTGGGGCCAAGACCTCACCACCACCACACACCTCACCGAACTCCTCCGCACCCAACACCCCCACCCCCTACGCATCGACGCCATCCCCAACGCCCGACTCACCACCGAAACCGCCGCCCTACACCAACTAGCCACGGGGGCGGACCAAACCGAGATCGAACCCGGGATCGAACCCGAAGAACTGCACCGCATCGGCGCCGAGTTGGGATACCGGACCGTCCTCACCTGGTCCACGCACCGCGAGGACGGCATGGACGCCGTGTTCGTCCCACGTGACGACGACGCCGTCCTTGCCGGGCTGTACCGCCCGGGTGCGGGTGTGTCGGGGAATCCGGGGGCGTGGGCCAACAATCCGGCCGTGTCGCGGGACATCGGCGCCTTCGCGGCCTCGGTGCGGGAGGAGCTGCGCACGCGGCTTCCCGAGTTCATGGTCCCGGCCGCGGTCATGGTCGTGGACGAGTTCCCGCTGACGGTCAACGGAAAGCTGGACCGGGCCGCGCTGCCGGTGCCGGAGTTCCTGGCCGCGCCGACGTCCCGGGTGCCGCGGACGCCGGTCGAGGAGCTGTTGTGCGGGCTGTTCGCGCAGATCCTTGGCGTGCGCACGGTCGGGGTCGACGACGGCTTCTTCGATCTGGGCGGGCATTCGCTGCTGGCCACCCGGCTCGTGTCGCGGGTGCGGTCGGTGTTCGGTGTGGAGCTGGGGGTGCGGGCGCTCTTCGAGGCGCCGACGGTGGCGGCTCTCGCCAGGCTGCTTTCGGGTGCCCAGCGGGCCCGGCGCGCCCTCGAACCCGCGGCACGGCCGGAGCGGCTTCCGCTGTCGTTCGCGCAGAACCGGCTGTGGTTCCTGCACCGCCTTGAGGGGCCATCGGCTACGTACAACATCCCGCTCGTCGTACGACTCACAGGACCCCTGGACCAACCAGCCCTGGAAGCCGCCCTCACGGACGTCGTCGCCCGGCACGAAAGCCTGCGCACCGTCTTCCGCGAACACGACGGCACGCCGTACCAGCACATCCTCGCCCCGGACGCGGCACGCCCCACCCTGCGTACGCGTGCAGTGGACAGCACCTCCCTCGACGACGCGGTCGCCTCCGCCGTCCAGTACGCGTTTGATCTGGGTGAGGAACTCCCCGTCCATGCCGAGCTGTTGACGTCGACCTCCGCGCCGGACGAACACACGCTGGCGCTCGTCCTGCATCACGTGGTGGCGGACGGCTGGTCGCTGGAGCCGCTGTGGCGCGATCTGGCCACCGCGTACGAGGAGCGGTCGCGCGGTGCGGTCCCCGCGTGGGAGCCGCTGCCGGTGCAGTACGCCGACTACACCCTGTGGCAGCACGAACTCCTGGGCGACGGCGGCGATCCCGACAGTGTGCTCGCCGAACAGCTCGGCTACTGGCGGGAGCGGCTGGCGGGCCTGCCGGAGCGGATCGGGCTGCCGACGGACCGCCCGCACCCGGCGGTCGCCTCGTACCGGGGCGGCACGCTGCCGTTCCGGTGGGACGCCGAAGTGCACGCGGCGCTCGCGGAGTTGGCGCGTGCCAGTGGCGCGACGGTGTTCATGGTCGTGCACGCGGCGCTGGCCGCGCTGCTCGCACGGTCCGGTGCCGGGGACGACATAGCCGTCGGCTCGCCGATCGCGGGCCGTACGGACGAGGCGCTCGACGACCTCGTCGGATTCTTCGTCAACACGCTCGTACTCCGTACGGACGTCTCCGGCGACCCCACCTTCCGTGAACTCCTCGGCCGGGTCCGCGAGACCGACCTCGACGCATACGCCCACCAGGAGGTGCCGTTCGAGTTTCTCGTCGAGGCGCTGAATCCGGCGCGCGCCCTCTCCCATCACCCCCTGTTCCAGGTGATGCTGGCCTGGCAGAACACGCCGGACGTCGGGCTCGCGCTGCCGGGGCTTGCCGTGGAGCCCGCTCCCGTGGGGACGGGCACGGCTCGCATGGACCTCGTGATCAGCATCGCGGAGAGCCGTGCGGGCGACGGGGAGGCGGCGGGACTCGACGGCGTGGTGGAGTTCAGCACCGACGTCTTCGACGAGGGCACGGTCGCGACGCTGGTGGCACGGCTGCACCGGGTCCTCTCCGCCGTGGCCGGGGATCCCGATCTGCCCGTGAGCGCCATCGAGCTGCTGAGCGGCCGCGAACGCCGCGAGCTGCTCGACACCTTCAACGACACGGCACGCGCACTGCCCGGCCGCACCCTGCCCGAGCTGTTCGAGGCGCAGGCGGAGCGCACCCCGGACGCGGTGGCGGTCGTCTTCGGCGACGTCCAGCTGACGTACGCCGAACTGAACGCGCGGGCCAATCGCCTCGCCCGCCGTCTGGTGTCACGGGGCGTGGGGCCCGAGGCGACCGTCGCGGTGCTGGCGCATCGCTCGCCCGAGCTTGCCGTGGCGCTGCTCGCCGTGCTCAAGGCCGGTGGCGCCTATCTGCCCGTGGACCCGGACTATCCGGCGGAGCGGGTGGCGTTCATGCTGGCGGACGGGGCGCCGGTGTGCCTGCTGACGGCCGGGGACGTCGTCCTTCCCGAGGGTGTCCCGGTGGGGGCCGCGGGCATCCCCCTCGTCCGCGTCGACGAGGAGCCCGCGGCGTCCGTGGCCGACACCGATCTCACACAGTCCGAGCGCGTCCGGCCGCTCCTTCTGTCGCACCCGGCCTATCTCATCCATACGTCGGGGTCGACCGGCCGCCCGAAGGGTGTGGCCGTCACGCATGCCGGAATCGGCAGCCTGTCGGCGACGCAGATCGAGCGGTTCGGTGTCTCGGGCGGCAGCAGGGTCCTGCAGTTCGCCTCGGTGAGCTTCGACGCCGCGGCGTGGGAGCTGTGCATGGCGCTGCTGTCGGGCGCCGCCCTCGTCATGGCGCCGAAGGAGGACCTGGCGCCGGACCGGCTCGGGGCGCTGTGCGTCCGGCAGGGCGTGACCCATATGACGCTGCCTCCCGCGCTGCTCTCCGTGGTGTCGCCGGAGGACTTCCCTGCGGGCGGTGTGCTCGTCGTCGCGGGCGAGGAGTGCCCGCGCGAGGTGGCGGCGCGCTGGTCCCCGGGCCGGTCGATGTTCAACGCGTACGGTCCGACGGAGTCGACGGTCTGCGTCACCGTCAGCACGCCGCTGCCCGCGCGCGCCCTGCCGGGACCGGTGCCCGTCGGCGTCCCGGTGGACAACACGCGCGTCTACGTCCTCGACGGCGGGCTCCGGCCCGTACCGCCGGGCGTGGTGGGCGAGTTGTACGTCGCCGGTGCCGGTCTCGCCCGCGGCTACCTGGGCCGGGCCGCGCTGACGGCCGAGCGGTTCGTGGCCTGCCCGTTCGAGGACGGGCAGCGGATGTACCGCACCGGAGACCTGGTGCGCCGACGCGGCGACGGGCAGCTGGAGTTCGTGGCTCGCGCCGACGACCAGGTGAAGGTCCGGGGCTTCCGGGTCGAGCCGGGCGAGGTCGAAGCCGTCATGGCGGAGCATCCGGCGGTCGCGCAGGCCGCGGTGGTGGCGCGGGCCGGGGATCTGCTGGTGGGTTACGTCGTGCCGGGCACATCCTCCGCCTCACGCGACGAACTCCCCGCAGCCGTACGGGACGTCACCCGCACGCGCCTTCCCGAGTACATGGTCCCGGCCACCGTCATGGTCCTCGACGCGTTCCCGCTGACCTCCAACGGGAAGCTGGACAAGGCGGCCCTGCCGATACCGGAGTTCACGGCCGCGCCGTCGTTCCGTGCCCCGCGCACCCCGGCCGAGGAGGTCCTGTGCGCACTGTTCGCGGAGGTGCTCGGCGCGTCCCGCGTCGGTGTGGAGGACAGCTTCTTCGAGCTGGGCGGGCATTCCCTGCTCGCGACGAAGCTGGTGTCGCGCATCCGCTCGGCGTTCGGTGCGGAACTCGGCGTGAAGGCGCTGTTCGAGGCGCCGACGGTGGCGGCTCTCGCCAGGCTGCTTTCGGGTGCCCAGCGGGCCCGGCGCGCCCTCGAGCCCGCGTCCCGTCCGGAGCGGCTTCCGCTGTCGTTCGCGCAGAACCGGCTCTGGTTCCTGCACCGCCTGGAGGGCCCTTCCGCGACGTACAACATCCCGCTCGTCGTACGACTCACAGGGCCCCTGAACCAACCAGCCCTGGAAACCGCCCTCACGGACGTCGTCGCCCGGCACGAAAGCCTGCGCACCGTCTTCCGCGAACACGACGGCACGCCGTACCAGCACATCCTCACCCCCGACACAGCACACCCCACCCTGCATACGCGCGAAGTGGACAGCACCTCCCTCGACGACGCGGTCGCCTCCGCCGTCCAATACGCCTTCGACCTGGGTGAGGAACTCCCCGTCCACGCCGAGCTGTTGACGCTGTCGCCCGACGAGTGCGTGCTCGCGCTCGTGGTGCATCACATCGCGGCCGACGGCTCCTCGCTCGTCCCCTTGTGGAGTGATCTGGCCACCGCGTACGAGGCCCGGTCGGGCGGCGCGGCACCGTCGTGGGAGCGACTGCCGGTGCAGTACGCCGACTACACGCTGTGGCAGCACGGGCTTCTGGGAGACAGCGCCGATCCGGACAGCCCGCTGGCCCGGCAGTTGAGCCACTGGAAGGACACGCTCGCCGGGCTGCCCGAGCGCATGGACCTGCCGACGGACCGCCCGCATCCGGCGATCGCCTCCTACCGGGGCGGCAGTCTGACGTACCGGTGGGATCCCGAACTGGGGGTGCGGCTGGCCGAGTTGGCGCGCAGCACTGGGACGACCGTCTTCATGGTCGTGCACGCTGCGCTCGCCGCGCTGCTCGCACGGTCCGGTGCCGGGGACGACATCGCGATCGGTACGCCGATCGCGGGCCGTACGGACGAGGCGCTCGACGACCTCGTCGGATTCTTCGTCAACACGCTCGTACTCCGTACGGACGTCTCGGGCGACCCCACCTTCCGCGAACTCCTCGCCCGGGTCCGGGAGACCGATCTCGACGCGTACGCCCACCAGGACGTGCCCTTCGAGCACCTGGTGGACGTGCTCAACCCGGCCCGCACCCTGGCCCATCACCCGCTGTTCCAGGTGATGTTGGCCTGGCAGAGCACCGCGCGGACCACGCTCGGGCTGCCCGGGCTCTCGGCGTCCCCGGTCGCGACGGACACCCGGACCGCCCGCATGGACCTCGTGTTCAACCTGACGGAGAACACGGACGACGGGAGCATCGACGGGTTCGTGGAGTTCAGCGCCGACGTGTTCGACCGGCGGACCGTCGAGGCGCTGGTGGCACGTCTGGGCCGCCTGCTCGCGGCCGTCGCCGACGCCCCCGACCGGCCGGTCGGCGCGATCGACCTGCTGACGGCCGATGAACGCCACCAGGCCCTCACCGCGGGGAACGAGACCGCCGTCGGCCTGCCGGATGCGTCCGTGGCGGAACTCGTCGACGCCCAGGCGCGGCGCACCCCGGACGCGGTGGCGGTCGCCTTCGACGACGTCGAGCTGACGTACGCCGAACTCGCCGCGCGCTCCGACCGCCTGGCCCGCTCCCTCGTCGTGCGCGGCGCCGCACCCGAGCGGCTCGTCGCGCTGCGCCTGCCGCGTTCGGCGGACCTGGTCGTGGCGATGCTGGCCGTCCTCAAGACCGGCGCGGCCTATCTGCCGATCGACCCGGAGTACCCCGACGAGCGCATCCGGTTCATGCTCGACGACGCGCGACCGGTCGTCGTGCTGGAGGGCGACGGGATCGATGCCGGGGGCGACCCGCGGGGCTCGGCGGGCTCTGCGGACTCGGAGCACGTGTCCGGGGAGGCGGGCGTCCGGCTCGATGCCGTCCGGCGCCACGGCCTCCACCCCGCGTACGTGATCTACACGTCGGGTTCGACGGGGCGCCCCAAGGGCGTCACCGTCTCCGGCTCCGCCCTTCTGAACCTGGTGGTGGACATGCGCGACCGCCTGGCCATCGGCGCGGACGACACGTTCCTCGCGGTCACGACGACGGGCTTCGACATCGCGGGCCTCGAACTGTTCGTACCCCTCGTCAGCGGCGCCCGCGTCATGGTCGCGCCGCGCGAGACCGTACGCGACCCGCTGGCACTCGGCGCGCTCCTCACCCGCTCCGGCACCACCGTCATGCAGGCGACGCCCAGCCTCTGGCGGGCCGTGGTGGCGGAGGACGTACGGCTCGACGGGATCCAGGTCCTCGTGGGCGGCGAGGCCCTGCCGCCGGACCTTGCGGTGTCACTGGCGCAGCGCGCCGGGTCGGTCCTGAACGTGTACGGGCCGACGGAGACGACCATCTGGTCGACGGCCGCGGTCGTCGACGACGAGGCGCCGGGCATCGGCACGCCGATCGCGAACACACGGGTGTACGTCCTGGACCGGCGGCTCGAACCGGTGCCGGCGGGTGTCGTGGGCGAGCTGTACATCGCGGGCGCCGGACTGGCCCGCGGGTACGCGGGCCGTGCCGCGCTGACGGCCGGGCGCTTCGTCGCCTGCCCGTTCGGCGCGCCCGGCGAGCGGATGTACCGCACCGGCGACCTGGTGCGCCGCCGCGCGGACGGCGGCGACCTGGAGTTCGTGGGCCGCGCCGACGACCAGGTGAAGGTGCGGGGCTTCCGCATCGAACTGGGCGAGATCGAGTCCGCGCTCGCCGGGCATCCGACGGTACGGCAGGCGGTGGCGGTGGTCCGTGAGGGCGGGCGCCTCGTCGCGTACGTCGTGGCGTCGGGCGGCCCTGAAGCCGACGAACTCGGCGCTGTCCTAAGGGAGTTCATCCGCGCCCGGCTCCCCGAGTTCATGGTCCCGGCCGCGGTCGTGGTCCTGGACGCGTTCCCGCTGACCGCCAACGGAAAGCTGGACCGGGCCGCGCTCCCGGCGCCCGAGTTCACCTCGGCGCCCGCGTCCCGCGCACCGCGCACCGCGGCCGAGGAGGCACTCTGCGCGGTGTTCACCGAGGTGCTCGGGGTCCACGTGGGCGTGGACGACGAGTTCTTCGACCTGGGCGGCGACAGCATCACGTCGATCCAGGTGGTCAGCCGGGCCCGTACGGCCGGGTATGTGATCAGCCCGCGGGACGTGTTCCTGCACAAGACCGTGGCCGCACTCGCCGCGCTGGCCGAACGGGTCGAACACGTCGAACCGGCACGGCAGCCGGAAGAGACGCCGCAGACGGAAGAGACGCCGCAGAGCGGGACCGCGGCGACGACGACGGCGGCAGCAAAGGCGAAGAAGCCCCTGGTGAAGATGGACCGGGGTCAGATGTCGAAGATCGAGGCAGCGTGGAGGAAGCGCAAGTGACCGAGTCGGAACTGATGGACGTGTGGCCGCTCGCGCCCCTGCAAGAGGGCCTGTTCTTCCACGCCCGCTATGACGAGGAGCGCGCGGACGTCTACGTCCTCCAGGTCGTCTTCGACCTGGAGGGGCCGCTCGACAAGGAGGCGCTGCGCGGCGCCGCGGACGCCCTGCTCGCCCGGCACCCGAATCTGCGCGCGGGCTTCTGGGACGAGGACCTCGAACACCCCGTCCAGCTCATCCCCGCCGAGGTCACCGTCCCCTGGCACGAGACCGACCTCGGCGGGCTCGACGAGGACGTACGACGGACCGAGCTGGACCGGCTCCTGGCCGAGCAGCGGACGCTCCGCTTCGACCCGGCCGACCCTCCGCTGCTGCGCTTCGCGCTCATACGCCTCGGCGGGCACCGGCACCGGCTCGCCCTGACGGCCCACCACATCCTGCTCGACGGATGGTCCCTGCCGGTCCTCTACCGCGACCTCTTCCACCTCTACGAACACCACGGCGACGACTCGGGCCTGCCGCCCGCGACCCCTTACCGCGACTACCTGGAGTGGCTCGCGGAGCAGGACCCCGCGCTGGCGACGGAGGCGTGGCGGAAGGCGCTTGCGGGCGTCGAAGGGCCGACGCTGGTCGCGCCCGCCGAGTCCGAGCGCACCGTCGCCCACCCCGCACGCATCGACCACTCCCTGCCCGAGTCGCTCACGACGGACCTCACCGCTTTCGCCCGCCGCCAGGGGCTCACGCCGAACACCGTCGTGCAGGGCTGCTGGGCACTGCTGCTCCAGCAGCTCACGGGCCGCGACGACGTGGTCTTCGGCATGACCGTGTCCGGCAGGCCGCCGCACCTTCCCGGCGTGGAGGGCATGGTCGGCCTCTTCATCAACACGCTCCCGGTCCGCGTCCGCCTGCACCCCGCGGAGCCGGTCGCCGCCCTGCTCACCCGCATCCAGGCCGACCAGGCGGAACTCGCCGAGCACCACCACCTCGGCCTCACCGAGATCAACCGCCTCACGGGCCACAACGAGCTCTTCGACACCCTGATGGTCTTCGAGAGCTACCCCCTCGGCGACACCGGCGACCGCCCCGACTTCAACGGCCTGCGCGTCGCGGGCGCGGGCGGCCACGACGCCACGCACTACCCCCTCAGCCTCGCCGTCGTACCGGGCCGGAACCTCCTCCTGCGGCTCGACCACCGACAGGATGTCTTCGACCGCGAGACGGTGGAGGGGGTGGCGGCGCGGCTCGAACGGTTGCTGCGGGCCGTGGTGGCCGATCCCGATGCGCCGGTAGGAGCGCTTGAGTTGCTCTCGGAGGCAGAGCGGCAGTGGGCTCTGGTCGAGTGGAACGACACCGCGCGGGAGTTGCCCGTGCTGACCGTGGCGGAACTGTTCGAGGCGCAGGTGGCGCGCACGCCGGACGGGATGGCACTGGTCTGCGGCGACACCCAGGTCACCTACGCCGAGGTGAACGCGCGGGCCAACCGCCTGGCGCGGTGGATGAGTGAGCGGGGCGCCGGACCGGAGCGGGTCGTCGCGCTGCGGCTGCCCCGGTCCGTGGACCTCGTCGTCTCCGCACTGGCCGCCCTCAAGGCAGGCGCGGCCTTCTTGCCGGTGGATCCCTCGTATCCCGCCGAGCGCGTTCAGTTCATGCTGGACGACACCCAGCCGGTCCTTGTCATCGATGGACCCGTGGCCACCGAGGGGTACGCGGACACCGATCTGCTCGTGCGCCAGGAGCCGACCAGTACGGCGTATGTGATCTATACGTCGGGTTCCACCGGGCGGCCCAAGGGTGTCGCCGTCACCCACACCGGCATCACCGCACTCCACACGTCCCATGCCGAGGAACTCCAACTCCGGCCTGGCTCACGGGTGTTCCAGGCCGTCTCCCCCAGCTTCGACGTCGCCGTCTGCGACCTCATCACCACCCTCGGCTCCGGCGCCACCCTCATCCTGGACAGCCCCGGCCAACTCGCCGGAGACGAACTCGCCACCGCCCTCACAAACAGCGCAGCCACCCACGTCGCCCTGCCCGTCTCACTCCTGGCCTCCCTCCCCAGCAACGGGATCCCCACACTCCAGTACGTCCTGACCGGCGGCGAAGTCTGCCCCCCAGACCTGGCTGAGCAGTGGACCGCCGGCGGTCGGCGCCTCATCACCGCCTACGGCCCCACCGAAGCCACCGTCTGCGCCACCCTCACCACCAACCCCACCATCCCCTCCCTCGGCCACCCCATCCCCAACACCCGCACCTACGTCCTGGACCCATGGCTGCGCCCCCTACCCCCCGGCGTCACCGGCGAGCTCTACCTCGCAGGCCCCGGCCTCGCCCGCGGCTACACCCACCACCCCGCCCTCACCGCCCAACGCTTCACCGCCAACCCCCACAGCAACACCCCCGGCGAACGCATGTACCGCACCGGCGACCTCGCCCGCCGCCACCACGACGGACACCTCGAATTCACCGGACGCGCCGACCACCAGATCAAAATCCGCGGCTTCCGCATCGAACCCGGCGAGATCGAAACCGCGCTCAGCGCTTTCCCGGGAGTCGCCCAGGCCGCCGTATCCGTACACAAGGAAGTCCTCGTCGGCTATGTCGTGCCGTCGACCGAGGCAGGCACCGACCAAGACCGCACCCACGCCCATCTGGCCCTGTCCGTCGGCGAGTTCGTCCGGGAGCGACTGCCGGAGCACATGACCCCCGCCACGGTCATGGTCCTCGACGGACTCCCGCTGACCGCCAGCGGGAAGCTGGACCGGGACGCGCTCCCGGAGCCGGACTTCCACTCGGGTCCTGCGTCGCGCGCGCCGCGGACGCCGACCGAGGAGATTCTCTGCGCGCTCTTCGCGGACGTCCTGGAACGGCCCGAAGTGGGCGTCGACGACAGCTTCTTCGACCTCGGCGGGCACTCGCTCCTGGCCACGCGCCTGATGTCGCGGATCCGGCCGGCGTTCGGTCTTGAGCTGGGCGTGCGGGCGCTCTTCGAGGCGCCCACCGTCGCCGCGCTGGCCCAGGTGCTGGGTGGGGCGCGTCCGGCGCGGGCCGCGTTGGGACCTGTCGTACGACCGGAGCAGGTTCCGTTGTCGTACGCGCAGAACCGGCTGTGGTTCCTGCACCGCCTCGAAGGACCGTCGGCGACCTACAACGTGCCCTTGGCCGTACGTCTCACCGGCACCCTCGACCGGCAGGCCCTGGAGGACGCGCTGGCCGATGTCGTGGCCCGGCACGAGAGCCTGCGGACGCTGTTCCGTGAACACGACGGGATGCCGTACCAGTTGGTGCTGGACAGTGATGCCGCGCGTCCGACGCTCACGGTGTCGTCGGTGTCCGCCGCCGCGCTGGCGGGGTCGGTGGACTCGGCCGTACGCCATGACTTCGATCTGAGCGCCGAACTCCCGCTGCGGGCCGAGCTGTTCGTCCAGTCCTCTGACGAGGCTCCGGCCCAGTACGTCCTCGTCCTGGGCGTCCACCACATCGCCGCCGACGGCTGGTCCCTGGAGCCGCTCTGGCGCGACATCGCGGAGGCGTACCGGGCACGGCTGGGAGGAGCCGCTCCCTCGTGGACCGCTTTGCCGGTGCAGTACGCCGACTACGCTCTCTGGCAACGGCAGTTGCTCGGCGACGGCGCGGACCAGGACAGCGTCATGGCCGACCAGCTCGCCCACTGGAAGCGGACACTCGCCGACCTCCCCGAGCGCACAGAGCTGCCCGCGGACCGGCCCTACCCCGCCGTGGCCTCATACCGGGGAGACACGCTCACGTTCCACTGGGACGCCGAACTCCACGCGGGGCTCGCCAAGTTGGCGCGCGCCAACGGTGTCACCCTCTTCATGGTCATCCACGCCGCACTGGCCGCCGTCCTCGCACGGTCCGGTGCCGGGGACGACATCCCGATCGGCACGCCCATCGCGGGCCGTACGGACGAGGCGCTCGACGACCTCGTCGGGTTCTTCGTCAACACCCTCGTGCTCCGCACCGACCTCTCCGGCGACCCCACCTTCCGCGAACTCCTCACCCGCGTAAGGGAAACCGACCTCGACGCCTACGCCCACCAGGACGTCCCCTTCGAGCACCTCGTCGAAGTCCTCAACCCCGAACGCACCCTCGCCCACCACCCCCTGTTCCAGACCCTGCTGGCCTGGCAGAACACCGCCGACGCCGTGTTCGACCTGCCCGGCCTCTCCGTCACCCCCGTCCCGGCGGGCACGGGCACGGCCCGCACCGACCTGACCTTCAGCATCGCCGAGCACCGGGGCGCGGACGCCGACGGCGACGGCGACGGCAGCGGGATGAGCGGACTCGATGGTCAAGTCGAGTTCAGCACCGACATCTTCGACCGCAGCACCGTCCAAGCCCTCACCCACCGGCTCGGCCTACTTCTCGCCGCCGCCATCACCGACCCCGACCAACCCATCGGCGACATCGACCTCCTCAGCCCCCAAGAGCGCCACCACACCCTCACCACCCACAACAACACCACCCACCCCACCCCCCAAGCCAGCCTCGCCGAACTCTTCCAAGCCCAAGCCACCCGCACCCCCGACCAAGTGGCCGTCACCTTCCAGAACACCCACCTCACCTACGACCAACTCAACACCCGCGCCAACCAACTCGCCCACCACCTCATCACCCAAGGCGCCGCCCCCGAACACGTCATCGCCCTCAAACTCCCCCGCACCACCGAGATGGTCATCGCCGTCCTCGCCGTCCTCAAAACCGGAGCCGCCTACCTCCCCATCGACCCCCAATACCCCCACGACCGCATCCAGTTCATGCTCGACGACGCCCACCCCCTCCTCGTACTCGACGGCACGGACCTGGACACCTCCGCCCTGCCGGACCACAACCCCGTCGTCCCCGCCCACAACCCCCTGCACCCGGCCTACGTCATCTACACCTCGGGCTCCACAGGACGACCCAAGGGCGTCGCCGTCACCGATGGCGCCATGGTCAATCTGCTGACGTGGCACGGCGGCGAGATGCCGTCCACGGGCGGTACCCGTACCGCCCAGTTCTCCGCGTTGAGCTTCGACGTGTCCGTGCAGGAGATCCTGTCGGCGGTGCTGGCCGGGAAGACGCTGGTGATTCCGGCGGACGAAGTCCGTTACAGTCCGGAGGAGTTGGTGGACTGGCTGGAGGAGCAGCGGGTCGACGAGCTGTTCGCGCCGAATCTGGTCATCGACGCCCTGGCGCATGCGGCGGTCACGCGGGGGCGGGAGCTCCCCGCTCTGCGGGAGGTCGTCCAGGCCGGTGAGGCGTTGACGCTGAGCCCGCATGTCCGCACGTTCTTCCGGCAGGTTCCCGGGCGGCGGCTGCGCAACAACTACGGGCCGAGCGAGACGCATGTGGTCACCTCGTACGTGCTGCCCGACGACGTCGACGCGTGGTCGGCCCCGGCGATCGGTGCTCCCGTCGGGAACATTCGGGCCTATGTGCTGGACGACCGGCTGCGGCCCGTCGGCGCGGGTGTGACGGGCGAGTTGTACATCGCGGGCGCGGGACTCGCGCGCGGGTATGTGCACCGTCCGGGCCTCACGGCCGAGCGGTTCGTGGCCTGTCCCTTCGAGGCCGGGCAGCGGATGTACCGGACGGGCGATCTCGTACGGCGGGGCTCCGACGGGAAGTTGCACTTCGTGCGCAGGGCCGACCAGCAGGTCAAGGTCCGGGGCTTCCGCATCGAGCCGGGCGAGGTCGAGTCCGTGCTCGCCGAGCACCCGGACGTGGCACAGGCCGTCGTGACGGCCCACGAAGGCCGCCTCCTCGTCGGTTACGTGGTGCCCTCGGGCGAGAGCGGGTCGGCCCAGGAAGGGGGCGAACTCACCGCCTCCCTCCGCGCGTTCGCCCGTGCCCGCCTCCCCGAGTTCATGGTCCCCGCCGCGTACGTGATCCTGGACGCGCTCCCCCTCACCGCCAATGGAAAGCTGAACCGTTCCGCGCTGCCCGACCCCGACTTCACCGCCTCCCCGTCTTCTTCCGCGCCCTTGTCCCGGGCGGCGGCGAGTCAGGAGGAGCAGTTGCTGTGCGAGCTGTTCTCGGAGGTGCTCGGTGTCGCCGTGGGCGTGGACGACAGCTTCTTCGACAGGGGCGGGCATTCGATGCTGGCCACCCGCCTGGTCTCCCGGGTCAAGGCGGTCTTCGGGGTGGAGCTCGGCGTACGGGCCCTGTTCGAGGCGTCGACACCCGCCGCTCTGGCGCGACGCCTGGCGAGTGACACGTCGGGCGACGCCCTCAACGTGCTCCTGCCGTTGCGGACGACCGGCGGGCTGCCACCGCTGTTCTGTGTCCACCCCGCCGCGGGCATCAGCTGGCCGTACGCCGGTCTGCTCGCGCACGTCGCGCCCGACCGTCCCGTCTACGGACTCCAGGCGCGCGGTCTGACCGGGGCGGAGCAGCCCACCGCCACGCTGGACGAGATGGCCGACGACTATCTGACGCACATCCGGGCCGTGCAGCCGACGGGTCCTTACTTCCTGCTCGGCTGGTCCTTCGGGGGTCTGGTCGCGCACGCGATCGCGACCCGTCTGGAGAAGGCCGGGGAGCGGGTGGAGCTTCTTGCGCTCCTCGACTCCTTCCCCCCGGATCGCAGGCCGGGCGAGGAGATACCCGAACTGGACGAGCGCGATGTGCTGGCGCTGCTCTTCGAGGAGATCGTCGGCGTCGACCGCCGGACCTTCCTCAGCGGCTCCGAGGAAGAGGAAGGGGAAGGGGAACAGGGGCTGACGCCCGCGCAGTTGGTCGACTTCATGCGCAGGGAGAGCGCGGGGCGCGTGGACCTTCTGCTGGAGGAGGACGTGCTCGCCAGGGTCGTCGAGATCTTCATGCGGGTGCCGGACGCCCTGGACAAGTTCGTGCCCGAGCGGTTCGGCGGTGACGTTCTCCTGTTCACCGCCGCGGAGTCGGCCGCGGAGTGGCCCGCCGACGATCCCCGGCGGTCGCCGGAGGCCTGGGCGCCGTATGTGGCGGGTGAGGTGACGGAGCACAGTGTCGACGTACGGCACGAGCACATGCTGCGGCCCGACGCGCTGGAACGGATCGGGGCCGTACTGGCGAGGTCCCTGTCGCGGTCGCCCGCGCCGTGATCCCGGCGGCCGCCCCTACGCGGTGACCGGGACGCGCCTCGGTCCGCGCACCAACAGGCCCGGCCGATAAGGGAGTCCGGCCGGGTCGGCGGTCAGGCGGAGCGCGGGGAAGGCGGCGAACAGGCGCGGGAGTGCGATCGCCGCCTCCAGGCGGGCCAGGCGCGAGCCGACGCAGAAGTGCGGTCCGTGACCGAACGCGGCATGCGGTGCGGTGCGCGGGCCGCGCTCCGTGGCGTCGTGCGCGTAGCGTCCCGGGCGGAAGGCGTCGGGGTCGGGGAAGTGGCGGGGGTCGCGGTTGGCGGCGGCAAGGACGGCGAGGACCGAGGCGCCCGCCGGTATGAGCGCACCGTCACCGAGGTCCACGTCCTCGGTGGCGTGCCGCCATGTCGTGCCCTCCAGGGGGCTTGCGTGCCGGAGCGTCTCCTCGACGACGGCGGGCCAGCGCCCGGGGTCGCGGCGGGCGGCCGTCAGCTCGTCGGGGTGGGTGAGCAGCAGCAGGGACGCGGATGCCAGCAGGTTCATGGTGGTCTCGTAGCCCGCGAAGAGCAGCAGGAACGCCATGGCGAGCAACTCGCCGTCGTCCAGGCCGCCTTCGGTCGCGTCGTGGGTGAGCGCGCTGAACAGGTCGGGCCCCGGTGAGCGGCGCTTGTGGGCGATCAGCTCGGTGAAGTAGGCGTACAGGGACGTCCATGCCTCGTCGACGGCGCCCTGCGGCAGCGCGTCGGCGGGCGAGCCGACCCGGTACGTCCAGTCGCGCAGGTCCGCGCGGTCGGCCTCGGGCACCCCGAGGACCTCGCCGATCACCAGGACGGGCAGCGGGAAGGCGAAGGCGTCGACGAGGTCCGCGCCGCCGTCGCGGGCGAGGCGCTCGCCGACGTCGTGCAGGAGTCCGTCGGTCAGCTCCTCGATCCGGGTGCGCAAGGCGTCCACGCGGCGCGGTGCGAACGCGGCCGTGGTCAGCCGGCGCAGCCGTGTGTGGTCGGGGGCGTCGGTGTTGAGCATGTGCCGGGCCAGGCAGGCGCGGGCGCGCCGTGCGGGCGAGTCGCCCTTGGGTCGGCCCGCGTCCTGCGGCGGCACGTTCGAGAAGCGGGGGTCGGCGAGCACGGCTCGCGTCTGCTCGTACCCGGTGACGAACCAGGCGTACGTGCCGTTGGCGAGCGGCACCCGTGCCGCCGGGCCCTGCTCGCGCAGGCGCGCGTAGTACGGATACGGGTCGCGCGCGAAGTCCGGGTCGGCCGGGTCCAGGGAGGTCGGCGGCGCGGAGGAGGTGAGGGGTGCGCGGGAGGCGAGGGGTGCGGTCACCCGTTCATCCTCGCCGGGCCGGGTGGCTTGATCGACGTGGTCCTGAGCCAGTGACCGAGGCCGGGCGCTGTGGGAACCGTACAAAGCCGGGAGGGGGTAGTGCGGGCTTTAGTCGCAATGTGCCGGGGCGGTGGGCCGCGGGGTTGTGGGATGCGTGCGCTCAGTCCTCCGCCCGCACCGTGAGGTCGTCGCCGAGCGCGGCGGCGACGGCCGCGGCGCGGGAGTGGTCGTCGAGGCGGCGGGTCAGATAGGCGCAGGCGTGCCGGTGCTCGCGGGACCACCAGGCGGCGGATCCGCCGATGCCGCCCTTGGCGATCTTGCCGGGGTCGCGCAGGAGTCCGAGCGTCCAGGTGACACGGGTGCCGAAGACCTCGTCGTGGCCGGTGACTTGGGGCGCGAGGTACTCGGCGTGCAGCTCGGGGCCGAGGAGTGCGCCAACGGGTCCTTCGGGTTCGGTCAGGACGGAGAAGAACCGCGCGACGCCGCTCGCGGTCGCGTGCAGGTTGACACCGCCGAAGACCGCCCGCCGCCAGGCCGGTGCGTTGACGCGCCGCACGTCGAGGGCGCCTGCCGGGGTCCGCAGCCATGGTTCGGCGGGGAGCAGGACGGGCCAGTCCGGTGCGGCGTACTCCAGGTCGGCGACGCGGTGCAGTTCGCGCTCCGGGACGCCGAACCAGGCGTCGATGCCGAGGGCGGGCCGCACCACCTCGTTGAACATCTCCCCCAGGGTCGATCCCGTGGCCGCGCGCAGGATGCCGTCGATCAGGTGGCCGTAGGTGAGCGCGTGTTCCCCCAGGGCCGTGCCGGGCGCGTACTCGGGTGCGGCCCGCGCCAGGCTCGCGCGCAGTGCGGCGTCGTCGAGGAGGTCGAGACCGGCCGCGGCCGCGGGGAAGCGCGGCTGGCCCGCCTGGTGGGTGAGCACATGGCGCAGGGTGACGCGGTCCTTGCCGTGCGATCCGTAGGCGGTCCAGTGGCGGGCGATCGGTGCGTCGAGTTCCAGCGCGCCGTCGCGCACGGCCACCAGGGCGGCGAGTGCGGCGAAGGGTTTGGACACCGAGTACGGCTGGACGAGCGTGTCGCCCCGCCAGGGCCTTCGCCGGTCGGCGTCGGCCCAGCCCGCGTCGAGCCGTACGACCTCGTGGCCCGCGCGCCAGACCGAGAGCCCGGCGCCCGTCTCCGTGCCGTCGGCCACCAACTCCTCGAAGACGCGGCGCACTTCCTCGTGTCCCTGCGCCATGTGACCGTCGACCGTTTCCGCCATGTCCGCCCCTCTCGCCCCGCAGCCGCATCCAGCTCCACGAGCACTATACCCACGGGGGGTATACAGGGAAGGGGTTCCGGGCCCGACCCGTGGGTAACCTCTCCGCCGGTACGAACACCCGTCCCCCACCGCCCTTTTGGAGAACCGCCATGACCGTCCAGCCCCCGGCCTTCGTCATCGACCCCACCGGCGCCGACCCGGACGCGGAGAACAGCGCGCTCCGGGCGGCCGGTCCCGTGACCCGCGTCGACGTCCTCGGTGTCACCGCGTGGTCCGTCACCGACCCCGTCCTGCTGCAGAAAATGCTGACCAGTCCGGACGTCTCCAAGGACGCGCGCCAGCACTGGCCATTGTTCGACGAGGCCGTGCGGACCTGGCCGCTGGCCCTGTGGGTCGCGGTCCAGAACATGTTCACCGCGTACGGCGCCGACCACCGCAGGCTGCGCCGCCTGGTCGCCCCCGCGTTCAGCGCCCGGCGCGTCGCCGCGCTCAAGGAGAGCATCGAGCAGATCGTGACCCGTCTCCTCGACGATCTGGAGGAGGGCTTCGAGCACGGCAGGAAGACGGAGTCGGGAAGCGTCGCACCCGGTGAACCGGTCGATCTGCGCGAGCACTTCGCGTACCCGCTGCCCATCCAGGTCATCGGCGAGCTGATGGGCGTGCCCGAGGAGCGGCGCGAGGGGTTCCGCAGGCTCGTCGACGGCGTCTTCTCCACCACGCTCACCGCCGAGGAGTCCGCCGCCAACACGGCCGAGCTGTACGCCTCCTTCGACCGCCTCGTCGCGGCCAAGCGGGCCGAGCCGGGCGACGACATGACGTCCCTGCTCATCGCCGCGCACGACGAGGAGGGCGACGGCTCGGGCCTCAACGAGGCCGAGGTGCGCGACACGCTCCTGCTGATGGTCAGCGCCGGTTACGAGACCACCGTCAACCTGATCAGCAACGCCATCGCCCGGCTGCTCACGCACCCCGAGCAGCTCGCGCACATCCGCGCCGGGCGCGCGGGCTGGGACACCGTCGTGGAGGAGACGCTGCGGGTCGAACCCGCCGTCAAGCACCTGCCGATGCGCTTCGCCGTCCGGGACATCCCGCTCCCCGACGGGCGGACGATCGCCGCGGGCGACGCGATCCTCGCCTCGTACGCCGCCGCGAACCGGCACCCCGAGTGGCACGGCGAGAGCGCGGACGTCTTCGACGTGACGCGCGGCAGCCACGAGCACCTCTCCTTCGGGCACGGCGTCCACTTCTGCCTCGGCGCCCCGCTGGCCCGCATGGAGGGGAGCATCGCGCTGAGCCGCTTCTTCGAGCGTTTCCCGGACGCCGCACTCGCCGTACCCATGGATCAGCTGCAGCGGGTGCCCTCACTGATCACGAACGGGCACACGCGGTTGCCCATCCGGCTGAAGCCGGTCCGCTGACCCGCTGAGCCGTCGCCGGGTTCACGCCGCCGCCTCCCGCACCAGCTGCACGGGGTGCCACGCGTCGCGCTCCGTGCCGTGGAAGATCTGCTGGCGGCAGGAGGCGCCGGTCGCGACGACGACGGTGTCGTCCGACGCGGCGCGCACGGCGGGGAAGAGACGGTCGCCGCCGACGGTCATCGACACGTCGTAGTGCTCGGACTCGAATCCGAACGACCCGGCCATCCCGCAGCAGCCCGCGTCGAGTTCGATGACCTCGACGCCGGGGATGCGGCGCAGCAGGGCCATGGTCGCCGCGGTGCCGACCTCGGCCTTCTGGTGGCAGTGGCCGTGGAAGAGCAGGGTGCGGCCGCTGAGCCAGGAGTCGGCGCGCAGCCGCAGCCGCCCGTCGTCGACGGCCTCGGTGAGCAGTTCCTCCAGCTGCCGGACGCGATCGGTGACCGCGATGCGCGCCGAGTCCTTGGGCAGCAGCGCCCGGTGCTCGTCGCGCAGGGTCATCAGGCAGGACGGCTCGCAGCCGGTGATCGGGGCATCCGGCGGGGTGGTCTCGGTGAGCCGGTGGACGAGCTGGAACGCCTTGTCGCTCGCGTCGTCCACGAGGCCCTTGGAGAGGCTGGCGCGTCCGCAGCAGCCGCCGCTCTCCAGGCGCACGTCCCATCCCGAGCGTTCGAGGAGTTCGACGGCGGCGCGGCCGATCTCCGGTTCCGTATAGGTGGTGAAGGAGTCGGCGAGGAGGACGACCGTGCCCTGGGGCGCCTGTGCGGGGGCGGTGCGGCGGCCGTACCAGCGCACGAGGTTGCGGCGGGTGTAGCGCGGCAGCGGGCGGTGCGGGGTGATGCCGAGCGTCCGGTCGAGCAGACGGCGCAGCAGCGGGATGCGGCCCGGCAGGTTGGACAGGGGTGCGGTGGCCGAACCGATGCGGTTCAGGAGCCGGATGGCGGCGAAGACCCGTGAGCGGGCGGGGACGCCGTGCTGGTCGTGGTGGTGGGCGAGTGCCTCCGTCTTCAGCGCGGCCATGTCCACGCCGAGGGGGCATTCGCTCTTGCAGGCCTTGCACATCAGGCAGAGGTCGAGGACCTCGTGCAGTGCCTCGTCGCCGAGCGCGGTGTGCGGGTCGGGTGCGGAGAGCGCCTTGACGAGGGCGCCCGCGCGGCCGCGTGTGGAGTCCTGTTCGTTCCTCGTGGCCATGTAGGAGGGGCACATGGTGCCGGCGTCGGTCTTGCGGCACAGGCCGATGTTCATGCAGCGGTCGGCGGTCGCCCGCATGCCGCCCGTCACGTCGAAGTCGAGGCGGGTGCGCAGGCCGGGTGCGGGCGGCAGGGCCGCGTCCCGCAGATGGTCGGTCATGGCGGGCGCGTCGACGATCTTTCCGGGGTTGAGCCGGTCGTCCGGGTCGAACAGGCCCTTCACCTGACGCATGGCCTCGTACAGCTCGTCGCCGAAGAGTTCGCGGTTGAACTCGCTGCGCGCCAGGCCGTCCCCATGTTCGCTGGAGTTGACGCCGCCGTACTCGGTGACGAGGTCCTTGATCTCCTCGGCGACATCGCGCATGGTCTGCCGCTGCGCGGGGTCGGTCACGTCGAGGAAGGGGCGGATGTGCAGACAGCCCACGGAGCAGTGGCCGTAGAAGCCCGCGGTGAGTCCGTGCCGGTCGAGGACCTTCTTCAACCGCTTGGTGTACGCGGGCAGATGGACCGGGTCCACGGCGGTGTCCTCGATGAACGCCAGCGGCCGCTTCGTGCCCTCGCTCGCCGCCATCAGCAGGCCGAGGCTGGCCTTGCGGACCTTGAGGAGTGCCGCCCGGTCGGCGGGGTCGACGGCGCGCAGGGTGTGGTAGCCGTGGCCGTGGCGGCGCCAGAGGGAGGTCAACTGGTCCAGTTGTCCCTGGAGTTCGCGTTCGTCGTCGCCGGTGAAGGAGACGAAGAGGAGTGCTTCGGGGTCGCCTTCGAGCACGGTGGACAGGGAGGCGTACTCGATCTTCTCGCGGGACAGGTCCAGGATCGTGCGGTCCATCAGCTCGACGGCCGCCGGGTCGCAGGCGAGCGCGTCCTGGGTGGCCTCGATGGCGCCCGCGACCGAGGTGAAGTGGCCGACGGCGAAGACGGTGCGGGACGGTTTGGGCACCAGGTCGACGAGCGCGCGGGTGGTGACGGCCAGCGTCCCCTCGGAGCCGACGACGAACTTCGCCAGGTCGAACGGGGTGTCCTCGCGCGCGAGCCGGTCCAGGCGGTAGCCGCCCGCGCGCCGCCAGTGCCGCGGAAACCCGGCCTCGACGGCGGCGGCGTGCGCGGCGACGATCCTGGGCAGCTCCCGGTGGATACGGCCGTCCAGCGTGATGCGCCCGGCCCGGAGTTCGCGTTCGGCCTCCGTGAGCGGCGACAGATGCGTGGTCGTCGCGTCGGAGAGCACCACGTCGAGCGCGCGGATGTGGTCGATGGTCATCCCGTGGCGCAGCGAGCCGCTGCCCGCGGAGTTGTTGCCGATCATGCCGCCGAGCGTGGCGCGGTTGCTGGTGGAGGTGTCGGGGCCGAACATCAGGCCGTACGGTGCCGCGGCGCGGTTCAAGTCGTCCTGGACGACGCCGGGTTCGACGAGGGCGGTGCGCGCCTCGGGGTCGAGGGCGACGATCCGGCGCATGTGCCGGGAGAGGTCGAGGACGATGCCGGGCCCTGTCGTCTGCCCGGCGAGGCTGGTGCCCGCGCCGCGCGGCACCACGGACACGCCGTGCGCGGCGGCCGCGGCGACCGCCGCCCGCACGTCGTCGGCGTGCCGCGGGAAGACGACGCCGAGCGGGGTGATGGCGTACATGCTGGCGTCGCGCGCGAACAGGTGGCGGCTGTAGTCGTCGAAGCGGACCTCGCCCTCCAGGTCGGCTTCCAGCCGCCGTGCGAGGTCGCCGGTCTCGGTGGGTTCTGGGCTCGCGGTGCTCTCCGTGCTCAACGTCATGCGACATGCTCCGGGGGACGAGGGGGCGTACGGATCAGGTGGTCCGCAGGTGGTCGAGCGCGTCGGCGAGACCCTGGCGGCCGACCGGGACCCCGGCGAGTTCGAGGCCCATCTGGACACCGGCGAGGGTTCCGGCGAGCGTGAGGTCGTTGAGGTGGCCGAGATGGCCGATGCGGAAGACCTTGCCCGCGAGCCGTCCGAGGCCGGTGCCGAGCGACATGTCGAAGCGCTCCAGGACGATCTTCCGTACGGCGTCGGCGTCCTGGCCTTCCGGCAGGAGCACGGCCGTCAGGGAGCCGGAGTGCTCGCGCTCGTCGGCACAGAGCACGTCGAGTCCCCAGCCGTGGACGGCACTTCGGGTGGCGGCGGCGTGCCGGGCGTGCCGGGCCCAGACCTGTTCGAGGCCCTCGTCGGCGAGCATGCGGAGCGCCTCGTCGAGGCCGTACAGGAGGTTGGTGGCGGGGGTGTACGGGAAGAACCCCGCCTCGTTCGCGTCGATGATCGGCGCCCAGTCCCAGAAGGACTTGGGCAGCCGTGACGTGCGGGACGCCGAAAGCGCCTTCTCGCTCACGGCGTTGAAGCTCAGGCCCGGCGGCAGCATGAGGCCTTTCTGGGATCCGGTCACGGTCACGTCGACGCCCCACGCGTCGTGCCGGTACTCGATGGAGCCCAGCGAGGAGACCGTGTCGACGAGCAGCAGCGCGGGGTGCCCGGCGTCGTCGATGGCGGCGCGGATCTCCGGTACGCGGCTGGTGACGCCGGTGGATGTCTCGTTGTGCACGACGCAGACGGCCTTGATCCGGTGCCCGGTGTCCGCGCGCAGGCGTTCGGCGGCGGCTTCGGGTGACGCGCCGTGCCGCCAGTCGCCGGGCACGAACTCCACGTCCAGGCCCAGGGATTGGGCCATGGTCCGCCACAGTACGGCGAAGTGGCCGGTCTCGAAGCAGAGCACGCGGTCGCCGGGGCTGAGCGTGTTGACCAGGGCGGCCTCCCACGCTCCGGTGCCCGATGCCGGGTAGACGACGACGGGGCCCGCCGTGCCGAAGACGGGTTTGAGCGCGTCGAGCAACCGGCGGGTGAGCGCGGCGAATTCGGGGCCCCGGTGGTCGATGGTGGGTGCGGCCATGGCGCGGAGCACCTGGTCGGGAACGTTGGTGGGTCCGGGGATCTGGAGGAAGTGACGGCCGGTCCGGATGGTCATTGCGCGAATCTCCCCTCCACGCTTGTGCCGTGAAACGGCACGGCGTATCGTGATGCGGCACGACGCAGCATAGGGTCGCCCCCGGCGAGGGTCAACGGCCCCGTCGCGGCGTCAACTGCGCCACCCGAGGGGGATCTTGATGCAGAACGTCCTCAACACCCTGCGCACACTGGAGGAGCTGGCGACCCGTCAGCCCATCGGCGTCGCCGAGCTCGCGCGAGCCGTGGACCTGCCGAAGAGCACGGTCCAGCGGGCGCTCGGCACCCTGCACACCGCGGGCTGGATCAAGCAGACGGGCGGGACGCCCACGCGCTGGACCCTCACCACGAAGGCGCTGCTCATCGGGCGGCAGGCCACGGGCGAACTGGGCGTGCGGGACGTGGCGGTGCCCGTGATGGAGAAGCTGCGCCGCGCCGTCGACGAGACGGTGCACCTCGCGGTTCCCGAGGGCGACCGCGTCGTCCTCGTCGAGCGCCTGGAGACGACCCAGCCGGTGCGGATCGTGCTGCCGCTCGGCCAGCCGCTGTCCGGGCACGCCTCCGCCAACGGCAAGGCGATCCTCGCCGCGGGATCCGCCGAGTCGATCGAGCGCCATCTCGCCCGCGGCCTGACGCACTTCACGGACACCACGATCGACGACCCCGACGCGCTGCGCGCCGAACTGGCCGCGGTGCGCAGCCGTGGATACGCCCTCAACCAGGGCGAATGGCGCGACGACGTGTCCGCGGTCGCCGCCGCGATCCTCGGCCCCGACGGCACTCCGGTGGCGAGCATGAGCATCAATCTGCCCAGCAGCCGCTGCGACCGGGAGCGCCTGGACGCGCTCGGAGCGCATGTGCGGGCGGCGGCCCAGGAGATCAGTGCGGCGCTCGGCTACGAAGCGCCCCTCGCGAGCCGCGCCGGGTAACTCCCGCGCCGCCGCACCCCCTTGACGGCGCGTGACAGCCGTCACATACTCGCCAACGCCGCAGGAGAGTTCCGCATAGTGGAACCCCAAGTCCATGCTGCGGACAGTCCCGGCCGACCTTCTCGGCCGCAGCCCGAAGGCGAGGACGTGTCATGGCAGACCATCTCATCGCGATCGGCGCACTGGTGCTCGTGTTCACCGTCGCCACCTTCACCTCGGTCCACATGGGAGTGCTCGCTCTCGTCGCCGCCTTCGCCGTCGGCTCAGCCGCCGCCGGCGAGAGCGCGGACGACGTCTTCGGCGGCTTCCCGGGGGACCTCTTCGTCGTACTCGTAGGAGTCACTTTTCTCTTCGCCATCGCGAAGAACAACGGCACCATCGAATGGCTCGTGGATGCCGCGACCCGGGCCGTGGGCGGCCGGATCGCCCTCATCCCGTGGGTCATGTTCCTGATCACCGCCATCCTCACCGCGGTCGGCGCCGTCGTGCCCGCCGCGGTCGGCGTCATCGCGCCCATCGGCATGAGCTTCTGCGTCCGGTACCGGATCAACCCGATGCTCATGGGCCTGCTCGTCACCAACGGCGCGAGCGCGGGCGGCTTCTCGCCCGCCAGCGTCTTCGGCAGCATCACCAACGGCGTCGTCGAACGCAACGACCTCTCGGGCAGCCCCGAGCTGCTGTTCACGATGTCCTTCCTCTTCAATGCCGCGCTCAGCGTCGTGGCGTACTTCCTCTTCGGCGGCCGGCACCTCATCGGCCGCCGCAGCACCGACGCAGGGACCACCCCCGAGCGGGACGCCGACGGGCTCGCCGCGCGGCCGGGCGGGGACACCGGAGGCGCCGCCCCCGAGGGCGGCGGCGCCACGACCGCGACCATCGCACCCGCAACGCCCACCGTCGCCCTGCGCCTCGACAGGGCCCGCACCCTGACCCTGCTCGGACTGCTCGGCATGGTCGCGGGGGCGCTCCTGCTCGACTACAACGTCGGGCTCATGGCGCTGACCGTGGTCGTCGTGCTCACCCTCGTCGACCCCGAATCGGCCAAGGGCGCCGTGGACCGCTGCGCCTGGTCCACCGTCCTGCTGGTGTGCGGGGTGGTGACCTATGTCGGCGTCATGGAGCGCCAGGGCACCATCGACTGGCTCGGCGAGAGCGTCGCGAAGATCGACTCACCGCTCGCGGGCGCCCTGTTGATCTGCCTCATCGGCGCCCTGGTCTCCGCGTTCGCCTCCACCACCGGGATCCTCGGCGCTCTGATCCCGCTCGCCGTACCGTTCTTGATGGATGGTCAGGTCAGCACGGTGGGACTGATCATCGCGCTCGCCGTCTCCTCGTCCGTCGTCGACTCCTCGCCGCTGTCGACCAGCGGGGCCCTGGTCGCCGCCAACGCCCCCGAGGACGTACGCCCCCAGGTGTTCACCGCGCTCATGAAGTGGGGCCTGTCCATGGCGATCGTCGCACCGCTCGCCACCTGGGCGCTCTTCGTCGTCCCGGGGCAAGGGTGACCGCCCGGACAGGACGCGCCCGGACGGAAGGCGGCCGCGCCCGGGGTGGGGGGAGAACCCGGGCGCGGACGCCGGTTCAGCGCGGCAGTCCCTGCCGACCCCGCCTGGCCGTCGCCACCAGCTCCGCCACCGTGGCGAGTTTGACCCGGGGCCGCCCGTCGCGGCGGCCCCGCGCGACCTCGGCGCGCTCGATCGCGGCCAGGCCACGGGCGTCGACGACCTGCCGGTTGCGGCGCCGGACCAGCCGGTGGAAACCCTTGCCCGCGTGCTTCGGTGCGGGCAGCGCACCGGCGACCGCGTCGGCGAGGAGCGTGGTCACCGTCTCGGCCGCGCAGGTGCGGTTGGCGCCGATGCCGCCGCTGGGGCCGCGCTTGATCCAGCCCACGACATACGTCCCCGGCCGCCCCACGACCCGGCCGCCCTCGTGCGGAACGGTGCCCGTGTCCTCGTCGAAGGGCAGCCCCGCGACCGGCACACCCCGGTACCCGATGGCGCGCACCAGCACGCCCGCCCGGATCGTGCCTTCTCCGGCCCCGCCCTCGACGCGCACCGCGTCGACCCGGTCGCCGCCGACGACCTCCACGGGCGTGCTGTGGAAGCGCAGGACGATCCGCCGACCCGGCGCGGGCGGGCCCTGCAGATCGGGCCGCGCCCGCGGGACGCCCTGCAGCACGACCGCCTTGTCCCGGGCGCGGGCGGACTCGACAGCGGGCGCGATCCGCGGGTCGTGGTCGTCCACGACCAGCTCCACGCCCGGCACATGGCGCAGCGCGAGGAGTTCGGACCTGGTGTACGCGGCGTCCTCGGGGCCGCGCCTGCCGAGCAGCACCACCTCGCGCACCTTGCTCGCGCGCAGCGCCGCGAGGGCGTGCTCGGCGATGTCGGTGCGGGCCAGGGCGTCGGGGTCGGCGAGCAGGATCCGTGCCACGTCGAGGGCGACGTTGCCGTTGCCGACGACGACCACGCGCTCGGCCGACAGGTCGACGGGGTCCCGCGCCGCGTCCGGATGGGCGTTGTACCAGGCCACGAAGGCGCTCGCGGAGACGCTGCCGGGCAGTTCCCCGCCGGGGACGGCGAGCCTGCGGTCGGCGGGGGCGCCCACGGCGTAGACGACCGCGTCGTGGTGGGCCGCGATCTCCTCGTGGGTGATGTCGGTGCCCACGTCGAGGCCCAGGTGCATGCGCACCCTCGGGTGGGCGTGGAAGCGCGCGAAGGTGTCGCCGACCTTCTTCGTCGCGGGATGGTCCGGCGCCACGCCGTACCGCACCAGGCCGCCGGCCACCGGAAGCCGGTCGATGAGCGTCACCTCGGCGCCGGTGTGCAGGAGCAGGTCCTGGGCGGCGTACATCCCCGCGGGGCCCGTGCCGACGACGGCGACCTTGAGCGGCGCGAAGTCCGCGGGCAGGACGCGCGGGAAGGACGGCTCGCCCCAGGCGTGGAAGTTGGGCCCGTCGGGGGCGGGTTCGGGCGCCGCGTCGTCGTAGTACGCGGCGTTGATGTCGGCGTACTCGCGCTGCGCGGCGGGCAGCCGGTCCACGGGAAAGATCGCGTCGACCGGGCAGGCGTCGGCGCAGGCGCCGCAGCCGATGCAGGTCTTGGGGTCGATGTGCAGCATCTCCGTGCTGCCGAACGCCCGTTCCTGCGGTGTCGGGTGGATGCAGTTGACGGGGCACACGGCGACGCAGGTGGCGTCGCTGCAGCAGGTCTGCGTGATGGCGTAGGTCATGTCGTCGGCTCGGCTCGGCTCGCTCGGAACAGGTCAGATCAGGTGGGCGCGCTTGTAGAACGCGAGGGCCGGGCGGGTGAGCAGCCGGGCGGAGGCAAGGAACTCCATGAGGCCCGAACAGCTCGACCGCATCATGGACTTGTGGTGTTCGTTGGCCTTCGCCTCGGCCAGCGCGCGCTTCTCGTCGAGTCCGGCGTTCGCGTACACCTTGGGGTTCACCATGCTCGTGACGATGTAGTACGACGCGACGGCCACCACGAAGGCGTTGATCTGGCGGCGCACCGCGCCCGCGCCGACGAGCCGCTTGCGCGTCTGGTCGCGGGCGAACTTCATGTGCCGCGACTCCTCGACGACATGGATGTTGTTGATCGTGCGGACGAACGGCACGACCCGCTCGTCCCGCATCCAGTCGCGCTGCATGACGTCGAGCACCTCTTCGGCCACGAGGATCGCCGCGTACGCCGCCTCGCCGAAGGCCACCGTCTTGAACACCCTGCCGAGTTCGGTGACGAACCGCTTCGGCCGGTAGGGCGGCGCCCCGAGCTTCTCGGCGCCGCGCGCGAACATGATCGAGTGCCGGCACTCCTCGGCGATCTCCGTGAGCGCCCACTGGACCTCGGCGCTCGTCGGATCCTTGGCGTACACGTCGCGCAGCACCATCTGCTGGAGAATCATCTCGAACCAGATGCCCGTGCTGGCCACCGAAGCGGCTTCCTGCCGCGTCAGCTCCTTGCGCTGCGCCTCGGTCAGCTCGCGCCAGTACGCGGTGCCGTAGAGCGTGCTCCACTCCGGGCTCGCGCCGTGGTGGTCCGGGTCGAGCGGCGTCTCCCAGTCGACCTCGGTGGCGGGGTCGTACGCCAGGACGGCGGCCGAGTCGAGCAACCGCCGCGCCACGTCGCCTTCCTGGGAGGCGTGGGCGGAGCGGTCCTGGGGGTGGTCCGGTGTGCTGGGGCGAACGGTGCTGCCTGCCATGCTGCGGCTCCTCGGCTCAGAAGTGTGCGCAGAACGGAACCGCGGCGCATCGTCCCTCCGCCCGCCGCGACCCCCTTGTTAGACAGACCGTATAACAAGGGGGTCGGCGGAGCCTACCCCCGAGTAAGAACCCCTTCTTCCGCGGAGTCCGCCGCGGCACTCGCGGGCGTCCACCGGATCCGCGTACCGCAGAGCGACACGACGAGCGCCGAAGCGGCGACGGCCCCGAGCCCCCAGACCAGGCTGCTGGCATGGGCGATGAACCCGATGAGCGGCGGCCCGGCGAGCAGTCCCGTCGTGCCCATGGCGGCGACGAGCGTCAGCGTGTCCGAGCCCTCGTTCGCCGCGGCCACATACACGCACGGGGTCACGGCCGCGACCCCGAGCCCCACACAGGCGAAGCCGAGGAGAGCGGGCACCAGACCGCCGCTGAGCAGGGCGACGGCCAGTCCGGCACCGGCCACCGCGCTGCCCACGACGACGATGCGGCCGTCGCCCCAGCGGCTGCGCCAGCCGTCGGCGAAGAGCCGGGCCACGACCATCATTCCGGAGACCACGGCGATGCCCAGGGGCGCCAGTTCCGCCGACGCCTTGGCCACGTCCTTCAGATAGAGGGCCGACCAGTCGTTCATGGCACCCTCCGTCACGGTGCCGAACGCCATGGCGGCGCACATCCACAGGGCCATGCGGGAGGGCAGGGACCAAGTGCCCTTCTTCTTCCCGGACTTCGACTGTTCCTGGGCCTTCTCCTGCTCCGGCTCCTTGCCCTTCTCCTCCGTGGCTCCTTCCTCCTCCGCCAGAAGTCCCGTCCGCGCGAGCGCGACGAGCAGGAGGATGATCAGCGCGGCGACGGCGAAGTGCACGGCGACCGTCGAGGTCACCGCGTTCATGGCGGAGGCGACGAGCGCGGCGAGCAGCGAACCGCCGCTGAACGTCGCGTGCAGCCGGGCCATGGCGTTGCGCTCGTGCCTGCTCTCCAGCGCGGCCCCCTGGGCGTTCATGGAGACGTTCAGACAGCCCACGAGGACACCGTCGGCCCCCAGCACGACGAGCGCGAGGGGGAAGTTCGGTGCCGCGGCGAGGGCCGGGAGCAGCAGGGCGAGGCCGATGGCCGAAAGGACCGCGAGGTGCCGGGAGGCGAAGCTCCTCATCAACACCGCGACCAGGGGGAACGAGACGGCCGCGCCCACCCCGGCGGCCATCAGGAGCACGCCGACCTCGGCCGCCGTGAGGTCGAGGTCCGCCTTGATGGCCGGGATCCGCGCCGCCCACGTGGCGTACTGGAAGCCCAGGGAGCAGAACAGGGCGGCGATCGCCAACTGGCCCCGGTGGAAAGGATCACGTACGCGGAGCACCCGCATCAGCCCACTTCTCTCAGCGACGGAGATATCTGCGGCGCGGCACCGGCCAGGGCCGCGCCCGCCGGCACCGCGCGGTACATGTACACGGCGTCCGGGCCGTAACCGGCCGGGGGCACGACGTCCCGGCGTCCGGTGAATCCCCGCGCCGCCCAGAACGTGTCGCTGCCGCCGACGGCGACCAGGGAGATCCGTTCGTAGCCGTGCGCGCGGGCCGTCTCCATGAGGTGGTCGACGAGGTGCCGCGCGAGCCCCCGGTGGCGCAGGTCCTCGGCGATGACGACGTCGTGCAGATGCAGATTGCGCGACGCGGGCGCGGCCCCTTCCGTGCTGCGCAGGTCCGGGTACTCGTGTTCCGGGTAGGGCAGCGCGAGGAGATAGCCCGCGAGCCGTGACCCGAGGTCGAGCGCGAAGCAGGTGCCGGGCGAGGCCCGCATCCGGGACTCCAGCTCGGCCCGTCCCTCCGACAGGCCGAGGGGGGTGTAGGCGCGGGCCTCCAGGGCGGTGATGCCGTCCCAGTCGGCGTCGGCGATGTGCCGTACGCGCACGTCATGACGCATGGGTGCCTCATGACTCGGCCGTGTCTCATGACTCATGCGTGCCGCCGTCGATCCACGTATAGGGAAGGGGACTGAACCCGTTGAAGCCCTGCGTCATATAGCTGGTCGCGTACGCGCCGCAGGAGAGCACCCAGACCGGGTCGCCCGATGCCAGTCCCTTGGGCACCGGGACGAGGCCGTCCTCGTGGGAGTAGGCGTCGTCGCTGTCGCAGGTGGGGCCCGCCACGACGGCAGGGACCGACTCGCCGTCCAGGTGCGAGGGGAAGACCAGCCGGTACTGCAACTGGTCCATTTCATAGAGGCCGTTGAACTTGCCGCAGCTCAGGTAGAGCCAGTACTGCCGCTCGCCGTTCGCCTGGCGGCGCGCGGACAGGCGGGAGACATGGGCGCGTATCGCCCCGTGGTCGGCGATGAGGTAGCGGCCGGGCTCCACGACGAAGTCGAGGCGGTGCCCGTGGATCTCCCGCAGCCGTTCCATGCCCTCGCGGATCACGGCGAAGATCTTGTCCATCGGGGGGTCGAGCGGTCTGCCGTGCTTGTCGCGGTAGCCGAGCGCGGGCAGCCCGCCGCCGAGATTGACGTGGTCGAGGGAGATCCCGCGCCGGTGCAGGGCGGTCAGGACGTCCGCCAGGCGGTCGAAGGCACCGCGCCAGGCGTCGGCCGTCATCTGCTGGGAGCCGACGTGCACGGACAGGCCCGCGGGAACGAGCCCCTTGCCCCGCGCGGCGGTCAGGACGTCCACGGCGTCGGCGGGCGAGCACCCGTACTTGTTGCTCAGGCCCCACAGGGCGCCCTCGCCGGTGGTCGCGAGACGGCAGAACACCCGGGTGCCAGGGGCGTGCACGGCGAGCGCCGTCACGTCCTCCAGGCAGTCGGTCGCGAAGTCCCTGATGCCGAGCCGGTGGGCGTCGATGATGTTGCGGTCGGACTTGACGGTGTTGCCGTAGTGGATCCTGGTGAGCGGCACACCCGCCCGCAGCGCCTGTTCCACTTCGTGCGGGCTCGCCGCGTCGACGCCGGAGCCGCGCAGCGCGAGGCGGGCGAGCACCTCGTCCACCGGGCAGGCCTTCATGGCGAACCGGACGGCGACGCCGGGCAGTTCGCGGCGCAGTGTGTCGTAGCGGGCCTCGATGCCCGGCAGGTCGTAGACGATCTGGTCCTCGGCGGCGGCCGCGAGGGCGTCGAGCAGGGGTTCGGTGTCGTACGTCATGGTGGCGCTCAACCGAACCGCCCCGGGGTCGGCTCGGCATCCGCGCTCGCCCGCACCAGGGGTCCCCACGCCTCGGTGAGCAGGGCGAAGTCCTCGATGTCGCGCCGCGCCTCGTCCAGCAGGCGCTCGCGGCGTTCGGCAAGGAGGTCGGCGAACTCGGCGTATCTGCCGCCCAGTCGACGGTAGGCGACGTCGATCCTGTCGAGCCGTTCGACGTTCTCGGCCCAGTCCAGGCGGGCGCTCTCCCTGGCGAACGCGGCGATGTCACGGGCGCTCACCCGGCCATCGTCGTCCAGGAGCGCCTCGCCGGCCCCGGCCATCCGGTCGTAGATGAAGTTGAAGTAGAGCATCGAGAGGAAGAACTTCACGAACCGCAGCTGGTATGCCATGAAGCCGGGGTCGGTGCGGCGTTCCTCGGTGTAGAAGTTGACGATGTTGCGGTTGTGCAGGACGCCGGGCAGGGCGGCGTCGTGGACGAGGTGGATGAGGAAGTAGTCGCTGCCGATGGTGTCGGTGGCGGGCGGCAGCGGGACGCGTTCGTGCACGTCGTGGAAGGCGATGTTGCACATGTCGACGCGCATCGGGTCGACGAGCGTCAGCGTCGCGTGGTCGCGGGTGAAGGTGTCGGAGCCCGCGCCGCGGAAGGATTCGTCGACGAGCTGCCGCTTCTCCTCGTCCGACCAGTGCACGGGCGCCCACAGGCTGACCACGTCGTAGTAGACGTCCGGGTCGATGCGGCAGATCTCGCCGATGTCCACGGAGAGTTCGCCGACGAAGGAGCTGCCCACCATCGCGACGCGCTTGTCGTGGTGCTCGGCGGCGAGGGCCGTCTCGGTGACGCCGGGGGCGGCGTCGGCCGCGCGCTTGCCGAGCGACATGAGCTCGTGGTGGACGGGGAAGACGGGCGCACCGTCGGCGACCTGGTAGTGGCTGTCGGAGTCCCTGCGGTGCACGGACTCGCAGCCGAGTGCGGCGGCCAGGAGGAAGGCGCGGTTGGTGCAGGCGCCGTAGGAGAGCCCGTCCGGCAGCATCAGGTCGAGCATCAGCTCGGGCTTGGCGACCTCGGCGCGGGCGATGACCCGGCGCAGGAAGTCGCGCTGCGCCGCCTCGTCGAGGTGGTGCGTGACGACCCGGGGGACGTCGCCGAGCGCGCGGACGGCCGCCGCGTGCCCGGCGAAGGTGGCGGGGTCGGAGGAGTCGAGGATCAGCAGGTGCACCTCGACGTCGAAGTGCGCCGCGGCGTAGGCGGCCTCGTCGCCGATGGCCGAAATGGTCTGGGGGCAGGCCCTGTTGGTGGGGAGTGTCAGGCAGATTCGGCGCATGCGTCTTCCCCGATCGCGTCGAAGGGCTGCCCGGTCCAGGACTTCAGGCCGAGGAGCTTGGCGCCGAGGTCGTCCAGGGCGGCCGTGCCGTACCTGAGGGACTCGTGCTGCTTGGCGTCGCCGAGCAGGGTGGCGTTCCAGTCGGGCGTGCTGAGGTTCTGCCAGGACTCGACGCGGGAGCGGCGCAGCTTCTCGTGGGATTCGAGCGCGGGCATCATCGAGAGGTACTGGACCGCGCGCACGCCGCTGCCCGAGGTGTTGGGGGCGACGCCGTGGGCCAGCAGGCCGTTCCAGATGAGCAGGTCGCCAGCCTCCAGTTCGGGGCGTACGACGGGCAGTTCGTCGCGGTCGATCGCGGGCCGGATCGGGTCGCGGTCGTCGGGCTGGAGCGCCTTCCACCGGTCGAACTGCCGGAACAGCTCGGGGCAGCACTGGAAGCCGCCGAGTTCCGCGTGCGTGTCGTCCAGGGCGATGATCCCCTGGACGCGCTGCGGCAGCACGCCGAGGGTGGTGTCGACGTCCCAGTGGAGGTTGATGTCGAAGCCTCGCTCGGTGGGCGCGATCAGGCCGCGGTCGCGGTTCTTGACGTTGGGCGGGTTGAGGTTGAGCCGGTCCAGGGTCACCCAGAGCTCTGCGCAGTCCCACACGTCGGCGAAGGCCTCGTACACCCGCCGCGTCTGGCGGCTGTCCCATATGAGCTGGTGGTGGTACGCCTCGACGAAGCCGTAGATGTGCAGCTCCCTGTCCAGGTCCGAGCGGTACTCGCGCTCCTCGTACCAGGTCTCGGGGCGCTCGGGGTCGAGCCCCTGGAAGTCCCAGGCGAAGTCGAGGAGTTGCTTGGCCGATGCGGCCGGGATGGCCTGCTTCACGACGACGTAGCCGTACGTCTGCCAGAAGGCGAACTCCTCCTCGGAGAGCACCTTGAGTTCGCGGGTCTTGGTCAGGTCACGCAGCTGGGTCTGGGCCAGATAGGTCTCGCCGTCCGAGCTGAAGTACGGGACGTCTGAGGGGGCTCGATGGAGGTAGCGGTCGGCCGCCGGCATGTGGTGCTCCAAGGTTCGGTTCTCTCTGCCGCTCGCGAGGGCAGCGCATGTCACACCCGCCCCACGTCGAACTCACGTAGCACCAAAATGGACTAGACCAACTCCCGCTGTCAACAAAAGAGTTGGGTGCCCTTGTTGACAGAAAAGCTCATATTCGCCCCCACTTCACGCGCCCTTCACGCGCCCGCTTTCCCCGTCGGAGACACTCCGGACGCCCTTGATCGGGCCGGGAAAATACCGCATTGGTACGGACCGGAATTCGCCTATCGGATGACGTCACGGCGCGCACGGGTGAACTTGGCGCAGGAATCCCGGACGCGGGGCGGGATCGATGACTGGATGCGGAGGGCGAGGTTCCATGCGCCTCCGCTCCCCTGCCGCCCGGTCCTTCAGGAGTTCCCCCATGTCTGCCCGAAAGTCCGCCCGCCCGTCCCTCTCGCTGCCCTTCCGGACACCCTTCCGTACGCCTTTTCGGACACCCTCGCGTACGTCGCCCCGCACCCCCATCGGTACGTCGCCCCGCACCTCCACCCCTACGCCGTCCACCGCATCGCGCCTCGCCCGCGCCGCCGCCTCCGCGGCAGCCGCCACCCTGCTCGCGACCGCGCTCCCCCTGGACGCCGCCGCCGCGCCCCGGGATACGGAGTACGCGGAGTACGTCGCGCTCGGCGACTCCTGGTCGGCCGATGTCGCCCTGCTGACGAACGTGTCGACCGAGCACGCTCCGTACGCCTGCTTCCAGTCGGCCTGGAACTACCCGAAGAAGGTCGCCAAGGCGCTCGGCGTCACGACGCTGCGCGACGCGACCTGCGGCAGCGCGACGACCGAGGACTTCGACAAGGCCCAGGACATCAACTACCTGGGCTTCATCCGGGGCACGAATCCGCGCCAGTTCTCCCGGCTCTCCCCCACCACCGACCTGGTCACCATCGGCATCGGCGGCAACGATGCCGGTCTCGCGAGCGCGGCCGCGTCCTGCTTCAATCTGCTGCCGTCCCTGGAACTGCTGCCCGGCCTCACCCTGCCCGCCCCGCTCGGCGGAGCGTGCAAGAAGGGCTGGGTGAAGCGGGGCGTCGACGAGATGTCGAAGCGGATCGCACCCGTCGAGGGCAAGGTGTACGACGCCCTGAAGCGCACCCATGAACTCGCCCCCGACGCCACCGTCCTCGTCGTCGACTACCTCGCCGGAGTCCCCCTCGACCACGGCTGCTACCCCTACGTCCAGGTCAACGACGGCGACCTGATGTGGCTCGGTGCCAAGCTCAAGGAGATCAACGACGCGCTGGCCAGGGCCGTCCGGCGGGCCGACCGCGACATCGCGGACTTCGACGTACGCCTGGTGGACACCTACAGCGGCAGCGTGGGCCACGACGTCTGCGGGCTGCCCGGCACCAAGTGGGTCGAGGGGTTCGTGCCCCTGACGGCCAATCCCCCCGGCCTCGCGGTGCCGCTCCACCCGAACGAGCTCGGCGCCGACCACCAGGCGGCCACCGTCCTCAAGACATTGGAGAAGTCCGAGTAACAGGTCCAGGCAATGACGGGATTACGGGATTTGGGGATTCCGGATTACACGGATTCCGAGGTTCCGGAATTGCGGGGGGGGGATTGCTCATCTCCGTACATTGACGGGGCGAGGTGCCCGGTTCAGAGGGTTGCCCGCCCGGCCCCGTGGGAGAACAGGGCCGCTACGGCGGCACCCTCGACACCCCGCTCTCCCTCACCTGGAACGGGACGACCTGGGTCAGCGAACGCGGCCCGCAGAGCACCACCGACGTCCTGCCGGAGGCGCTCACCACCACCCTCGAGCGGTACGGCTGATCACGTACGCCGCGTCGGCGGCGCGCGGCTGCCGTGCGGGGCCGGTGCCGACACCGGCCCCGCAGGCGGGGTGCCGCTACTCGTCGATCGCCGCGCCGAACGCCGCCCCCGTGCCCGGCGCACCCAGTGACGCCGCGCCGTACGTCCAGGAGCCGGACCCGGTGACGCCGCCCGAGCCCGCGGAGAGGACCCACACCACGCCGTCCCCCGCGTTCTCGCCGGGCGCGGCGGCCAGCAGGCCGAAGCGGCCGTCGCGGTTCGGGTCCGCGAGCCGCACCTGCGCGCCCCACTTGTCGCCCTTCTCGGGCACGCCGGGGATGTCGGCGGAGTCCTGGTCGAAGGACTTGGCGCCGGTCGCCGTCAGGCCGTACTCCCCGCCGCGGAGCACCCAGACGGCGCCCGCGTCGGCGACCGTGCCGATGTCCTCGCCGGGCGCGCCGATCGCCACGTCGGCGTAGCCGTCGCCGTTGGTGTCCGCGACGGACAGGTCGGCGCCCCAGCCGTCCCCGCGCTCGGCGGTGCCGGGCACGCCCGCGGAGTCCTGGGTCCACCACTTGGCCTCGTCGACGAGGCCGTCCGGGGTGCCGTAGCGCACGCCGACCAGGCCGCCGGTCATCGTCTCGCCGCCGTCGTCGGGCGATGCGGGCTCGCCGGTCACCAGGTCGTCGTAGCCGTCGTGGTTGATGTCGCCGGAGGCCGCGGCGGGGCCGCCGCGCAGGTCGTTCTTGTACGCGAGGCCGTCGGCGCCGCCCGCGAACTGCACGGACCAGCCGTGACCGGGCTCGTCCCCCTCCGTCACGCCTGAGGCGACGAGGTCGGCGTAGCCGTTGTCGTCGTAGTCGCCGGTGGTCAGCGACTTGGACACGATCTGGCTGGCGTCGGCCGACCTGTCGAGCCGCTCGGTGGCCTGACGGCGCAGCGGCGCCCCGCCGCGGGCCTGCGGCGCGGGGTCGTACACGAAGAGCTCGATGTTGTCCCGGTCGAGCACGGCGAGGAGGTCGCCGGGAGTGTCCGCGGTGAAGTGCGCCGCGGCGAGACCGAGGCCGAACTGCTGGCCCGCGGCGGCCTGCTCGCTCTGCAGCCAACTGCTGGCGGATCCGGTGAGTCCCGTCTTCGAGCCCCACAGGACGGCGACGCCACCGGCGTCGGCCCGGTCGTCGAGGTCCTCGCCGGGGATGCCGACGATCGCGTCGTCGTAGCCGTCGCCGTCCAGGTCGCCGGTGGCGACGGCCTTGCCGAAGCCGTCGCCCGCCTCGGCGGCGCCCGCGACACCGGCCGTCGACTGGCTGAATCTGGCGACGTCGCTGGTGCCGATGCCTCTGGTCGAGCCGTACTGGACCGTGACGAGCCCTGCGCCCTGCTGTCCGCTGACGGTCGCGCCGGGGGCGCCGACCAGCACGTCTTCGTATCCGTCGCCGTTGAAGTCGCTGTTGCGGTCGTCGGCGTGGGTCCCCCCAGGGGTACCGGCGAAGGCGGAGGGGGCGGCGGCGATACCGGCCCCGGTCAGCAGAAGGAACGATGCCGCGGCGAGGGCGGCCGAACGGTTCTTGCGCATGAGCGGCTCCTGTGCAGGAAGGTGGCCGGGCAGGCGCGGGGGGTGTCCGGAAAGGGCCCGTTCCTTGTCCGGCGCCCTGTTCGACACGGGATGGGGCGCGAGGGTTGTACGGGGTGCACGGATCGGTGCGGGACGACGAACCGGCAGGTGCCGGGCGTCACTTCCAGCCGTATGCGTACGCCGCGACCCAGGTGATCTCCAGCTGCGCGCTGCTGCCGGGTGCCGCGCCCGGGCCCTCTAGGGCGCTCTCGTTCTGCAGGACCCAGGACAGCGGCTGGTCGGGGACGCCCCGCGTGTCGTGTCCCGTCTCGCGTCCGTCGACGAAGAAGCGCACGTGGCCCGGGGTCCACTCGGTGGACACGGTGTGCCACCTGGTCCAGTCGTCGGCGCCGCGGTACGAGCCCTGTTCGCCGCCGCCGCAGGGGTGGTGGAAGGCGCTCAAGGACCCGGTCCACTCGCCCTCGGGGTGGTCCATCTCGCAGCCGCCGCCGTAATGCAGCCACGCCGACTTGTATCCGGCGGCCTGCTCGGTGACCTTGATGCGGGCGCTGTACTTGCCGTACTTCATCTGCATGACCGCGCGTGGTACGACCGCCGCGGCGTGGACGGGTCCGCCGTCGGCGGGCCGCCACATGCGGATGCGCATGCGGCCGTCGCCGTCCGCCGCAGGGCCCACGCTCACGGTGTCCTCCGGGTGGTAGACACCGGTGACGGAGCGGCCCCTTTCGTTGGCCGTGTCGCGCCAACCGGTGGGGTACGCCCACCAGTTGTCGCGGTAGGAGCCGTCGAGTCCCGCGCAGTACGCGGCGGAGGTGTCGGCGTGGTGGTCGCAGTCGCTGAACGCGCCGAGCGGCACCCGGTCGCCATTGAAGTCCTCGGCGAGTACCTGCCAGAACGGGCCGCAGTCGCCGCGCGGCAGATCCGTGCCCGCGTCCCGGCAGGCGTCCGCCGACACCGGGGCTCCCCCCGCGCTGGGGATGCACAGCAGGGCGGCGAGCAGTGTCGCGCCGAGCGCTCCGAACACGACCGAGCGGCCGCGCCGCCGTCCCTTCGCCGCGCGTGATCCCATCGCGCCGCCTCCGCTCCACGAGGACGCCCCACAGGAAGGGGTCATCCTCGTGGAGCGCGCGGCGCCCCGCCAGGGTCCGGGGCCGACTGGCGCCCGGCGCGTCGGTCACAGCCTCGCGGCCAACAGCTCCTTGGTGTACGGCTGTTGGGGATGGTCGAAGACATCGTCCCGCGCGCCCGTCTCGACGATCTCGCCGTGCTGCATCACGGCGATGCGGTCGCACAGGTGGCGTACGACGGCGAGGTCGTGCGAGACGAACAGGAGCGAGAGCCCGAGTTCGTCCCGCAGGTCCATCAGGAGGTTCAGGACCTGCGCCTGCACCGAGACGTCGAGCGCGGAGACCGGTTCGTCGGCGATGATCAGGCGCGGCCGGGGCGCGAGCGCCCTGGCGATGCCGATGCGCTGGCGCTGGCCGCCGGAGAACTCGTGCGGGTAGCGCGGGAGTTGGTCCGCGCTCAGGCCGACCTGCTCCAGGAGTTCGGCGGCCCGGTCGCGGCGCTCCGAGCGGCTCATGTCCGTGTGCACCTGGAGCGGAGTCGTGACGATCTGCTCGACGGTGCGGCGCGGGTTGAGCGAGGCGTACGGGTCCTGGAAGACCAGCTGGACCTCGCGGCTCAACTCCCGGCGCAGCGCGGTCTCGTCGGCGGCGCGCGTGATGTCCCGTCCGTCGAAGCGGGCGGTGCCGCCGGTCGGCCTCTGCAGTCCGGCGAGGACCCGGGCGGTGGTGGACTTCCCCGACCCGGACTCCCCGACGAGCCCGAGCGTCTCCCCCTCTCCGACGCCCAGGCTCACTCCCCGTACGGCGTGCGTACCGGGCCTGCGCCGCCCGAGCAGGGTGCGCCCCGCGCCGAACTCGACGTGCAGAGCGGTGACTTCGGCGAGCGGTCCGCGCGCGGCGGCGCCGTTCTCGTCCGATGCCGCCCACACCCGCGCGTTCGTGCGGGCCTCCGGTTCCGGGGCGTCCACCGTCGGGAGTCGGGTGCCGGGCACCGTGTCCAGGTTGGGGGCCGCGCCGATGAGGGCCCGGGTGTAGGGGTGCGTGGCACCGGTGAGGAGCCGGCGCGTGGGGCCCGACTCCACCATGCGCCCTTCGCGCATGACCAGCATGCGGTCGGTGGCGGCGGCGACCATGTCCACGTCGTGCGTCACCAGGACCACGGCGGTGCCGTACTCGCGCTGCAACTCGGCGAGCAGGTCGAGGACTTGGCGCTGGACGCGGGCGTCGAGCGCCGTGGTCGGCTCGTCGGCGATCAGTACGTCGGGGTGGTTGATCAGCGCCATCGCGATCATCACGCGCTGGCGCATGCCGCCGGAGAACTGGTGCGGATAGTCGCGGGCGCGGGCGGCCGCGATGCCGACCCGGTCCAGCATCTCCACGGCCCTGTCCCGCGCCCGGGCCCGGCTCGCGTCCTTGTGGTGCAGGCGGTACGCCTCGGCGAGCTGGTCCGCCACGGAGTGGAAGGGCGACAGCGAGGCGAGGGCGTCCTGGAACACCATCGCGATCCGCCCGCCGCGCAACGCCTTCAGCTCGGCCTCGCCCGCGCCCACGACATCGGTGCCGCCGACGTCGATGCTGCCGCTGACGGTCGTGCGCGCGGGATCGTGCAGCCCCAGCGCGGCGAGCCCGCCCGTCGACTTGCCCGACCCCGACTCACCGACCAGGCCGAGGACTTCGCCGCGCGCCAGGTCGAAGGAGACGCCTTCGGCGGCGGTGACGGTGCCCCGCGGCCCGGTGAAGGAGACGGTCAGGTCGCGCACCGCGAGCACGGTGTCCTGGTGCCGCGTCATGCGAGCCTCACCCTCGGGTCGAGCCAGGCCACGACCAGATCGGCGACGGCCACGAAGACCACCACGAAGAACGCGGCGATCAGGACGGTGCCGACGACGGTCGGCAGGTCGTTCTGGGTGACGGCGTCGACGGCGAGCTTGCCGACACCGCTGAGCCCGAAGACCGTCTCGGTGATGAACGCCCCGCCGAGGAGCGCCCCCACCTCCAGGCCGAGCAGCTGCACGACGGGCCCCGCCGCGCCCCGCGCGGTGTACTTCAGATGGGTGCGCAGGACGCCGAGCCCCTTGCCGCGCGCGGTCCGTACGTATCCCTCGTGCATGACTTCGAGGAGCTGGGCACGGGAGAGCCGGGCGAACACGGCCGCGTTGACGAAGCCGAGCACCAGGCAGGGCAGCAGGAGACCGGCCGCCCAGGCCGCCGGGTCCTGGCTCGGTGGCGTGTAGCCGGGCAGCGGCAGCCAGCCGGTGGAGTACACGAGCAGGTACTGCACCACATAGCCGAGGAAGTAGATCTGCACGCTGGCGCCGATCAGGGTGAAGCCGGAGAGCAGCCGGTCGGCGGCCGAGCCGCGGCGCAGCGCGGAGACGAAGCCCACGCCGATGCCCGCCACCAGGATCACCACGAGCGCGCCGCCGGCCAGCGAGAGCGTGACCGGGAAGCGGCTGGTGATCGCGGAGAGCACCGGCTCGTGCAGCGTGTACGAGTAGCCGAGGCAGGGCGCGGCGCAGTCGATCGGGGTGCCGTCGACGTCGGAGATGGTGCGCCCGGCGAACAACCCCCGCAGATAGTCGCCGTACTGGGACAGGATCGGCTGGTCCAGGCCCATGCTGTGGCGCACGGCGGCGATCTGCGTGGCGTCGCACTTGGGGCCGCAGGCGATGGTCGCCGGGTCGGACGGTGCCGCGTAGAAGAGGGCGAAGGCGGTGGCGGAGATGGCGAGCAGCACCACCACCGCCTGCAGCCCCCGTCTGGTCAGATAGGTGAGCATGGGTCAGGACTTCTTCAGGTACAGCCAGGCGGGGCTGATGGTGCCGTAGATCGGGTGGATGAAGGCGCCGCCGACGTTCTCGCCGCGGGCCTGCTGGACGCGCTGGTGCAGGAACGGGATCACCGGCATGTCCTTCATGATCTTGTTCTTCTCGAGCGCGATCAGCGCCTTGGCCTTCTCGTTGGCGTCGCCGAGCTTCGCGATGCGGTCGAGTTCCTTGTCGACGGCCGGGTTCTTGTAGCGCGGGTCGTTGTCGAGGGTGTCGCGGCGGCTGTCGAAGCGGTAGGGGACGCCGGTGGCCGGGGTCGGCCAGTCCACGGAGCTGCCGGAGAGCCACAGGTCGTACTTCGGGTCGGTGCCGCGCAGGACCTCGTTGGTGAGCGCGGGCAGCGGCATCGGCTTGGTGACGAGGGTGATGCCCGCCTTGGCGAAGGCCTCGACGAGGACCTGCGCCATGCGGTCGTTGGCGGCGGTGGCCTCATAGGCGTAACTGAGGCTCTTGACCGGCTTCTTGGCCTTGGCGAGGTGCTCCTTGGCCTTCTTGATGTCGCCGGTCGGGGCGACGGGGTAGGTGTCGTACTTCTCGTAGCCGACGATCGCGGGCGAGGAGTACGTCGTGGCGATGTCGCCCATGCGCGGGCCGCCGAGCGCCTGGCGTGCCTGCTGGCGCGGGAAGAGGTAGTGGATGGCCTTGCGGACCTCGGGGTCGGCGACCCGGTCGTTCCTGACCACGAGGTGGTACGTGAAGGCGCCGCGCCGCCCGTCGACGACGAGCTGCTTCTTCTTGGGGTCGCGGTTGGCCTCGCCGTACAGCTCGGGCGGCAGTTCGTTCTTGGTGGTGACGGTGTTCGCGCCGTCGCCGCGCCCGTTGAGGATCTCCTGGGCGGTGTTGAGTTCCTTCTTCTCGAAGGTGAACTCGAACTTGTCGGCGTACTGGTGGCGGATCGGGTCGGTCTCCGCCTTCCAGTGCGGGTTGCGCTCCAGGGTCATGCTCTGGTTCTGCTGGTGCGCGACGATGCGGTACGGCCCGGTCGCGAAGGGCTTGAGGTCGTACTTGGTGCCGGTGTCCTTGTCCGGGCGCACGGGCGACGAGGACGACTGCGCGGCCATGAACGGCACGTCGGACTGCGGCTTCTTGAAGTGGAAGACGATGGTCTTGTCGTCGGGCGTCTCGATGCCCTTGAAGTCGCCGTCCTTCTTCGGTCCGCCGTAGACCTTGCGGGCCTGGGCGAGGTCCTGCTTGCCGGTGAGCCACTGCGGCCAGTAGGGCGGGCCGAGTTCGAAGCCGGGCGCGAAGGTGCGCTCGATGCCGTACTTGATGTGCTGCGAGGTGATCGGCTTGCCGTCCTCCCAGGTGATGCCGTCCTTCAGCTCGTACGTCCAGGTGCGGCTGCCGTCGGAGGGCTTGCCGGTGTCGGTGGCGAGGTCGCCGACCAGCTTGGCCTTGCCGTCCACGACTTGGTACTGGGTCAGCTGGCGGCCCCACAGCAGCGAGGTGTTGTAGGTCTCGCCCGCATAGATCTTCTGCGGGTCGAGGTGGGAGGAGTCGCGCAGGTTGGCGACGTGGATGGTGCCGCCGCGCTGGGCGCCCTTGACGGCGGGCGCCGGGCCCGCGCTGTCCTTGGCGGTGCCGATGCCCGCGGTGAGGTTCGCCTCCTGAGCCACCGAGGGCGCCCCGTCGTCCTTCGCGCCCGCACCCGAGGAGCACGAGCAGAGCACGAGCATGGCGGAGGCGGCGGCGACGACCGGCAGGGCTGTGGTGCGCGGGCTGATTCTGGGCATGACGAACTCCCTTGAAGGGGTGATGGGTTGAACTGAAAGGAGAAAGAGCAGGGGGCGGCGGTGGCGCGGGGCCCTCAGCGGCGCGTACGGGGGTCGAGCGCGTCCCGCACCGAGTCGCCGAGGAGGTTGAAGGCGACGACGAAGACGAGGATCGTCACGCCGGGGAAGAACATGTACGTCGGGTCGTCGTAGAAGACCTCGGCGCCGCGGGCGATCATCCGGCCCCAGTCGGGGATGGGTTCGCTGATGCCGACTCCGAGGAAGGAGAGCGCGGCCTCGGCGGTGACGATGCCCGGCAGGGCGATGGTGATGTGCACCAGGACGGGCGCCCAGACGTTGGGCAGCAGTTCGCGGAAGACGATGTGCCTGCGGCTCGCGCCCACGGCCCGCGCGGCGTCGACGAACTCCCGCTCCCGCAGGGACCGGACGGTGGTGCGCAGCATCATCGCGAGCGGCACCCAGCCGAAGGCGGCGAAGACGAGGACCAGCACGGTGAACTGCATCCAGGCGGGTTCGTTCTCGCCGGGCGACACGAAGCGCGTCTGGATGATCGGGCCGAGCGCGAGGAGCAGCAGCAGCGTCGGGAAGGCGAGCAGCACATTGCAGACGAAGGTGAAGACCCGGTCGGCGAGCCCGCTGAGATAGCCGACGGTCACGCCGAGCACGACGCCGAGGACGGCGATCAGGACGATGGACGCGACGGCGACGAGGAGTGAGGTGCGCACCCCGTACAGGAGCTGGGTCAGGACGTCGCGGCCGAGGCCGGGTTCGATGCCGAACCAGAAGTCGCCGGACATCCCGCCGTTGGGCAGCACCGGGAGCCCTTCGGCGCTGAGCAGCCCCGGCTCGTTCTGGCCGTAGTGCTCGGTGGGGTTCTTGCCGTAGAGCGCGGCGATGAGCGGCGCGGTGAGCGCGAGCACCACGAAGAGCAGCACGACACCGAGCGAGGCTAGGCCGACCCGGTCCCTGCGGAACGCCTTCAGGGCCACGGCGAACGGGCCGCGGGGCTCCTGCGTCTGTACGTCGGCCATGCGCTGCCGTGCTCCTGGTGCTCGGGCCCGTACCGGGTCGCGGATACGGGTCTGGGAATGCGGTCCGGCGGTGCGGAATGGGTGGTCCGCGCCGGGTTGCGGAGAATTACAACACCGCGGGAAGCGGCCTTGCCACACGCGTCGACGGCGTTCCCTGCAAACGTGTTCGGTACGTTTCAGGAGCCTTTCCCGGCGCGGTGAATTGTTCATGCCGCGGCAACAAGAGCCGGAATTCTTCACGCCGAACCGGGACATACCCCCCACCCCGCCCGGACCCTCGCGTTACCTTGTGACCTCACCCACACCCCTTCACATGGCAGCTGATCGCACCATTCGACCGACGATTCGAAGCTGTTAAGCGGACTCGACCCTTCCAAGTCTCTAGAGGTACCGCACGCTTCCCGTATGGCCCAACACTCATCCTTTGCAGTGCTCTTCCTATGAAGCGCGGATCGGTTGAAAGGCGCCGGACGACAATCGTGCGAGCCTCCTCCACGTCTCTTTGACCATGTGAGGAGCTGATGTGCACGTGACCCTCCCCTCCCTCGTCCATTCCGGAATGAGGTACCTCTGTCTCCTCGGCATCGTGGCCGGGACGGGCCTTTCCACCACCCCTGCCGTCGCGCACACCTCCCCCGGGCCGGGCCCCGCTCCCGCCGCGCCCGCCGCGGTCGCCGCCGCGGCGCCCCTGCCCGGCGGACTCGGCCCGTGCGTGCCGGGCAACTGCCCGTCCGGCGGCTACCCGCCCATCAACAACGGGGCGATCCAGTACCGCGACGACGCCATCAACGTCTACGTCGGCGAGGACTTCCTCGTCCGTGGGAAGGCCGCGGAGGCCGAGGGCCGCGTCGTGGTCCTCAACAACTTCGACCAGGACAAGGAATCCGGCGTCAGCGGCATCTACAACGTCGGCGAGGCAGGCGTAGGCTCCCGGGTCACCCCTTCCGAAGGCTCGGACTGGCTCACCACGGGCGGCGACGTCACCATCGCCTCCGGGGAGCGGCTGCTCGCCGAGAAGGGCGTGGTGCGGCACGCCGGTGCCGCGACCGGCACGATCGTCAGCACCGTGACCCAGGACGACGGCGCCGCCACCCCCTATATCCCGCTGCGGGACCAGCTCACCGAGGCCAGTCAGTGCTACGCCCACCCGGAGGGCGGCAGCAGCGTCCGCACGCCCACCGGCACGGCCACGCACGCGGGCGGCGAGACCCTGTTCCGCGGGGACAACTCCTCCAAGATCCAGGTCTTCAACGTCGACTTCGACCTGATGGGCGGCAGCGGCGGCCAGGAGGGCATCCGCTTCGAGGGCATCCCGGACGACGCCACCGTCCTCGTCAACATCCTCGGCACCAACCGCACCATCAACACCTACTCGGGCACCATCGACGACAGCAGCCAGCTCAACCAGATGCGCAGCCGGCTGCTGTGGAACTTCCCCGACGCGACGTCCGTCGAGATCAAGGGCACGGGACAGTTCCAGGGCAGCGTCCTGGTCGGCAACCAGAGCTCGATGACCACGGTCAGCGTGCCGGGCATGAACGGCCGCTTCTTCACCACCGGTTCGCTCACCCACACCAGCGCGGCCACGGGCGGCGGCGGACAGGAATTCCACAACTATCCCTTCGAGGGCGACCTGCCGGACTGCGCGCTCGCGCCCACCGTGGGCGAGGTCAAGGTCCTCAAGACCGACGAGGACGGCGGCAAGCCCCTGGCGGGCGCCGAGTTCGAGCTGTGGAACGAGACCAACGGCACCGAAGGACTGCAGACCGACGGGGCCGACCCGGACACGAAGATCGGCAGCGACTGCACCACCGACGTGCCGGGCGAATGCGTCCAGACCGTGCCGCTCGGCACGTACTACTGGCGCGAGACCAAGGCTCCCGGCGGCTACGACCTGCCGTCGCCGAACGTCTTCGGCCCCCTCGAACTGACCGAGGCCAACGCCGACAAGGGCGTGTCCGTCACCGCCACCAACAAGAAGAAGCCGGTCGTCGTCAAGGGCGACGTCACGGTCCTCAAGAAGGACAAGGACACCGGAGGCCCGCTGCCCGGCGCCGTCTTCCAGCTGTGGCACGAGACCAACGGCACCGACGGGCTCCAGCAGGACGGAGCGGACCCCGACACCTCGATGGGCGCGCCCTGCACGACGAACACCGCGGGCGCCTGCCGCACGAACGTCGCCGTCGGCACGTACTACTGGGTCGAGACCGAGGCGCCGCCCGGCTACCAGATGCCAGCACAGACCGTCTTCGGGCCGTTGCTCCTCACCGCGGCCAACGCCTCCAAGGGCGTCACCGTCGAGGCCAAGAACGCCATCCAGCAGCACCCCGGCGTCACCGGCGAGATCACGGTCGACAAGCGGGACAAGAAGACCGGCAAGCCGCTCGCCGGTGCCGTCTTCCAGCTGTGGCACGACAACAACGGCACTCCGGGCCTCCAGACGTCCGGCGCCGACCGCGACCACCTCATCGACGGGGGCTGCGCCACGGACGGCCGGGGCCGGTGCGAGTTCCGTGACCTCGAACTCGGCTCGTACTACCTCAAGGAGACCGCCGTTCCCGACGGCTACACGCTGCCCAAGAACACGGTGAGCGGCCCCTACAAGGTCACCGCGGACAACGTCACCGAAGGCGTCACGGTGAAGCTCACCAACCAGCGCGGCGGAGGCAAGAAGGGGAAGTGACCCCCGGCACCTCCCCCCCTCCGGGCACGGTCGGCGTCAGCCGCCCGTGCCCGGCTTCGTTCCCCAGATGTGGAGGCGGTCGCCCTTGGCCAGCAGGGCGTACAGCCGCTTGGCGTCCCCCAGCGCGAGGTTGACGCACCCGCCGGAGCCCGACGAGAAGAGGTCCGCGCGGGTGCCGTGCAGCGCCTGTCCGCCGTTGAAGAACTGGGCGTACGGCATGGGCACGTTGTAGATCGTCGAGAAGTGGTCGCGGTTCTTCCAGTAGATCCGCTGCCAGCCGCGCCGGGTCTCCAGACCGTCCCGGCCCGTACGGATCGGCACGGGTGCGAAGACAAGCCCGCGGCCCTTCTGCACCCACAGGATCTGCCGGGTCAGATCGACGCACGTGACCCGGTACGGCTTGGCGGGGCAGCCGCGCCGGGCCGCCGGGTCGCGCCGCACCCGGTCCGCGACGACGAGGCGGTACGTCCGCAACGACGCGGCGCCGTCCGCGGGACGGATGCCGAGCCGCTGCTGCAGCCGCCGCACGGCCACACAGTCGGCGGTGGACTGGCGGCCGTCGACAGGCAGCCTCAGCTCACGCTCCAGCTCGCGTTGGTAGGGAGCCGTGCCCGCGCGGCACGGCGGCTCCGCGGGGCCGGGGGCCGCCGTCGCGTGGGACGACGGAACGGCCAGGGACAGGGCGGCGATCGACGGGATGAGCCAGCGCATCGCCCCAGCTTGGCCGCTCCCCCGTGCCCCGCCCCGCGACACGGCCCGACAATCCCACGATTGGGCCATGCCGGGCCGTGCCGGGCGCCTCAGTCGTCCAGGACGACGAGTTCGAGCTTGTCGAGGTTCTCGCGGTCCGCGACGACGTCGATCCCGGTGATCCCCTCGTCGGAGAACCTGAAGCGCAGGACCAGACGGAGCCTGCCGAGCGGCGCCATGACGAGACCCACCGCGCCGTCGACGAGCACAGGCCGGGTGTCCAGGGCCCGCTCCATGGCGGCCATCGCGCCCCTGGCCACGGCCTGGTCGCCGCGGACCACGACGGGTTCGGGCGTGGGGATGGCCGACTTGTCGGCGTGCAGCACCACACCGGGGTGCAGCAGGGTCACCAGCGCCTCGAAGTCCCCGCCGCGGGTCGCGGCGAGGAAGGCGTCGACCACCACGCGCTGGCGGGGCAGATCGGCGGCGGACGCCGGGCTGCCGCCCCTGACCCTGCGGCGGGCCCGGCTCGCGAGCTGCCGCGTGGCGGCGGGGGTGCGCTCGATCATCGGGGCGATCTCTTCGAACGGCACGGCGAACGTGTCGTGCAGCACGAAGGCGAGCCGCTCCGCGGGGGTCAGGGTGTCGAGGACCACCAGGAGCGCGAGACCGACCGAGTCGGCCATCAGCGCCTCCTGTTCGGGGTCGCCGCCCTCCTCGCGAGCGGCGGGGGCGTCGGTGGCGACCGCGTCGAGCGGCTGCTCGCCGCGGTGCTCGCGCGAGCGCAGCATGTTGAGGCAGACGCGGCCCGTGACCGTGGTCAGCCAGCCGCCGAGGTTCTCGACGTCGCCGACGTCGGTGCGGTCGAAGCGCAGCCAGGTCTCCTGGAGCGCGTCGTCGGCCTCGCTGAGCGAGCCGAGCATGCGGTAGGCCACCGCCCGCAGATGGGGCCTGTGCTCCTCGAAGCGCTGTGCCGACCCCGTTATGTCGTTCACCGTTTCTCTTTCCTTCGCTGCCGTGGGCCGCCGCGGCAGATCCGCGCAGCCCAGGTGACGGTACCCGCAGCCGCGCCACCGCCGCGTACCGTGCAACCTCGTTGCAACCTCCCGCGCGGTGCACTGGTGCCCGCCGCCGCACCGCACGGCGCGCGCCGCTCAGGAAGGGGCCTGTCATGCCGCAGGACACGAACGAGCCGCACGGCAGCCCGCGCGTCGAACTCACCCCCGGCGCCGCGGACCTGGTGCGCCGCCTGACCCGCGATCACGGGCCACTGATGTTCCACCAGTCCGGCGGCTGCTGCGACGGCAGTGCGCCGATGTGCTACCCCGAGGGCGAGTTCCGCACCGGGGACTCCGACGTGCGTCTGGCGTCCCTGACGGTCGAAGGCGTCGCCGAGCCCGTCGCGTTCTGGATGTCGAAGAGCCAGTACGAGGTGTGGAGCCACACCCGCCTGATCGTGGACGTCGTCCCGGGGCGCGGCAGCGGCTTCTCCCTCGAAGCTCCGGAAGGCGTGCGTTTCCTGATCCGTTCCCGGCTGGTCGGCAGCTAGCACCCGGGGAGCGAACAGCCCGTCACCACCCTCTGGTGCACTCCCCAACAGGCCCTCACACTGGGGCCGTTGACGGCCCGGTGTCACCGGGCCACGCCGCGAGACACCAGGGGTGGGACTGTGACGCGACGACGCAACAGACGGTTCAGAGGGGTCAGAACGGCACTCACCGCACTGACCGCGCTCGGCACGCTGGCCGGTGCCGCTCTCACGGGAGCGGCACCGGCCAGCGGCGCTTCTCAGGAGGTCACGGCCGCGGCGGGATCGCCCCGGACGTCCGCGATAGCGCCGGGCGTGACCTACGGATACTTCGACATCCCGACCGCGCGCGGCACCGCCCGCGCGCATCTGCTCGACGTCGACCTGCGCGACCCGCGCACCGGTGTCGGCCTGCTCTACCCGGGCGCGGTCGGCGCGCGCTCCCCCGTCTCCGCGCTCGCGGACGGCGCCGGTGCCGTCGGCGGGATCAACGGCGACTTCTTCAACATCACCGAGACCCAGCACCCGGGCGTCGAGGCGACCGGCGCGCCCGTCGGCCCGGCGATCGCGGACGGCCACGCCCTCAAGGCGGCCGTGCCGGGCGGCCAGCGCTTCGGGCCCGCGATGCCGCCCGGCGTGACCACCGAGGCCGTGCTCGGGGTGGGGTACGACCGCAGGGCGCGCATGGACAACCTGTCCCTGGAGGGGCGGATCCGCACCCGCGAGGGGCGCCTGCCGCTCGGCGGGCTCAACCAGTACGCGCTGCCGGTGGGTTCGGTCGGCGCGTTCACCAGCGACTGGGGTTCCGTGTCGCGGGTGCGCTCGACCTGCGGCACCGACACCAGCCGTGGCGCGCCGTGCAGCACGGACACGCATGAGGTGACGGTGCGCGACGGGCGCGTGGTGGCGTCGGCGGACGCGCCGGGCAGCGGGCCGATAGCCCGCGGCAGCACCGTCCTTGTCGGCCGCGAGGCGGGCGCGCAGGAGCTGCGGAAGCTGTCCCTGGGCGACCGGGTGCAGGTCAGGCACCGGCTGGTCGCGGCCGATTCGCACATACCGTTCCGCTTCGCGCTCGGCGGCTACCCCGTCCTGCGCGACGGTGCGCCGCTGCCCGGCCTCGACCCGGCCACGGCCGCGGTGCGCACGGCGGCCGGGATATCCGACGGGGGCCGCCGTCTGCTGCTGCTCTCCCTGGACGGGTCCCCGGAGTACCGCGCTGGTCTGACCATCGCCGAAGTCGCCGACACCTTGCGCGGGTTGGGCGCCACCGACGGCTTCAGCCTGGACGGCGGCGGCTCGTCGACACTGGTCTCCGCCACCCTCGTCGCGCGCGCCCCGGGAGCCGAGGCCGTCACCGTGCGCAACCACCCCAGCGGCGGCGCGGAACGCCCGGTGCCGAACGGCATCGGCGTCTTCTCCCGTACGTGAGGTGACGGGGCGGGCCCCGGACGCCGGGGCCCGCCGTGCCGCGCCGGGATCACCCGCCGTGCGCGTCCAGAAACGCCTCGAGGCCCGCCAGGTCATCGGTGTTGAGGTGGTCGACACCGGCGGCGAGCAACTCGCCCCAGACGGCGTCGCGCTGCGGCCCCGGCAGGTCGGGCGTCGCCCAGAAGCGGACGCGCTGCCCGCGCGCGTGGGCCGTGGAGACGATGCCGCGCAGCTTGTCCCGCTCGGCGGCGGGCATCGGACCCGTGCCCAGCCAGCTGAAGTTGAGCGACCAGTTGTCACTGATCAGCGGGACGAACGAGGCGGGCGCCGGACTGCCGAGATCGGCGAGGCGGCCGTCGTAGAACGCGTACCTGACCTTCTGCGCCTCCATCGGGGCGCGGGCCGCGCGGTCACCGGATACCACCGCGGTGATCGCCGAGCGGCGGACCTTGCCGTACGCGTACGTCGTGAACAGCCGCCGGTAGGGCCGCAGATGCCGGTGCAGCTCGGCGTACGTCGACGCGCCCTCGGTCTTGATGTCGATCAGGAGCTGGAAAGGGGTGCGGTGGTAGCCGTGGTACACCGAGCCGTGCTGGGCACGGACGCGCGCGGCCAGCGGGTCCAGATAAAGGGATTCGAGGGTGCGGGTGGGGTCGAGATCCACCGGGTCGTGGGCGACGAGGAGTTGTCCGTCCACGAGGTAGATGTCGGCCTCGACGCTCCCGAACCGGTGGTCGAGCGCGTCGAAGAGGGGCCGGGGGTGTTCGTAGTCGTTGTGCGCGTGGGCACGGATCAGCGGACGCGGCCAGGGGTGCTTGCCACCTCCGCTCGCCTGCGCATAGGCGGGCATCGCGATGCTGCCCGCGAGCGCGGCGCCGAGGGTGGTGAGGGCTCTGCGACGGGTGGTGAGTGCCATGTCTGCCTCCCGGGGGCGAGTGGGTACGGCGTCGGGGTGCGACGCGGGGGTACGACGTTGGGCGGAGCCTCAGTGAGTATGAGTCTCCGCCCCGTTCGGGAAACCCCGCCCGTCCGGGAGTTGGCGCTATCGACGCCGGGCGTTCACGCCCGGTCCGTGAGGACCTGCGGGTTCGCGCAGTGGGCGAGCGGTTCGCCGCGCAGGAAGCGGGCGACCTCGGCCGCCACGATGCGGGCCGCCTTGTGCGCGACTTCCTGGCTGCCGCCCGCGATGTGCGGGGTCATGACGATGCCGGGGGTCTTCAGGAGGCGCGAGTCGGCGGGGACGGGCTCTTGCGGGTAGACGTCGAAGGCGGCGCCGGAGAGCTGGCCCGCGTCCAGGGCGTCGCAGGCCGCGTCGTAGTCGAGGAGCGCGCCGCGGGCGCAGTTGACGAGGACGGAGCCGCGCGGCATCTTCGCGAGCTGTGCGGCGCCGATCATGCCGGTGGTCTCGGCGGTCACGCGCGCGTGCAGGGAGACGATGCGGGAGCGGGTGAGCAGGTCGTCCAGGGAGACCTGCTCGGCGATGCCTGCGAGCAACTCCGGCTTCACGTAGGGGTCGTGGACCAGGACGTGGGCGCCCATCGCCACCAGGACCTTGGCGACGCGGCTGCCGATGGCTCCGTAGCCGATGAGGCCGACGGTGGCGCCCTCGATCTCGATGCCGCAGTTGTCGTAGTCGTAGTAGTCGCCGCGCCACACGCCCGCGCGCAGGTCGGTGTGGGTGTCGCCGACGCCGCGTGCGGCGGCGAGGAGCAGGGTGAGGGTGTGCTCGGCGGTGGCGACGGCGTTGCGTCCGGGGGCGTAGCAGACGGCGACGCCGTGCCGGGTCGCCGCCTCCACGTTGGCGTTGACCGGGCCGCCGCGGCTGACGCACATCAGCTTCAGGTCGGGGCAGTCGGCGAGGATGCGCTCCGTGAGGGGCGCCATCTGTGTGACGCAGACGTCGACTCCCTGGAGGGCCTCGATGATCTCGTCCTCGGTGCCGGACGCCTCGTCGACCTCGCCGACGGGGCCGAAGGGGGTGTGCGGCCAGGGCAGGGTCAGTTCGCGGACGTCGACGGTGCCGTCGGTGGCCTTGCGGACCTCTTCGGTCAGCAGGCGGGGCAGGACGAAGTGGTCGCCTGCGGCGAGGACGGTGGTGCTCATGGGGGGCTTCTCTCTGCGAGGTGTCAGGCGGGTACGGGGGCGACGGCGGCCGGTGCGTTGAAGCGCAGCAGCGACATCTGGCCTTCGCGCAGCCGCAGTTCGGTGAGGGCGCCGTTGTGCAGCGCGGGGAAGACCCGCCGGTAGTCGGCGAGCGGGATGCCCAGCTGGCGGCAGAGGAGCAGGCGTACGAGGGTGGAGTGCGCGACCACGAGGACACGGCCCTCGGGGAAGGCGGCCGCGAGGTCGGTGAGGCAGTCGCCCGCCCGTTCGGCCGCCGCGCGCGGGTCCTCGCCGCCCGGCAGGTGGTGGGCGACCGGGTCGCGCAGGAACGCGGCGAGTTCCTCGGGGAAGCGTGCGCGCATCTCGTCGCGGGTCAGCCCTTCGCCGCGGCCGAAGTCGACTTCCAGGAGCCGTTCGTCGACGCGCGGCACCAGACCGAGCGCGTCGGCGGCGGGCGCCGCGGTGAGCCTGGCGCGGCTGAGCGGCGAGCTGACGACGGCGTCGATGTGCTCCCCGGCGGCCCACGCGCCGAGTGCGGCGGCCTGGCGGAGGCCGCGCGGTGTGAGGTCCACGTCGGTGCGCCCCGCGTACCGGTTGCCGTCGTGCCAGACGGTCTCCCCATGGCGTACGAGGATGAAGTCGGTCACTGCCCTGCCCTTTCCTGTGTTCCGTGCGTGCGGCGGGTGCGTTCGTGCGCGTGGGCCGCGACGGCCGCGTCGAGCCAGCCCCGTGCGGCGAGCTCGTCGACGAAGCGGAGGTAGACGGGCGTCCAGCGGGCGGTGCGCGCCGGGTCCGGGGAGATCTCCTCGCCGATGCGGACCATGGCGGCGGCGGTGTCGCGGACGGCGGCGCCGCCGGAGGTGGCAGCGAGCACCGCCATGCCGATGGCGCCCTCGGCCTGTTCGGGGACCCGGACGGGTCGGCCGAGGACGTCGGCGCGGAGCCGGTTCCAGTAGCGGTTGCGCGCGCCGCCGCCGGTGAGGGTGAGCGGTCCGTCCACGGGGGCGCCGATGAGGTCGAGGTAGTCGAAGCAGAGCCGTTCGACGCAGGCCACGCCGAGGAGGTGGGCGTGGAAGCGCTCGGCCTCGTCCGCGGGCTCGCCGAGGACGAAGGGTGTGGCGTCCGGCGCGCGGAAGGGGAAGCGTTCGCCGCCGGTGGAGACCAGGGGGTAGGCGACCGCGTCCGGGTCGGACTCGGCGGCGAGGACAGTGAGTTCGTCGAGGTCGGCGTCCGGGAACTCGCGGGCCACGACGCCCGCTCCGCTGCTGGACGCGCCGCCCGGCAGCCAGCTGTCGTCGGGGCCGCGGTGGCAGTAGACGACGCCGCCCGGGTCGCGCACCAGGTGGGGGCTCATGCCCTTGAACACGAGGGTGGTGCCGAGCACGGAGTTCCAGGCGCCGGGGGTGAGGGCGCCCGCGCCGATCTGGGCGGCGCAGCCGTCGGTCATGCCCGCGACGACGGCGGTGCCTTCGGGGATGCCGGTCGCGGCGGCGGCCGCCGCGCAGACGGTGCCGAGGACGCTGCCGGGCCGTACGACATCGGGCAACAGGTCCTCGGGGACGCCGAGTTCGGCGAATTGCTTGTGCGGCCAGCGCTCTTCGGTGAGGTGGTAGCCGGTCTTGAGGGCATGGCTCGCGTCGCTCGGCACCTGTTCTCCGGCGAGCCGCCAGGTGATCAGGTCGGGCTGGTGCAGGAGACGGGCCCCCGCCCCGGCCGCGGCGGCCTCGTGGTCGAGCAGCCAGAGCAGTTTGGGGAGCGCCCAGGACGGCTGCATGGAGCGGTAGCCGAGCGCGTGCCAGACGTCCGCGCCCGCCTCGTTGGCGCGTACGGCCTGTTCGGCGGCGCGCCCGTCGTCGTACATGAGACCCGGTGTGAGCGGGGTGCCCGAGGCGTCGGCAAGGAGGATCGTGCCGGAGGTGCCGTCGATCGCGAGGCCGCGGATCCGGTCGGCGTCGAGGCCGGCGAGTGCCTCGCGGCAGGCCTCGGCGAGTGCGTCCCACCACTGGTCGGGGTCCTGCTCGTGGCGGTTGCCCGCGCGGCGGCTGGTGAGGGGGCGGGACGCGGCGGCGAGCACCTGTCCCGTGGAGTCGACGGCGACGCAGCGGGCGCTCTGGGTGCCGAGGTCGAGGCCCAGCCAGACGGCGTCCGTGGGCAGTTGGTCAGGCACGGGAGGCTCCTTGTTCATGTGCCGTACGGGGTCCGGGGACGGCGCCGTGCGAGGGCGTGGCGGCGCCCGACCAGCCCGCGTCGCGCGCCAGGGTCCGCCAGGTCAGGAACGACTCGTAGAGGCCCGCGTAGTGGGCGGAGCGCTCCGGGTCCGGCTCCCAACTGCTGCGCATCCGCACGTATTTGGCGGCGGCGCTGTGCATGCTGGACTCGGCGCCGCTGAGGACGAGTCCGGTCAGGAAGGCGCCCTTGGCGCCGAGTTCGGTGTCGCCGGAGCGGGCCGTCGGGACGCCGGTCGCGTCCGCGATGAGCGCGCACCACTCGGCGCTGTTGGCGCCGCCGCCGCACAGGCGCAGCTCTGTGACGGCGGTGCGCGAGGCGACGAGCGAGTCGCGCAGGACGAGGGAGAGTCCGTCGAAGACGGCGCGGGCGATGTCGGCGCGGGTGTGTTCCAGGGAGAGCCCCCAGAAGGAGCCGCGGGCACCGGGGTCGAGGAAGGGCGCGCGCTCGCCCGCCGGGGAGAGGTAGGGCAGGAACATCAGGCCGCGGGCGCCGGGTTCGGAGGTGAACGCCAACTCGGCGAGTTCCGGCGGGCCTTCGAGGTGCAGGGTGCGCGCCGCCCAGCCGAGGACCTCGGCGCCGTTGAGGGTGGGGAAGGCGCGCAGGACGCGCTCGCGGCCGCGGTAGGCGATGTTGATGCCGGAGGGTTCGCCGCTGGTGTCGATGTCCTTGCGGACGATCTCCGTGCACAGTGTGGTGCCGAGGATGCTGCATGCCTGGCCGGGGTTGACGACGCCCGCGCCGCGGGCCGTGGAGGCGATGTCGTACGGCGCCATGACGACGGGAAGCCCTGCGGGCAGGCCGAGTTGGGCCGCCGCTTCGGAGGTGATCTCGGCGATGCGTTCCTGTTCGCCGAGGACCTTGGGCAGCAGCCGGGCGCAGGAGGTGAGGCCGAACAGGTCGACGATCTCGGGGTCGTAGTCGCCGGTGGCGTGGTCGAGGAAGGGCGCGGACGCGTCGGACTCGTCCGTGGCGGCCACGCCGGTCAGGCGCAGGAACAGCCAGCCCGCGGCGGTCAGCGACGCGGCCGAGCGGGCGAGGCGCTGCGGGTCGTGGGAGCCGAGCCAGCTGAAGATCGCGTTGGGCATGCCGCTGCAGGTGAGGGAGCCGTTGCGGCGGAACGCCTCGGCGAGGACCCCCTCGCGCTCCCAGCGGGTGAGGATGTCGCCCGCGCGGCCGTCGGACCACAGGATCGCGGGCCCGGTGGGCCGGCCCGCGGCGTCGACGAGCCAGGCGCCGTCGCCCTGCGCGGTGAACGTCACGAGCCAGACGGGGTCGGTGACGTCGGAGAGGGCGTTGCGGACGGTGTAGACGACGGCGTTCCACACGGTGTCCATGTCCTGCTCGGCCCAGCCGGGGTGGCGGCGGTGCACCTCGGTGGCCAGGCGCGAGACGGCGAGTTCGGTGCCCTGGTCGTCGAAGACGACCGACTTGATCATCGTGGTGCCGACGTCGATGGCAAGTACGGACATGGTTCACAGTCCCTTCGTGGCGGATGCGCCGACGGGTCCCTGGACGTCGGCGGGAAGCGGCTGTGGCAGGCGTACCGCGGAGTCGGCGGCAGGGGTAGTGGTGGTGCGCAGGGCCAGGGTGAGGACGGCGCTGACCGCGTGGCATCCGGCGAAGATCCACACCACGCCGCCCACCCCGAGCGGCCCGCGGAAGAGGCCGACGATCAGCGGGCCCACGAACGTGGAGGCGCCCGCGCCGAGGTTGAGGGCGGCCATGGCCTGCCCCTTGTGGGCGGGGGCGATGGCGGTCATCAGCGCGGAGAGCGGCACATAGCCGGAGAGCGTCGCGCCGTAGAGGACGGCGACCAGGACGCACAGGGCGTACTGCGCACCGGCCGCGGACGGCACGTAGTACAGGACGAGGGTGGAGGCGGTGCAGCCCACGCCGCCGAACCAGGCGACGGTGGTGCGCCAGCCGATCTTGTCGCCGATCACCCCGAAGAGCAGGTTCGTGACGATGTTGGTGGCGAACATCAGGGCGAGCAGCCGCAGCCACTGCGCGTCGCTGAGCCCGATCTCCCGCACGAACCAGGCGGGCAGCATCACCAGGAAGCCGAACTGCGAGGCGGTGTTGAGCATCCGCACCGCCGCTCCCGCGCCCACCCGCGGCTCGCGGTACAGGATCGTCAGGCTGCCGACGAGCCCGGCCATGGGGCTCTCCCCCGCCGGGGCGAGGCGCGCGGAACCGGTGCGCTCGCGGATCAGGAGCAGCGGCAGGAGTCCGCCGACGACGACCACCCCGAGCGCGGCCCACAGCGTGCCAAGCTCCCCGATGTGCGGGATCAGCAGGCTGGCGGTGAGCGAGCCGAGCGTGGGCAGGCCCGCGGAGAACGCCGACCAGAACCACCCCATGGCGCTGCCCATCTGGCGCTGCGGGGCGACCGCGGCGATCCAGACGAGGAAGGCGTACGCGAAGAGCGGGAAGGCGAGGCCGCGCAGCCCGTAGCCGAGGAGCAGCAGGGGGTACGCCTTGCTGGGGATCGCCACCGTGAGGAAGAAGACGTGGGTGACGGCGAAGGCGACGAGGCCGAGCCACATGACGCGGCGCGGCCCCCACAGGTCGGAGAGCGCCCCGGCGAACCAGGCGGCGACCGCGCCCGTGACCCCGTACACGGTGAAGATCATCGCGACGTCGGCGGCCGGGATGCCGAGGCCCTCCAGGTACGGCGAGAGATAGCCGGCCTCGATGCCGACGCCGGTCATGAAGACGAGGAGTCCGAGGTAGCCCCAGGAGAGCGCGGGTGGGATGCCGAGTCGTGTGAAGACGGAACTCGGGGTGTTCGTCATTGAAGCTCCCCTACGGCAATGGCGGCGGCGAGTGCGGGCAGGAACGAGCTAACAGCTGGCCGAAAATCCACGTCAATCACATGCCGACATCTCCCGCGACGAGGGACTTTCGCCGTGTGAGCAGGGCCGAGGTCCCCCAGGCCTGTGCGGCGGACAGGCCCTGGCCCCGAGCAGCGGGGCGGCCCGTCCGACGCCCGGGGTCGGCGTGAAATCCATGAGAACATCACTTGGAGATTTCACACGGGGAGTACACACCGGGCGACGGTCGGGAGAGCGGCATGGCGACGGCGGACCGGGCGGACGTGCGCGAGGAGCGGCGCGTACGCATCCGCGAGGCGGTGGTCGCGAACGGCTTCGTCCGCGCGGCCGAGCTGGCCGACGCGTTCGGCGTCAGCCTGATGACGATCCACCGCGACCTCGACTTCCTGCAGTCGCAGGGCTGGCTGCGCAAGGTGCGCGGCGGGGCGACGGGCCTGCCGTCCGCGCAGTTCCACGGCAGCGTCGCCGAACGCATGGCGACGATGGCGCAGACGAAGCAGCACCTCGCGCGGGCGGCCGCGCGGGAACTCGTGCCCGGGCAGACGGTACTCCTCGACGACAGCACCACCTGCCTGCATCTGACGCGGCTGCTCACCGAGCGCACCCCGCTGACGGTGATCACCAATTCGCTGCCCGCGATCACGGCGCTCGCCAAGGAGCCCGGCGTCTCCCTCATCGCCCTCGGCGGCAGCTACTTCCCCGCGTACGACGCCTTCATGGGCCTGCACACCGCGGACAGCGTCGAGGCGTTCCGCGCGGACGTCCTCTTCATGTCGACGACCGCGGTGACCCGCGGCCGCTGCTACCACACGTCACCGGAGACCGTGCAGGTCAAGCGGGCGATGATGGCCGCGGCCAGCCGCCGGGTCCTGCTCGCCGACCACACGAAGTTCACCCGCGACGGCCTCTACGCCCTGGCGCCGCTGTCGGACTTCGACCTGCTGGTCGTGGACGACGGGCTCGCGCAGGAAGAGGTGCGCGAGATCCGCGGGGGCGGCACCGAGGTACGGGTGGTGCCCCGTCAGGGGGCGGGGAGCCGGGCCTGACCCTGCGCGCCCCCGCCGGGCGTCACGCGTCGAACGCCCCGAGCCGGTGCGCGATGGCCGCGGCCTCCCCGCGGCCCGAAGCGCCCAGCTTGGCCAGGATGTTGGAGACGTGCACGCTCGCCGTCTTCGGCGAGATGAACAGCTCCTGCGCGATCTGCCGGTTGCTGCGCCCCGCGGCGACGAGGCGCAGTACGTCCCGCTCGCGCTTGGTGAGGCCCAGGGCCGCCGCGGGCGTCGGCGCCGCCTCCCCGTCGTCCTGCCGCAGCGCGATCCGGGCCCGGCCCGCCAGCGCGGCGATCTCCGCAGCGAGCGGCGCGGCGCCCAGCTCGTGCGCCACCGACTCGGCCTGGCGCAGCAGTTCGCCCGCCTCCCCCCGGGCCCCGGCGCCGCCCTGGGCGACCAGGGCCTCGGCGAGCCGCAGCCGGGCGGTGGCGAGCAGCAGCGGAGCCTCCAGCTGCTCGGTGGCGGCGACGGCCTCCGTCCAGTGGGCGGTGGCGTCCCTGCCCTCGGCGGTGGCCAGTGCGGCCTCGGTCATCTGCGCGAGCGCGGCCCACACCGGTGCGAACCGGGGCTGGCCCTCCATGGCCCGGCGGATCCGCCGCAGCGCCGCCTCGCGTCCCGGCCCGGCCACCGCGAGCCCGCGGGCCCCGGCCTCCGCCGACGCGGCCTCGTGCAGCAGCGGCCAGCCGTAGCGTTGGTGGCCGGGCGGGATGGCCTCGCCGACCGCCGCGTCCAGCAGGGAACGGACATCGAGGATCCGCCCGTCGGCGGCCGCGATGACGATGGCCATGCGGCCCGTGGCCAGGGTCTGCTGCGGCTCCGGGTAGGGCTCGGTGGTGCTGGTGCCGGTCTCCTCCAGATGGCGCCGCGCCTCGTCGTACGCGCCCCGGGCCAGGGCGAGTTCGGCGCTCCGTTCGGCGATCAGTGCCTGGATGCGCGGGCTCACCCCGCGGCGGCCGACGGCCTGTTCGAGCACGTCGTCGGCGTCGTTCCAGCGGCCGAGCTGGATGAGGGACTCGGCGCGGTTGGCGTCGATGAACGAGGCGGTGTCCGGCAGCCCGTGCCGCTCGGCGAGTCCACTGCCCTCCTCGGCGGTCCCGACGGCCTCGGCGTAGCGGCCGAGGCCGTGCAGGGCCGTGGCCAGGTTGCCGTAGCCGCGCAGCACCACGTTGGCGTTGCCGGGCTCCAGTTCGCTCACGCAGACGGCGCGGGCCTGCGCGAGCCCGGCCTCGACGTCGCCCGCGTGGATGGTCTGCCAGGCCAGGGTGTACTGCGCGGTGAGGCCGGTGATCTCGGCGCCCGTCAGCCGGCAGAGCTCCACCGCCTGTCGCGCCGTCTCCAGCACCTCCGCACCGGGCTGGTGCACGGCGTGCCAGTGCGCCGCGTACGTCAGCACCTCGGCGTGCACGACGGACGGCGGCTGGTCCTTCAGCAGCAGCTGGGCGTGGGCGAGCTCGTCCCAGCCGTCGGAACGGTAGAGGTCGCGCACCAGTTGGTAGCGCTCGATCCAGAACCAGGCCGCCCGGAGGGGATCGCTCTGGTGCGAGTGGGCCCGGGAGCCCGGGGTGGCGGTGCCCTCCAGGGTGCGCAGCGCCCGCTTGCCGAGGGAGAGGGCCCGCTCCCGCTCCCCCGCGAGCCGCGCGGCGACACCGATCGCGGCGAGCAGGTCCACGAAGTCCCCCGGCATGTCCGGGGAGATGGCCAGGCACAGGCCGTCGTCGACGCCCTGCCGCATGGCCGTGCGGCGCAGCTCCTCGGGGACCTCGTCCCACAGCTCCAGGGCCCGCTCGAGGAGTCGGTGCTGCTCGGCGAACGCGTGCCGCCCGCGGGCCACGGCCGCCGCCGCGATCACGGCGGGCAGCGCACGTGCCGGGTCGCGGGCGTCGAACCAGTAGCCCGCGAGGCGTCCGGCCCGCTCCTCGGACCGTACGAGCGTGGGGTCGGCCTCCAGCGCCTCCGCGTAGCGGCGGCTGAGCCGGGAGCGCTCCCCGGGCAGCAGGTCCTCGGCCACGGCCTCACGCATCAGGGCGTGCCGGAAGCGGAAGCACTCGCCCTCGTCGGAGGGCTGCAGGACGGTGGCGCCGACGGCACTGCGCAGGATCTCGATCAGCTCGTCGTCGGCGAGGCCCGTGACGGTGGCGAGCAGCCGGAACTCCACCTCGGAGCCGCCCTCCGCGGTGATCCGCACCACCCGCTGCACCTCGTCGGGCAGCGCCTCGACCCGGACCAGCAGAAGGTCGCGCAGGGAGTCGCTGATGCCGCCGGGGGACCCTTCGAGGATGCTGCAGGCCAGCTCCTCCACGAAGAACGCGTTGCCCTCGGAGCGTGCGAAGACCCGGTCGAGATCCTGCTCGGCCGGTATCTCGCCGCGGATGGCGGCGAGTTGGCGGCGGACCTCGGCGCGGTCGAAGCGGGCCAGTTCGAGACGGGTGACGGTGCGCAGCCGCTCGTACTCGGCGAGGGCGGGGCGCAGCGGGTGGCGGCGGTGCAGGTCGTCGGCGCGGTAGGTGGCCACGATCAGCAGGCGGCTGTGGGTGAGGGCGCGCAGCAGATAGCTGAGCAGTTCGCGGGTGGAGCGGTCGGCCCAGTGCAGGTCCTCCAGGACGAGGACGAGGGTGCGGTCCGCGGCGAGGCGCTCCAGGAGGCGGGCGGTGAGCTCGAAGAGCCGGGCGCGGCTGTCGGCCTCGGGGTGGCTGCGGTCCATCTCGCCCAGTTCGGGCAGCAGCCGGGCGAGTTCGCCCTCCTGTCCCGCCACGGCGGCGTCGAGTTCCGCGCCGAGCTGGCGGCGCAGGGAGCGCAGGGCGGTGGAGACGGGGTGGTACGGCAGGGTGTCGGCGCCGGTCTCGACGCAGCCGCCGAGCGCGACGACGGCCCCCTCGGCGGCGGCCCGGCCGAGGAACTCCTCCAGCAGCCGGGTCTTGCCGACTCCGGCCTCGCCGCCCACGAAGAGGGCGCGGGGCTCCCCGCCGTCCGCCCGGGACAGCGCCTCGCCGAGGGCGTTCAGTTCGGCGCCGCGGCCTACGAAGACGGGGCTCACATGACTGGTCAGCACGGTGCCGAGCATCGCACGTCGTACCAGCTGAGGGACAGTGGTTTCGGTGGCGGCGGGGGCCGCCGCCACCGGGTTCCCCCGCCCCGTCATGTGGCGCGGACGTAGCGCTCGCGGCCGTCGGCGGCGGGGGCGCTGCCGGCGGCGGTGCGGGCCGCCTTCGCGGCCCGCTGGGCCTCGCGGGCCAGACGGCGCCGTGCGGCGCGGGAGAGGATCGAGGTGTGCCGGGCGGTCAGGAGCTCGTGGTGCAGCATGCCGTCTCCTTGGACGAGCTGGCCGGTGAAGTGCTTCCAGCGTCGTCGCCAAGGCGGGGGCGGCACATCGGGAGGACTCCGCATCCCGCTCCGCGACGGGCACCTCAGGGCCGCGGCGGGGGGACCTTATGGCGGCCGCGGTGGGCCTACGGGTGGGCTGCCCGGCGGGTCTACGGGCGGGCTTCCCGGCGGGCCTAACGGTGGGCGTCTCGGCGGGACTAACGGCGGGCGTCCCGGCGGGACTAACGGCGGGCGTCCCGACGGGGCCTAACGGTGAGCTTCCCGGCGGGACTAACGGCGGGCGTCCCGGCGGGGCCTATCGGTGGGGCGTCCCGGTCGGCCTGTCAGTGGTCAGCGGACCCACCGGCGGTCCGGTTCCCCGCTACCCGCCCAGCTCCTCCCACCGCACCGTCCGATCGCACCACCGCTCCAGCAGCACACGGTCGTGCCCGACGGCGAGCAGCCCCGCGCCGGACTCGCTCCGGTACTCCTCCACGGCGCCGACCAGCGCGGCCGTCGTGGACGCGTCGAGCATCGCCGTCATCTCGTCGCAGATGAGCCAGCGGGGACGCAGCACCAACGCCCGCGCCAGGCAGGCCCGTTGCAGCTGCCCGTCGCTGACCTCGTGCGGCCGCCGGCCGAGGAGATCCGCGCCGAGCCCGACGGCGGGCGTCAACTCGGCGACACGGGAGGCGACTTCGGAGCCACGCCCGACCGCCCGCAGCGGCTCCGCGATCAGGTCGGTCAGGGTCAGCCGCGGGTCGGCGGAGAGCCGGGGCTGCTGGAAGACGACGCCGAACGCGGTCCGCTGCTCGCGGGGCGCGCGGTGCCGCCAGCCCTTCGCCGCCTCGCCGTCGATGACGACCTGCCCGGCGTCGGGCCGGTGCAGGAGCGCCGCGACCCGCGCGAGGGTCGACTTGCCGCAGCCGCTCGGGCCGAGCAGACCGACCGACTCCCCGGGGGCGATGGTGAGGTCGACGCCCCGGACGACGGGAGCGCGCCGGTCGTATCCGGCGGTGATGGCGCGCAGTTCAAGCACGGGGCGCCTCCAGCACGTCCGCGTGGGGGTGGTGGCAGGCCGCGGCGCCGGTGAGCGCGGGCACGGTGGCGCACGCCTCGTCGGCGCGGTCGCAGCGGGCCGCGAACGCGCATCCTTCGGGCAGCGCGGACAGCTCGGGCGGCATGCCGGGGATGGGCGTGAACTCCCGCTCGGGCAGGGCGTTCAGGAGGCCGCGGGCGTAGGGGTGGCGCGGGCCTGGGGCGCCGAAGAAGTCGGCGGCGTCGGCGAGTTCGACGACGCGGCCCGCGTACATCACGGCGACCCGGTCGGCGATCCGCTCGGCGGCGGCCAGGTCGTGGGTGATCAGGAGCATCGCGCGGTCCTCGCCGACGTGCCGCTTCAGTTCGTCGACGGTGCGCTCCACGAGGTCACGGTCGAGCCCGGTGGTGGGCTCGTCGGCGAGCAGCAGGGGCGCGTCGCCGATGAGGGCGAGCGCGGTGGCGGCGCGCTGGGCGAGGCCGCCGGACAGCTCGTGCGGATAGCGGTCGAGGTGTCCCGCGGGGAACGCGGCGCGCTCGGCCGCCTCGACGGCCGCGGCCCGCAGTTGGGGCCTGCGCACGCCCGCGAGTTCCCGCAGCGTCTCCTCCAGCTGCGAGCGCACGGTCCGTACCGGCGTCAGATGCGCGGCAGGACTCTGCGGTACGAGTCCGACGCGCCGCCCCCGCACGGTGCGGGCCAGGGTCCGCTCGTCGGCGGTCAGCAGGTCGATGTCGCCCAGGAGGGCGGAGCCTGCCGTCTCCGCGTTCTGCGGGAGCAGTCCGAGCAGCGCGGAGGCGAGCACGGACTTGCCGCAGCCGCTCTCGCCGACCAGGGCGAGGCATTCGCCCGCGGCGAGGTCGAAGGTCGCGTCGGTGACGGCGGACACGTGACGGCCGCCGCGCATGCGGAAGCGTACGGAGAGAGCCGCCACCGAGAGGATGGGAACCGTCACAGCATGAGCTCCGATCGGCGCCGGGGGTTGATCCGTTCCCGCCAGACGCCCGCGAGGCCCGCGATCGCGAGGGTGGGCACGATGATGAACAGGCCGGGGAAGAGGGTGGGCCACCAGTCGCCCGCGAGCAGCGACCCACGGGCGCTCTGCACGAGCGTGCCGAGGCTCGCCTGGTGGGTGGGCAGTCCCAGGCCGAGGAACGACAGCGCGGACTCGTGCCAGATGGCGTGCGGCACCATCAGGACGGCGGCGAGCCCGGCCTGGGGCAGGACGCCGGGCAGCAGGTGCCTGACCGTGACGCGCAGCCGCGACGCGCCGCCGGAGATCGCCGCGTCGATGTAGGGCCGCGAGCGCAGGGAGAGCACTTCGGCGCGCACGATGCGGGCGGTGGAGAGCCAGTGCGTGAGCGCGACGGAGACGACGACGGGCCAGACGCCGGGCCGGAACATCGCGACGATGAAGATGCCGAGCAGCAGGTGCGGCACGGACGAGAAGATGTCGACGAGCCGCATCACGACCCGGTCCACCCAGCCTCCGGACGCGGCCGCGAGGGCGCCGACCGCCGTGCCGATAACGGTGGCGACGACGGCCGCGACGACGCCGACGAGCAGCGAGACGCGCAGCCCGTACACACAGCGGAGCAGCAGGTCGCGGCCGACGTCGTCGGTGCCGAAGGGGTGTTCCCAGGACGGCGGTTGCAGCTTCGCCGCCAGGTTCACGGCCTGCTCGTCGAGGTGGACGAGCGGCGGTACGACGAGGACGGCGAGGACGACCGCGGCGACGATCGCCGCCGAGGAACGCACCCGCCACGCGCGCGTGGAGCGGCGCGTGCCGCCCTGTGTGCGCCAGGCAAGGTCAGCCATCGAAACCCACCCTCGGATCGGCGAGGCCGTACAGGAGGTCGGCCACGAGATTGCCGAGCAGGACCGCGACCGTGGCGAGCGCGGTCAGCGCGGCGAGCAGCGGGAAGTCCACGGCGGTCGCGGCCTGCACGGTGGCCGCGGCGATCCCGGGCCAGCTGAAGACGGTCTCCACCAGGAGCGCCCCGGTGATCAGTTCGGGCACGCGCGAGCCGATGAGCGTGAGCACGGGCAGCATGCCGGAGCGCAGCGCGTGGCCGAGCAGGACGGTGCGCTCGGCGAGGCCACGCGCGCGTGCCCCGCGCACGGGGTCGTCACCGAGTGCGTCGCCGACTCCCTGGCGTACGTACAGGACGAACCAGGGAAGCTGCGAGATCGCCAGCACGCCCGCGGGCAGCACCAGATGGCTCGCGACCTGTCCGGCCGTCACGGTGGAGCTCGCGGTGTCGGTGAGGCCGCCCGAGGGCAGCGCGCCCAGTTTCAGCGCGAACAGCCACACGGCGAGCAGGCCGAGCCAGAACGGCGGCGCCGCTTCGAGCGTGTACGCGAGGGACGTCACGGCGCGGTCGAGCCAGCCGCCGGGACGGCGCGCGGCGAGCACGCCGAGGCCGGTGCCGAGCACGATCGCGACGAGGAACGCGGTGGCGGCGAGCAGCACGGACCAGCCGACGCGTTCGCCGATGACGTCGGCGACGGGCTGGCGCAGCGTGCTGGAGTTCCCGAGGTCACCGGTGAGGGCCGAGGTGAGCCAGTCCCACCACTGGCCGACCAGCGGCTTGTCGACGCCGAGGTTGGCGCGCAGCTGGTCGAGGTTGTCCTGCGACGCGGTGAGCCCCGCCGTGCCCGCGTACGCCTTGACCGGGTCGAAGGGCGAGGCGGCCGCGATGGCGAAGACGCCGAAGGTGACGACGAGCAGCACGGGCACGGCGAACAGCGCCCGCCGTGCCACGAGACGTGCCATCGGCCCCCAGGGGAGCCGGCGCGCGGCCGGCTGCCCCGGGGCCTTCGTTATCGCCGACGTCACTGCGTCGGCTGCCAGTCCTCGACGTTCCACCAGGGGCCGGAGGCCAGGCCGTGGTCGTGCGGTTCGACCTGGGTGCTCAGGTCGCCGAAGCGCTTGTCGGTGACGTAGAGGTGGTCGATGTGGGTGAGGAAGGTGTAGCCGGGGTTCTTCACCAGTTCGCGCTGGACGGTGTCGTACGCGGCCTGCCGGTCGGCGCGGTCGCCGCTCTTGCGGGCGTCCTCCAGGGCCTTGTCGACCTTGGCGTTGTCGTAGTGCGCCATGTTGTTGAAGCCGTCGCCCGCGAGGGAGGACTTCAGGAGCGTGTACTGGTCGAAGTCCGGGTCGGCCGGGGAGCCGCCGCCGCCGAGGACCGCGTCCTTGGGCATGAGGGGCTCGATGACCTCCCAGGTGCCGGACTGCACCTCGACCTTGATGCCGAGCTTCTTGGCGTCGGAGGCGTAGGCGAGGGCGTGGTCCTGGCGGAGCTTGTCGCCGGAGAGGTACCAGAGCGTGAACTTCGCCTTGACGCCGTCCTTCTCGCGGATCCCGTCGCCGCCCGGCTTCCACCCGGCGTCGTCGAGGATCTTCTTGGCCTTGCCCGCGTCGAACTTGCGCTCGGTGCCCTTGGTGAACCACGGGCTGTCGGTCGGGACGGGCCCGTAGGCCTCCTTGCCCGCGCCGTCCAGGATCGAGTCGACCATGGCCTTGCGGTTCACGCCGATGTCGAGGGCGCGGCGGACGGCGGTGTCGCCCGCGACCTTGTTGCCGGTGGGCAGGGTCACCACGCGGTAGTCGAAGGTCTTGGCGGCGTACGTCTTCTTGGAGTCGTCGCCCTCGTACTTCTTGGCGAGGTTGGGCGGCAGGATGGCGCCGTCGAGCTCACCGGCGTCGAGCCGGGTGGCGCGGACGTCGTCGTCCTTGATGATCGCCATCGTGAAGTTCTTGATCTTCGGCGTGCCGCCCCAGTAGTCGGGGTTGGCCTTGAAGGTCAGCTTGTCGTTCTTGGTCCACTTCACGAGCGTGTACGGGCCCGTGCCCACCGGCTTGGTGTTGAAGTCGCCGGTGTTCACGTCCTGCTTGCCCGCGATGTGCTCGGGCGCGATGGGCAGGACGGTGCGCTCGGCGAACGGCGCGTAGGGGTACTTGAGGTGGAAGACGACGGTGTCGTCGCCCTTGGCCTCGACTCTCTTCAGGGCGTCCAGCTCGGTCTTGGAGGCGTTGTTGGTCTTCTTGTCGAGGATGGTCTCGTACGTGAAGACGACGTCCTTGGCCGAGAAGGCCTTGCCGTCGCTGAACTTGACGCCCTTGCGCAGCGTGTACGTGTAGGTCTTGCCGTCGTCGGCGACCTTGGGCAGCTCGGCCGCGAGGGCGGGCTTGAGCTTCATGTCGGCGTCGTGCGTGAGCAGCCCGTCGAAGATCTTCGAGTTGCCGTCCTTGCCGTAGCCGAGGAGCGGGCTGAGGGTCTCCGGTTCGTACGCGATGCCGACGACCGCCGAGTCCTTGGCGCCGTCCCCACCGGCGCTGTCGCCCGGCGCCGAGCAGGCGGAGGCCGCGACGGCTATCGAGACGGCCGCTGCCAGTCCACCCGTGCCCCGTATCGATCGGGCCCTCATGCCCCACACCCCTACTGAAGATCAACCGTTGTTGCGAACAGCTCGCAATTATGCCTTACGTAATGGGGGCGTAAAACGCGCAGTCCGCACGCGGTACGTGCAGGCACCATCCAAGGCGCTTACGGCCGTCAGGCGCACGGCAGCCACGCTCCGCGGGGGCCGCATCCGGTGCGGCCCCTCGAAGTTGCCCGTTCGGGCACTCCTCTCTGCCCTCGGGCACCTGGCCCCCGCACGGCGTGCCCCCTATGCATGGAAGGACGTACGTCAGCGTGGGGAGAGGCATCTTGCACGAGCACGACAAGGCCCAGCGGCACGGCACCGAGCGCGGGCACACATCCGTGCGCAAGGCCGACGCCGAGACCGGCACACCCCGCGAGCGGCTCCTCGCCCTGCAGTCCGGCGCGGGCAACGCCGCCGTCGTGCAGCTGCTCCGCCGGGGCGGGCACCCCTCGGCACAGGAGCAGGAGCAGGAGCAGCACCGGCACGGCGCGGGGTGCGGGCACCAGGAGGCCGAGCGGCCCGCCGTGCAGCGCTCCGCCGTCCACGACGTCCTGCGCAGCGGCGGACGCCCGCTCGACGAGGGCACCCGCACCGACATGGAGGCCCGGCTCGGCGCGAACTTCTCCGACGTGCGCATCCACGACGACAGCGCCGCCAAGTCGTCGGCCGCCGAGGTCGGCGCCCGCGCCTACACCTCCGGGAACCACGTCGTCATCGGCGACGGCGGCAGCGACCGGCACACCCTCGCCCACGAGCTCACCCACGTCATCCAGCAGCGCAGCGGGCCCGTCGCCGGCACCGACCACGGCAACGGCCTGCGCATCTCCGACCCGTCGGACCGCTTCGAGCGCGAGGCCGAGAGCAACGCCCACCGAGTGCTCGCGGGCCCGGCCCCCGAGGCCCCGGTGGGCGACACGGACGTGCAGCGCGCGCCCGCCGCCGCGGGCCCGCACGCCGTGCAGCGGGTCGCCGACGCCCCCTGGCGGGCGTCGAGCGGCACCAGGATCCTGGACATCATCGTCGGTGGGGGCAACGACGCCGAGAGCCCCCGCCGGGTGCTCGGCGGCTTCGAGTTCGGCCCCGAGTGCCGCAACAACGGTGGCAACAACCTCATCTCCCGCCCCAAGACCGTCACCGTCAGCCACGAAGGGACGACCGCCCGACTGGCCGTGCATCTCAACGTGATGCTCGTCCTCGGCAACGAGACGGGGAACAGCGGCGCCTCGACGGTGAAGATCAAGGGCACGCACTTCCACCTGACCGCACGTCCGCTGGACGGCCAGAACCGCATCGACGACGCAGGGGCCTCGATCCTCACCGCCCAGGACTCCATCCACGTCGGACCGGGCAACGCGGAGGGTGGCTGGAACAACCGGCCCAGGAACACGGCCAGCCTCGCCGCGAGTGTCGGCCTGCCCGCCGACCGGATCGTCGACGCGCTCCAGGACCGCTACCCGGCCGGCGACACCGCGGCGATCGCGCAGCTGTTCGCACGGGATGCGGGCCGCGCCGTCATCCACGGCCTGAAGCCCGAGACGGTCACCGTGACCTGGGAGGGCGACAACTCCTTCCCCGTGTGACAGGTGTGACAGGTGTGGCAGGTCCCGTGCCGGGCCGCCGGAAGACGGCCCGGCACGGGCACGGGATGCTCAGGGAGCCCGCAGGTCCACCAGCTCCGCCAGCGCGTCGCGGTGCCTGCCTGCCGTGCCGAAGGCGATCGAGTCGGCCTTGGCGCGCTTCAGATACAGGTGTACGGGGTGTTCCCAGGTCATGCCGATGCCGCCGTGCAGCTGGAGTGCCTCCTCCGCGGCGTGCACCGCGACGGGCGCCGCGTAGGCCTGCGCGAGGGCGGCCGCGACCTCCGCGTCCGCGCTCGCGGTGGCCAGCGCGTCGGCCGCGTTCCGGGCTGCGGCACGGGTGTTGACGACTTCCAGCCACAGCTGGGCGAGCCGGTGCTTGAGCGCCTGGAAGGAGCCGACGGGCCGATTGAACTGGTGCCGTTCCTTGGTGTAGCGGACGGTCTCGGTCAAGCACCATTCGGCGAGGCCGAGTTGCTCGGAGGCCAGCAGCGCGGCGCCCGCCCGCAGCCCCCGGCGTACCGCCGCGTCGGCGTCCGGCGTCAGCACGCGCCCACGGGCCGCGTCGAAGGTGACGGTGGCGAGCGGCCGCGTCAGGTCGAGGGAGATCTGCGGGGTGACGGTGACGCCGTCCTGCGCGGTGTCGACCGCGTAGAGAGCGCCGTCGGCAGGGACGAGGAGGACGTCGGCTGCCGCGGCGTCCGCGATGCCGGTCAACTCGCCGTACAGGGTGCCCTCTTCGTGACGTACGTCCTTACGTACGTCCTTGAAGGGGGCGCCGGGAGCGACGGCGAGTCCCACCGCGAGCGCGCCCACCGTGCGTCCGGCGGCGAGCTGCCCGAGCAGCCCGGCGGCCTCGCTCCCCTGCCCGGTGCCGCAGGCAAGCAGCGTCTCGGTGGCGACGACGGCGCTGGTGAGATAGGGCACGGGCGCCACGGCGCGGCCCAACTCCTCCAGGACGACGGCCGCTTCGCGGTGCGTGGCGCCCTGGCCGCCGAGTTCCTCGGGCACCAGGAGTCCGGCGAGGCCCATGCCGTCGGTGAGCGCCTTCCACAGTTCGGGGTCGTGCGGGGCGTCGCTCTCGACGCGGGCGAGGACGGTGGCGGCGGCGCAGCGGTCGGCGAGCAGACCGCGCACGGCCGCGCGCAGTGCCTCTTCCTCTTCGGAGTAGAGCAGATCGGGCTGCGTGCTCTGGGTGCTCAACGGGCCAGGTCCTTCCAGGCGACGTCCTTGTCGGTGCGCGGCTCGGAGGGCAGGCCGAGGACGCGTTCGGCGACGATGTTCAGCAGCACCTCGCTGGTCCCGCCCTCGATGCTGTTGCCCTTGGACCGCAGATAGCGGTAGCCCGCGTCGCGGCCCACGAAGTCGACGAGCTCGGGCCGCCGCATCGTCCAGTCCTCGTACAACAGCCCTTCCTCGCCCATGAGTTCCACTTCCAGAGAGCTGATCTCCTGGTTGAGGCGGGCGAAGCCGAGCTTCATGCCGGAGCCCTCGGGGCCCGGCTGGCCCGCGACGAGCTGCTGGCGGAGCCGCTCGCCGGTGAGCCTGGCCACCTCGGCATCCACCCAGAGCTTCATCAGGCGCTGGTGCAGGTCGTGGGTGCGCAGGTCGGGGCGCTCGCGCCAGGTCTTCGCGACGGGGCCGATCATGCCTCCCTCGCGCGGGATCCGCATGCCGCCGATGGAGACGCGCTCGTTCATCAGGGTGGTCTGGGCGACCTTCCAGCCGTCGCCGACCTCGCCGAGCCGGTGCGCGTCGGGGATGCGTACGCCGGTGAGGAACACCTCGTTGAACTCGGCCTCGCCGGTGATCTGGCGCAGCGGCCGCACCTCGACGCCCGGGTCGGTCATGTCGCACACGAAGTACGTGATACCGCGGTGCTTCGGCGCGTCCGGGTCGGTGCGGGCGATGAGGATGGCCCAGCGGGCGAGGTGGGCGCTGGAGGTCCACACCTTCTGGCCGTCGATCACCCAGTCGTCGCCGTCCCGGACCGCGCGGGTGCCGAGCGCGGCCAGGTCGGATCCGGCTCCCGGCTCGCTGAAGAGCTGGCACCACACCTCGTCGCCGACCCAGAGGGGCCTGAGGAAGCGGCGCTTCTGCTCCTCCGTGCCGAAGCCGAGGATGGTCGGCGCGGCCATGCCCAGGCCGATGCCGATGCGGCGCGGGTCGTTGTCGGGGGCGCCCGCGGCCTCCAACTCGGCGTCCACGACGGCCTGGAGGGAGCGCGGCGCGCCGAGCCCGCCGAGCCCTTCGGGGTAGTGCACCCAGGCGAGTCCGGCGTCGAAGCGGGCCTTGAGGAAGTCCACGCGGTCCGTCGTGGCGGGCGAATGCGTGGCCAGCAACTCCTGGGTGCGGGCGCGCAGTTCGGCGGCGTCGGTCATGCGGCACCGCCGTGCGGCAGGACGGCGACCCGCCCGGTGGTGCTGCCGTCGGCGACGCGCTGCACGGCACCGGCCGCGCCCGCCATCGGCACCCGCTCGCTGACCAGCGGCTTGATGGCGCCCTTGGTGGCGAGTTCGGTCAGCTCCTGGTGGCAGCGCAGGATCGACCGCGGGTCCTTGGTGTTGTAGAGGCCCCAGTGCAGGCCCATGATCGAGTAGTTCTTCACCAGGGCGTGGTTGAGCGCGGGCGAGGGGATCGCGCCGCTCGCGAAGCCGACGACGACGATCCGGCCCTCGAAGGCCACGCACTTGGCGGACTTGGCGTAGGCGTCGCCGCCCACGGGGTCGTAGACGACGTCGGCGCCCCGGCCGCCGGTGGCTTCCTTCACGGCGCCGACGATGTCGTCGGCGCGCCGGTCGAGGACGAGGTCGCAGCCGAGTTCGCGCGCGACCTCCGCCTTCTCCGCGCCGCCGACGACGCCGATGACCTTGGCGCCCGCCGCCTTGCCGAGCTGGACGGCGGCGCTGCCGACGCCGCCCGCCGCCGCGTGCACCAGGAGCGTCTCGCCCTCCTGGAGGTGGGCGCGGCGGTGCAGGCCGAACCAGCCCGTCTGGTAGCCGATGTGCAGCGCGGCGGCCTCCGCGTCGTCGAGCGCGTCGGGCGCGGGCAGCAGGGCCGCGGCGTCCGCGAGCGCGTACTCGGCGAAGCCGCCGTACGGCAGCGCGGGGTTGGCGATCACACGCCTGCCGTCCTCGGTCTCGCCGCAGATCTCCACGCCGGGCGTGAACGGCAGCGGCGGCCTGATCTGGTACTGGCCCCGGCAGAGCAGCGCGTCGGGGAAGTTGACGTTCGCGGCGCGGACCTTCAGGAGCACCTGGCCCTCGGCCGGCTCGGGCCGGTCCACCTCCGCGAGGCGCATCACCTCGCCGGGCTCGCCGTTCTCGTGCACTTGCCATGCCTGCATGCGGGGCCTCCACGGGGGCTGTCGTAGACCGGGCTCCACCGCATACTAAGCGGTCGCTTGCCCCCAGGGGAACAGTTCGGGGGAAGCGTCAGTCCCCCTTCTCCTTGCGGGTGGGCCGCGCCCGCACATGCATCCGCTCGCCCTGCGGTCCGAACAGGCTGATGAACTCCGCTCCCCCGTCACCCGTGGCCCCGAACCAGTGCGGGACGCGGGTGTCGAACTCCGCCGCCTCCCCCGGGCCGAGCACCACGTCGTGATCACCGAGGATCAGCCGCAGCTTTCCGGAGAGGACGTACAGCCACTCGTATCCCTCGTGCGTCCTGGGGTCCGGGGCCGGGGTCGTGCGGGGCGGCTCGACCACCTTGTACGCCTGCAGGCCGCCGGGCTGCCGGGTGAGCGGAAGCATCGTGCGCCCGTGCCGGACGATCGGCTTCGCCCGTACGCGCGGATCACCCACCGGCGGGGCGCCGACCAGCTCGTCGAGGGGGACCTGGTGGGCGCGGGCGATGGGCAGCAGCAGCTCCAGGCTGGGCTTGCGGTGCCCCGACTCCAGGCGCGAGAGGGTGCTCACCGAGATGCCGGTCGCCGTGGAGAGCGCCGCGAGGGTGGCGCCGCGCTCCTTGCGGATGCGGCGCAGGCGCGGGCCGACCTCGGTGAGGACCTGATCCATCTCTTCGGGTGCGTCGGGCACGTCCGGCGCGCCCTGCGCCTCCGCCTCGCCCCGGCCGCCCCGGCCGCCCCGACTGTCCCGCCCGTCTCGCACTTCCCTCGTTCTGCTCATGCCGCCCATGATGACCCAGTTCTTGCAGTATCGGCAAGCATGCTTGTCGATATCGCACCACCTGAGTGAGGGTGAGGGTGGAGGTGGTCACCGTGACCCGGAAGAACATCGCGACCCCGAAGAACATCGCGGCCCCAAAGAACATGCAGGAGAACGCGTACGACGTCGTCGTCATCGGCGGCGGAGCGGCCGGGCTCAGCGCCGCGCTCGTGCTCGGCCGGTCGCGGCGCCGGGTCCTCGTCGTCGACGCGGGCGAACCGCGCAACGCGCCCGCCGCACACATGCAGGGCTACCTGTCGCGGGACGGCATGCCGCCCACCGAGTTCCTCGCCGCGGGGCGCGGGGAGCTCGCGCGGTACGGGGTGCGGGTCGCGCGGGACCGGGTGACCGCCGTGACGCCGGACGGCACAGGGGAGTTCACGCTCACCCTCGCGGACGGCGCCCCGGTGCACGCCCGCAGAGTGGTCCTCGCCACGGGCCTCGTCGACGAGCTGCCCGACCTGCCGGGACTCACCGAACGCTGGGGGCAGGACGTGCTGCACTGCCCGTACTGCCACGGGTGGGAGGTGCGGGACGAGGCGTTCGGGGTGCTCGCGTCGGAACCCTTCAACAGCCACCAGGCGCTGCTCGTCACCCAGTGGTCCAAGGACGTGACGCTCTTCCTGCACACCGTGCGGGACCTGCCCGACGCCGAGTGGGAACGCCTCGCGGCCGCCGGGGTCTCCGTGGTGGAGGGCGCGGTCGCGGGCCTGGAGGTCGCCGACGACCGCCTGACGGGCGTGCGGCTCGCCGACGGCCGGGTGTTCCCGCGCTCGGTCCTGTTCGTCGCCGCGAAGCCGGTGCCCCGCCCCGGCCTGCTCGCCACACTCGGCGCCGACACCAGGGACACCCCGTACGGCCCCTACCCGGCGATCGACGAGACGGGCCGCACCAGCGTCCCCGGCGTCTGGGCGGTCGGCAACGCCGCGAGCCCCATGGAGCAGGTCGTCAACGCGGCGAGCATGGGCTACCGCGCCGGCGTGACGATCAACGCGGAGCTGGTGATGGCGGACATCGACACGGCGGTGGAGCGGCGCCGGGCCGGGGCGTTCTCCGGGGAGGCCGAGGCGGCCGTGTCCCGGGCGGTACTGGGCGAGCGGGCGCACGGCCTCGCGGTGTAGGGATCAGCCCCAACTCCCCCACCGGCATGGAGCTTTGCCCCCATACGCGATATCGATGCGCAGACGACCGGACCGGGCCACCGGGCCCGTACGACGGAGGGACGCGCGCATGACGGACCGTACGGATGACACGGGGGCGGCGCGCCACGAGCCGGGATCGGGGAGCGGTGCGACGCGCCACGAGCCGGGAACGGAAGGCGGTGCGACGCCCCACGAGCCGAGAGCGGGAAGCGGTGCGCCCCACCGGCCGGGTGCGGAAAGCGGCACGACGCCCCACGAGTTGGGAACGGAAGGCGGGGCGACGCCCCACGAGCCAGGTTCGGAAGGCGGCACGACGCCCCACGAGCCGGGAACAGGAAGCGGCACGACACCCCACCAGCCGAGAACGGAAAGCCGCACGACACCCCACCGGCCGGGTACGGAAAGCCGCACGCCGCCCGGGCTGCCCGCCCCTCCCCCGCCGGGCGCGAGCGCGTTGCCAGGCGGAACGTTCGACGGGACGGTCGTCCTGGTCACCGGGGGCGGCACCGGACTCGGCAAGGCCGTCGCCGCGGAGTTCGCGCGGCTCGGTGCCGAGCTGGTGATCGCGAGCCGCAAGGAGGACCGGCTCGCGGCGGCGCGGGACGAACTCGCGGCGCTGGGCGGGCGGGTGACGGCCGTCGGGTGCGACATCCGGGACCCGGAGCGCGTCGCCGAGGTCTTCGACGCGGCCGTGGCCGCGCACGGCCTGCCGGACGTCCTGGTGAACAACGCGGCCGCGAACTTCCCCGTCCCCGCCGAGGACATGTCCCCGAACGCCTGGCGTTCGGTGGTGGACGCCACGCTCAACGGCACGTTCTACATGACGCGCGAGTTCGGCCGCCGCCACCTGGCCGCGCGCACCCCCGGCTCGGTCATCAGCATCGGTGCGTCGTACGCCTGGACGGGCGGCCCCGGCTTCGCGCACAGCGCAGCGGCCAAGGCGGGCGTGAAGAGCCTGGTGGAGAGCCTCGCCGTGGAGTGGGGACCGTACGGCATCCAGGTCAACGGCCTGGTGCCGGGCCTGATGCCGCACGACGACATGACGGCGGACATCCGCGGCAACCTCGACCGGGCCGCCGACAAGGACGCACGACAGCCCGCCCTGCGCGTCGGTCACCCCCGCGAACTGGGCTGGGCCGCCACGTTCCTGGCCTCCCCCTACGCCCGCTTCATCACCGGCCACACGCTGGTCGTCGACGGCGCGAACTGGCAGCGCCGCGCCCTGGTGAGCCCGCCGGTGGTGCCGGTGCGCGACCAGCTGGGCCGGGGCCCGTTCACCGGGTGAACTCCCCTCCCTGGACTCCCGCTTCCTGTACCTCCACTCCCCCCTCGAATACCTCTACTTCCCCTCGAACGACGGCCGCCGCCCCGCCGCCTTCGCCCCGTACCCCTCCCGGGAGTCCTCCGACGTGAGCGTGAGCGCCGCGTTCATCGCGACCCGGTCGAGCGCGCCCGCCATCCCCGCGTCGGCGTACGCGTCGATCCCGCGCTTGACGCCCTGCACGGCGAGCGGCGCGTTCGCGGCGATCTCGGCCGCCACCGCGCGGGCGGTCTTCGCCAATTCGCCGACCGGTACGACCTGTTGGAGCAGACGCAAGCGTTCCGCCGTCGGCGCGTCGATGCGGCGTCCGGTGAGCGCGAGGAGCTTGGCCCAGCCCGCACCCGCCTCGCGCGCGACGCGCAGATCGCCGCCCGCGTCCACGGCGACGCCCAGCTGCGCCTCGGGCAGCGCGAACACGGCGTCGTCCGCGGCGATCCGCACGTCCGCCATCAGGGCGAGCTCGAAGCCGAAGCCGAGGCAGTATCCCTGCACGGCCGCGACGACCGGCTGCGGCAGCTCGGCGAAGGTGCGGAAGCGCTCATGCACCCAGCGCATCGCCTCGTAGTAGTTGCGGGTGCGCTCGGCGCCTGAGCGGCCCGTGATCGCGCCGCCCGGTGCCGTGATGTCGATGCCCGCGCAGAACGCCCGGCCCTCCGCGCGCAGCAGCACCGCCCTGATCGAGTCGTCGAAGCGGATCCGGTCGGCGAACAGGCCGAGTTGGCGGGTGGACTCCCAGCTCCAGGCGTTGAGCTTGCGGGGACGGCAGAGGGTGAGGATGCCGATGCCGTCCTCCACGTCGAGGCGCAGCCGCTCCTCGCCGTCCCGGATGTCCGTGCCGATCGTGTCGATCATCGGGCCCCAGCTCCTTCACGGGTCACCGTTTCTGATGGGCCGTCAGAGTAGGGGCGGCGGCCCGCCGGTTGAAGACACCGGGGACCGCCGTCCGGGAGACGCGGCGTCTAGCGGCCGAAGACCTCGAACGCCACCGCGGGCCGTCCGCCGAAGCGCGGCGCCACCGACTCCGCGTTGCCGAGGAGGAACGTCCGGCAGTACTTCTCCGGGTCCTCGTCCGTCAACGCCTCGATGTAGGTGCGGTGTTCGAGCAGGGAGAGCACGGAGCGTTCGAGACCGGCCGTGGCGTCCGCCGCGTGGGTGGGCGTCGCGGAGCCCGCCACGGCGACCCAGCGCACCCCGTTCCACGGTTCGAGGCCCTGTTCCTCGATCAGTTCGGGGAAGATCCAGCGGTTGCCCGCGTCCGCCGCCGCGTCGAGCGTGGCGCGGCCGACCGCGACATGGTCGGGGGTGTTCCAGGCGACACCGCCCCAGGTGTCGCGGTGGTTGAGGGTGATGACGAGTTCGGGGCGGTGTCTGCGGATCGCGGCGGCGATGTCGCGGCGCAGCGCCGTGCCGTACTCGATCACGCCGTCCTTGTGGTCGAGGAACTCCACGGTGTCGACGCCGACGACGGCCGCGCTCGCCCGCTGCTCCCGCTCGCGCAGCGGCCCGCACGTGGCCGGGTCGATCGTGTCGATACCGGCCTCGCCGCGGCTCGCCAGGAGATAGGCGACCTCGCGCCCGCCGTCGATCCATCCGGCGATCGCCGCCGAGCAGCCGTACTCCAGGTCGTCGGGGTGGGCGACGACGGCGAGCGCCCGCTGCCAGTCCTCGGGCATGGGGGTGAGCTGGGCGGGCACGGAACTCTGCGGCTCTGTCATGATCCTCAGACTAGCTTCAGGGTCTGACAACGGGCAGGTCCCGAGCCGCCCTTCAGCGGCTTCCGCCTCACGCCTCCCCGCGCGCCAGCGCCAGCAGCCGCCCGAGCACGCGCGGTCCCCCGGCCCGCAGCCCGTCGTGCTCGAACTCGTCCGTGACCCAGGTGCGCAGGCCGCGGATGGCGCGGGCGGTGGTCAGGGAGTGGTCGCGGTCGACGTACATGTCGTCGTGGTAGATCGAGGCGGCGGCGGGCACCTCGTTCGCCGCGAGGCGCGCGGGGTCGTAGAGCCGCGGCCAGTCGGTGCGCGCGGCGAGCAGGTCGGCGGTCTCGCGCAGCGGGCGCAGGGCGGGGTCGCTGTCGAACATCCAGCGCTGCACGGCCTCGCCGGTGAAGAGCAGCGGTGCGTCGCCCGCGAGGCTCTTCTCCCCGTCGAACTGCGGGAATTCATCGCGTACGCGCTCGGCGGCCCAGGCGGTGGGCCGCTCACCCTGGCCGTAGATCGCCTCGTGCAGGACGGCGAAGAGCGGGTTGCCCGCGTAGGAGAGTTCGGTGCGCACGTTCTCCTGGAACGCGTCGGAGAGCGTGCTCCCCGCGGGCGTCCGTACGAAGGCGTCCTCCAGGAGGTAGTGCAGACGGTGGCTGCCGTCACTCATGCCGAGCAGCATGCCGAGCGACTGGAAGGCGGGGACGGTGAGCCGGTAGCCGCCGGGCAGGACCGTCTCGTGCTCGGCGAGGTGCGCGGCGATGCGGCGGGCGCGCTCGACGTCCTGCGGGTAACGGGCGTAGTGGGCCGCGCTCTTGCACTCCATCCGCGGGTACGCGGCGCGGTACACGTCGTCCGCGTGCCCTTCGAGCGTGGGCAGACCGCCGGTGATGATCGCGGTGTGCAGGCCTTCAGGGGCGTACGAGAGGTAGTGCGTCGCGCAGAATCCGCCGAAGCTCTGGCCGAGGACGGTCCAGGGGGCGCCGCCCGTCACCTCGGGGCGGATCGCCTCGCAGTCGCGCACGATGGAGTCGGCGCGGAACAGGGCAAGGTAGTCGGCCTGTTCGCGGGGGCCGCCGCGCAGCGGGAGCGTCTGGCGGTTGGCGGGCGTGGAGCTGCCCGTGCCGCGCTGGTCTACGAGGAGCACCCGGAAGTCCTGAAGGGCGCGGCCGAGCCAGGACTCCTTGCCGTTGAAACGGGTCGCACCGAAGCCGGGGCCGCCCGTGAGGTACACCAGCCACGGCAGGCCCGCGCCGCCGCGGGCGGTGGACACCACCTCGCGGGCGAAGACCTCGATGCGCTCCCCCGCCGGTTCGTCGTGGTCGAGCGGCACGCTGAAACGGCGGTCGGTGAGGACGACTCCGGGCTGACGGTACGTGACGGTCAAGGCTGCTCCTGGGCAAGGTCGCGCACGGGCGACGTGACGGGCACGGGACGATCGCCCCAGTTCAGCACATGCGGCGCCGGGCCGGGCGTGGGGGCGTGCGGTCAGCGGACCGGCAGGCTGGAGCGGCGCACCACCAGCTCGGGCGTGAGCACCACCCGCCGGTGCTCGTGCGCCGCGTCCCGGGACTCGGTCTCCTGAAGGAGCAGTTCCGCGGCCATCGCGCCCATGGTGACGGCGGGCTGGCGCACGGAGGTGAGCGGCACCACGGCGGCCGCCGCGAACTCGATGTCGTCGTAGCCGACGATCGCCACGTCCTCGGGGACGCGCACCCCGGCCGCGTACATCGCCTGGAGCACGCCGAGCGCGAGCAGGTCGTTGGCGCAGAAGACGGCGGTGGGCCGCTCGGCGAGGCCGAGTATGCGGGCGCCCGCGTCGCGGCCCGCGGCCACGTCGAGCCGCTCGGTGGGCAGCTCCCGCAGCAACGAGTGGTCGAGGCCCGCTTCGGCGAGCGCCTGGAGCGCCCCGCCGCGGCGGTCCTTGACCTGGTTGAGTCCGGGCGGCCCGCTGACGTACGCGATGCTGCGGTGCCCCGCGTCGACGAGGTGGCGGACCGCGAGCGCACCGCCCATGACGTCGTCGACGGAGACGGAACACTCGGTGGTGCCCTCGGCGACGCGGTCGACGAGGACGAACGGGATGCCGTGCCTGCGGAAGGCCTCGATGTTGCGTCCCGTCGCGTCGGCCGGGGTCAGCAGCACGCCGCGGACCCGCTGTTCGGCGAAGAGCGACAGATAGTCGGCCTCTTCGGAGACGCTCTGGCCGCTGTTGCAGACCATGACGCACAGCCCCGCGTCGCGCGCGGCGCGCTCGGCGCCCCGTGCGACGTCCGCGAAGAACGGGTTGCCCATGTCGAGGACGAGCAGCGCCATGATGCGGCTGCGTCCCGCGCGCAGTTGGCGTGCCGACTCGCTGCGGACGTAGCCGAGCCTGTCGATGGCCGCCTGCACCCGGTGCCTGGTCCCTTGGGAGACCGTGTCCGGGCGGTTGATCACGTTCGACACGGTGCCGACCGACACCCCCGCATGTTTCGCCACGTCTTTGATCCCGACCATGCGTTCCCGGCGCTCCATCCCGCTGTGCGGCCGTCACCGGCCGTGATGACCAGCCTACTTAAGGCTCAGAGCTCGAAGCCCTCGACGGTGCCGTTCTCCACATACTGCCGCATGTCGTTCGGGGTGCCGAGGCCGGTCAGCCCGACCTTGCCCTCGTGGCCGAGCTGTTCGCCGAGCAGCCGCACCTGGTGGGCGGTGGCGTCACAACACGCTCCTGTGCCAACTGGCCGCGGACGCCTGCGGCCTGCCCCTCCTGGCGACTCCCGTAAAGCCGCGCGCCCGCGTACCCTGCACCCATCCGATGATCGACGAGGAGGAACCCGCGATGCGTGTCGCCCTGTTCCTGACCTGTGTCAACGACACGCTCTATCCGAACACGGGCCGTGCGGTGGTGAAACTGCTGACCAGGCTGGGAGTTGAGGTCGACTTCCCGAGGGCGCAGACCTGTTGCGGGCAGGCCCACTACAACACCGGATATCGCCATCAGGCGGAGCCGCTCGCCCGGCATTTCTCCGATGTATTCGGTTCGGACGCGTACGACGCGATCGTGACGCCGTCCGGTTCGTGCGGGGCGATGGTCCGCGAGCTGTACCCCCGCATGGGGGAGCGGGCCCGCGCGGAGGGCCGGGGCGGCGGCCTCGCCGAGGCGCTCGCCCCCGTGGTGCCCAAGACCTACGAACTCACCGAGTTCCTGGTGGATGTCCTCGGCGTCACGGACGTCGGCGCGTACTACCCGCACAAGGTCACCTACCACCCGACCTGCCACGGCCTGCGCGCCCTCGGTCTCGGCGACCGGCCGACCCGACTGCTCGCCGCGGTCAGGGGACTTGAGCTCGTGGAGCTGCCGGGCGCCGAGGAGTGCTGCGGCTTCGGCGGCACGTTCGCCGTGAAGAACTCCGATGTCTCGGCGGCGATGGGCACGGACAAGGTGCGCAACGCCGAGTCCACGGGAGCCGAAGTGCTGTGCGCCGCCGACAACTCCTGCCTCATGCACATCGGCGGCACCGCGGCCCGGCTGCGCACGGCGGTGCGTCCCGTCCACATCGCGGAGATCCTGGCCGGCACGGAAGAGGAGGCCCTGTCATGAGCGGTGGCACATTCGTCGGCATGCCCGCGTTCCCCCCGCCCGCGCCCCCTGCGTTCCCAGCAGCCGCGCGCGAGGCCGTCGGCGACACCAGGCTGCGCGCCAACCTGCGGCACGCGACGCACACCATCCGCGACAAGCGGGCCCGCGCCGTCGCCGAGCTGGACGACTGGGCGCGGCTGCGGGAGGCCGGAAAGCAGATCAAGGACCACACGCTGCGCCATCTGGACCGCTATCTGGTGCAGTTGGAGGAGGCGGTCGTGCGCGCCGGGGGCACCGTCCACTGGGCGGCCGACGCCGACGAGGCCAACCGCATCGTCACCGGCCTTGTCAAGGCGACGGGCGAGCGCGAGGTCGTCAAGGTCAAGTCGATGGCCACGCAGGAGATCGGTCTCAACGAAGCCCTTGAGGCCGAGGGCATCCACGCCTACGAGACCGACCTCGCCGAGCTCATCGTGCAGCTGGGCAAGGACCGCCCCTCGCACATCCTGGTCCCCGCGATCCACCGCAATCGCGGCGAGATCCGCGACATCTTCCGCAAGGAGATGGCCGGTTGGGGCCGCCCCGCGCCGGAGGGCCTGACCGACACGCCCGCCGAGCTCGCCGAGGCGGCCCGGCTGCACCTGCGCGAGAAGTTCCTGCGCGCCAAGGTCGGCATCTCCGGGGCGAACTTCATGGTCGCCGAGACCGGCACCCTGGTCGTCGTGGAGTCGGAGGGCAACGGCCGGATGTGCCTGACCCTCCCCGAGACCCTGATCTCCGTGGTCGGCATCGAGAAGACCGTCCCGACCTGGCGCGACCTGGAGGTGTTCCTGCAGACGCTGCCGCGCTCCTCGACGGCCGAGCGCATGAACCCGTACACCTCGATGTGGACGGGCACGACCGACGCCGAGACGGCCGACGGCCCCCGCACCTTCCATCTGGTCCTCCTCGACAACGGCCGCACCGACACCCTCGCCGACGAGGTGGGCCGCCAGGCCCTGCGCTGCATCCGCTGCTCGGCCTGCCTCAATGTGTGCCCGGTGTACGAGCGGGCGGGCGGGCACGCGTACGGCTCGGTGTATCCGGGCCCGATCGGCGCGATCCTCAGCCCGCAACTCCGGGGCACGCAGAGCGAGATCGACGCGTCGCTCCCGTACGCATCCTCGCTCTGCGGCGCCTGCTACGAGGTGTGCCCGGTCGCCATCGACATCCCCGAGGTCCTTGTGCATCTGCGCGAGCGGGTCGTCCAGGGCGGCGAGGCCACCAGGAACGGCACGAAGGTCATGCTGAAACCCGCGAAGGGGCACGCGGCGGAGCGGGCGGCGATGCGCGCGGCGGGCCTCGCGTTCGCCCGTCCCGGTGCGCTGCGCGCGGGCCAGCGCATCGTGTCGCGCACCCGCAGGTTCCATCCGCGCACGCTTCCCGGTCCCGGGCGGGCCTGGAGCGCCACGCGGGACCTGCCGAAGGTCCCCGCGGAGTCGTTCCGCGACTGGTGGCAGCGGACGGACGGCGGCAGGCACAGCGGGAAGGGCGGCGGCAAGTGAGCAGCAGGGACCGGATCCTGGGCCGGGTGCGGCGGGCGCTCGCCGACGTGCCGGACGACGACATCGCGTACGAGAGGTCGGTGGACCGCGGTTATGCGCGCGAGCACGGCGACCGCACCCTCGAAGAGACCGTCGACCTGCTCGCGGAGAACCTCGCGGACTACCGCGCGATCGTCCACCGCTGCACGGCCGACGAGCTGTCGGACCTGCTGATGCGGCTGTACGCGACGCGCGGCGCCCAGAGCGTGCTCGTGCCGCCGGGGCTGCCGCCGCACTGGCTCGCGGCCGCCGACCCGGTGCGGATCCACGACCGGGCGGCCAGCACCCCGCACGACCTCGACCGGGTCGACAGCGTCATCACGGGCTGCGCGCTCGCCATCGCCGAGACCGGCACGATCGTCCTCGACGGCTCCCCCGACCAGGGCCGCCGCCGCATCACCCTGGTGCCCGACCACCACATCTGTGTCGTACGGGTCCCCGGCCAGGTCGTCGCCTCGGTGCCGCAGGCCCTCGAACGGCTGGACCCGGCCCGCCCGCTGACCTGGATCTCGGGACCGTCCGCGACCAGCGACATCGAGCTGGACCGCGTCGAGGGGGTGCACGGTCCGCGCACTCTCGAGGTCGTCCTGGTGAGCGGGGAGTGAGCCGCGCGGCTAGCGTGAACACATGATCCGGTTCGAGCAGGTGACCAAGCGCTACCCGGACGGCACGACGGCCGTGGACGATCTGTCCTTCGAGGTCGCCGAGGGCGAACTGGTCACCCTCGTCGGCCCCTCCGGCTGCGGCAAGACCACGACGATGATGATGGTGAACCGTCTCATCGAACCGACGTCGGGCCGCATCTTCGTGAACGACGAGAACATCGCCGACATCGACCCGGTGCGCCTGCGCCGCCGCATCGGCTACGTCATCCAGCAGGTGGGCCTCTTCCCGCACCGGACCATCCTGGACAACACGGCGACCGTCCCCGCACTCGTCGGCTGGAAGAAGGCGAAGGCGCGGGCCCGCGCCGCCGAACTGCTCGACCTGGTGGGCCTGGACCCGAAGACGTACGGCTCCCGCTACCCCGAGCAGCTCTCCGGCGGCCAGCGCCAGCGCGTCGGCGTGGCCCGCGCCCTCGCGGCCGATCCGCCGGTGCTCCTGATGGACGAGCCGTTCGGCGCGGTCGACCCGGTGGTGCGCGAGCAGTTGCAGGACGAGTTCCTGCGGATGCAGGCGGCCGTCCGCAAGACCGTCCTGCTCGTCACGCACGACATCGAGGAGGCGGTCAGGCTCGGCGACCGCATCGCGGTGTACGGGCAGGGGCGCATCGAGCAGTTCGACACCCCGGGAGCGGTGCTCGGGGCGCCCGAGACGCCGTACGTCGCCGAGTTCGTGGGCGCCGACCGCGGCCTGAAGCGCCTCTCCGTCACCGAGATCCAGTCCGACGACCTGGAGGAGCCGCCGCTCGCCCGTCTCGACGAGCCCGCCGCGCAGGCCGCGGCCCGGCTGCGCGAGGAGGAGGCCCGCTGGGCGGTCGTCCTCGACGCGGACGGCGATCTGCACGGCTGGGTCGGCGTCGACGAGGTGGCCCTGGCCGGCGCGGGCGGCACGGTCGGCGACCTGGCCCACCGCATGAACTCCTGGGTCCCGGTCGGCGCCCCCCTCAAGCAGGCCTTCGGCGTGATGCTCCAGCACGACGCGGGCTGGGTCGCGGTGCTCGACGGTGCGCGGTTCCTCGGCGTCCTCACCCCGGCCAAACTCCACGAGGCGCTGCGCCGCTCGGTGGACGCGGACGCGCAGGGCGTTGCACGGGACCAGGTGGAGTTCGACTCGGTCGCTGACGCGTAGGGGCTCCGCCGACGGTGCTTCGTCTGCAGGTGCGTCGTGACTTGTCGCGCCCACGCGGCGGAGCCGCACATGTCACAGCCCCGCGCCCCTGACGGGGCGCTACAGCAGCCCCTTGCTGTGCAAGTAGGCCTGGGCCACGTCCTCCGGCAGCCGCCGCCAACTGTCCACCTGCTCGTTCATGGACGCCAAGTCCTCCGTCGTGAGGACGGCATTGAGCCGCCCAAGCGCAGCCGCAACGCCCTCGCTGCCCGCCCGGGCCCGGTTCACCACCGGCACGATGTAGTCGGCGTTCTGCAGATGCTTGTCGTCCTCCAGCAGCACGAGCCCGAAGTCATCGAGAGTCGCGTCCGTCGATGTGGTCAGGACCAACTGGTCCTGACCACTCTGAACGGCCTTCTTGGCCTGCGTCGTACCGACACCCTTGGGGTCGACCCCGGTGACGTCGATGCCGTACACCTTCTTCAACCCCGGGGCACAGTAAGGACGTTGCACGCACTCGTCGCCCGCGGCGAGCCGCACCTTCAGGCCCGATTTCCCGAGGTCGCTGAGGGTCTTGAGCCGGTGCTGCGCGGCGTAGGACGCGGCGACGGCGAAGGCGTTCTGGTCGACCGCCTTGCCGGGATCGAGGACGGTGAGGCCGCGCGGAGTGGCGAGCGTGCGCAGGGCCTTCATGGTGGTGGCGAGGTCGGGCGAGCCGACGGGCGGCGCGTCGGCGCCGTTCTTCTTGGCGTTCAGCCAGTCCGCGAAGGTCGCCGCGTATTCGGGGACGACGTCGATCTGGCCGGATTCCAGGGCGGGTTCGTAGAGCTCGCGGTTGGCCACGGACAGGATTTCCGCGCCGTATCCGGCCTTCTTCAGGAGCAGCATGTACATCTGGGCGAGCAGGTCGCTCTCGGTGAATCCGGCCGAGCCGACGACGAGGTGCTTGCTGTCGCCCGGGGGCGCGGTGACCTCGCCCCTGTTCTCCAGGGACGGCCCGCTCGTGCAGCCCGTCGCCACGGCGAGCAGCAGCACGGCCGCCGCCGCGCGCCGCCTCATCCGGCCCTCCCCCGCGCCCTTGCCCACCCGGGCGCGAGCCGTTCGACCGCCTCGAAGACGCCCTCGACGAGCAGGGCGAACACGGCGACGAGCACCGCGCCCGCCACCACCTGGGCGGTGCTCGCCAGGTTGAAGCCCGCCGTGATGATGCGGCCGAGCCCGCCGCCGCCCGCGAGCGCGGCGATGGTGGCGGTGGCGACGAGCTGCACGGCGGCGATGCGGACCCCGTTGAGCACCAGCGGCAGTGCGAGCGGCAGTTCGACCCGCCACAGCATCTGCCGTCCGGTCATCCCCATGCCGCGCGCCGCCTGCACGACGCTGCGGTCGACGCCGCGCATCCCGACGTACGCGTTGGTGAGCAGCGGCGGTACGGCGAACAGGACCAGGGCGACGACGGTCGGGCCTTCGCCCCATGTGCCGAGCGGGGTGAGGAGCAGCAGGACGAGCACCGCGAAGGTCGGCACCGCGCGCCCGACGTTGGAGATGTTCACGGCGAGCGCGCCGCCCTTGCCGAGGTGGCCGAGGACGAGGGCGATCGGCAGGGCGATCAGGCAGCTGAGCAGCAGGCAGACGACGGTGAGGACGAGGTGCTGGGTGAGCCGGTGCCAGATGCCGTCGTCGCCCGCCCAGTGCGCGGAGTCGGTGAGCCACGCCCAGGCGTCGCCGAGCGTCTTCATGAGCGCACCGCCCTCATCCAGGGGGTGAGGAGGCGTTGTACGCCGAGCAGCAGCAGGTCGGCGGCGATCGCGATGACGACGCAGAGCACGGACGCGGTGAGCACCTGGGCCCTGAAGTAGGTGTTCATGCCCGCGTAGATCAGATTGCCGAGGCCGCCGAAGCCGACGATCGCGCCGACGGTGACGAGGGAGACCGCGGAGACGGTGGCGATGCGCAGGCCCGCCATGGCGGCGGGCAGAGCGAGCGGGAGTTCCACGGTGAGCAGCAGGCGGATCGGCCCGTAGCCCATGCCGCGGGCGGCCTGCCGGGTGTCCTCGGGGACGGCGCGCAGCCCGGCGAGGATGTTCCGAACGAGCAGGGTGAGCGAGTAGAGGACGAGCCCCGCGACGACGAGTGAGGCGGAGAGGCCGTACACGGGGAGCAGCAGCGAGAACATCGCGAGTGAGGGGATCGTGTACAGGATCGTGGTGAGCGCGAGCACGGGGCCCGCGGCCCAGCCCCAGCGGCGGGCGAGCACGGCGAGCGGCACGGCGACGACGAGTGCGATGAGCACGGAGACGGCGGTCAGCTGGAGGTGCTGGAGGACCGCGTCGATCAGGATCTGGCGGCGGGTGCTCAGATACTCACCGCAGATCCACTCGTTGCGCGCGAGGCAGTCGTCGGGGGGCGCGGTCACTCGTCCATTCAAGGCCGGAGTGCCGGGGCCCGGCGCGTTGTGGTGACCCGTACGGGGCCGACCCTGAGACACGACCCTGAGACATCCCCGATCTCTCCCTGAGATGTGTCAGGAATCTTTGACACGTCTCCAGGTGCGTGTCAGCGTTTCTTGACAGGCACCGAGGAGAGAGGCGCCGATGGCCGAGGAACCGGTTCCGGAGCCGACGGGCGACGAGCTTCTGAAGGCGCTCACCGCCCTGGGCAATCCGCACCGCATGCGGATCGTCGCCGCGCTCACCGAGCGCCGCAACTACGTCAGCGCGCTGGCCCGCGAGATCGGCATGGGCCGCCCGCTGCTGCACATGCATCTGAAGCTGCTCGAAGGGGCGGGTCTTGTCATCGGTTCGCTCGAGGTGAGCGAGGACGGAAGGAACATGAGGTACTACGAAGTGGCGCCGTTCCTCTACGAGTTGACGCCTCAGCTCGTCCACCGGGCGGTCCTGACCCTCACCGACACCCGGGAGAAGTCCGGGGCATCCGTGGAACCCACGACATCCGTGAAAGAGGAAGCGAAGTGAACGGAGAACTGGTGACGCTGGCCGACGGCGGCGCGGGCGACTGGGCGGGCGCGGTCGGCGCGGGCGGGGTCTTTCTCCTGCTGATCGTCATCGTCTGGCAGATAGCCGCCACCTGGCGGGCCCGGATGCTCGCCGCCCGCGAGGAGCAGTACAGGCAGCTCGCCACGAAGTACGCGCAGCTGCTTGAAGACAATGTCGAACTGCACCGGCGCTCGATCGAGGAGATGCGGCAGACCCGAAAGGAGCTGACGCAGACCCGGCACACGGTCGGCTCGATGGAGAAGATGATGCGCGAGATCGAATAGCCCGGGCGCTCAGGGAGTGAGCACGACCTTGCCGCTGACCGTGCCGGACTCGGCGAGCCGCAGGGCGTCGGCGACGCGGGCCAGCGGCAGTTCGGCGGCGATGCCCGGGGTGATCTCGCCGCGCTGGAGCGCCGCGAAGACCTGGCCGAGGTCGGCGCGGAGCCGGGCCCGGAAGCGGCCCTTGCCGAAGGCGCGCCCGGCCCAGACGTTGAAGAAGTACGCCCGGCGGCGGTTGGGCAGGGCGTTCCAGAGCCAGACCCTGCCGAGGATCTTGAGGACGGGCCACTGCTGGGATCCGGTGTCGTCGCGGGTGGCGGCGGTGCCGTACGAGACGAGTGTCCCGCCGGGCGCGAGCAGCCCCCAGGAGTCGATGATGCCCCGGCCGCCGACGTGGTCGAACACCGCGTCGACGCCGCCGGGCGCGAGTTCCCGCACGCGCCGCGGGACGTCGTCGGTGCGGTGGTCGACGGGGCTGACGCCCAGTTCCCGCAGGGCGTCGTGGTGGCGGGCGGACGCCGTGCCGATCACCCGCGCCCCGGCGCCGACGGCCAGCTGCACGAGGAGGGAGCCGACGCCTCCGTTGGCGCCGTGCACGAGGATGGTCTGCCCGGCCCGCACACGTGCCTTGCGGTGCAGCATCTGCCAGGCGGTGATGCCGTTGACCACCGCGGTCTCCGCCTGCGCGGCGCCGACGCCGTCGGGCACCTCGACGACGTCCGCCGCGTCGAGGGCGACGTGGCTGGCCCAGCCGCCGGTCTTGGTGAGTGCGGCGACGCGCTTGCCGACCAGGGCGGGGGCGGCGCCGGGTCCTGCCGCGACGACCGTGCCGACCAGGTCGTAGCCGGGGACGAAGGGGAAGGGCGGCTGGTCGTAGTAGCGGCCGCGCCGCATCTGCTGTTCGGCGAAGGAGACGCCGGTCGCCTCCATCGCGACGACCACCTGCCCCTTCCCCGCGACGGGCAGCGGACCGCGCCGGAACTGCAGCTCTTCCGGCTCGACCCGCCCCGGCAGGACGACCTCGACGCGCTCGGTGGGTTCGGCACCGCTCATGACAACCTCCGTCGGGACATCTCGATATCTCTTATCGCGTTAGTTAGAAGCTATAACTCTCGCGAGAGGTCGTCAAGACATTGAGTGATAGGTTCTCACGCAAGCACCAGGACATAGCGGACCGGCCGGGGCCCGGCGCCCGGCCGCACAGAGGAGCGGAGGCCGGACATGGCCAAGGCCACCGGCACGACATCCCCGCGGGAGCGGTACCGCAGCCAGGTCCGCGCGGAGATCAAGGAACGCGCGTGGGAGCAGATCGCCGACGCGGGGGCCTCGGCGCTGTCCCTCAACGCGATCGCCAAGCGGATGGGCATGAGCGGCCCCGCGCTCTACCGGTACTACGGCAGCCGTGACGAGCTGATCACCGAGCTCATCAGGGACGCCTACCGCGGGCTCGCCGACGTCGTGCACGCGGCCGCCCTGGACGGCGCCGACCTCGCGGGCCTCGCGCACACCATGCGCCGCTGGGCGCTCGACGACCCGCAGCGGTACTTCCTCATCTTCGGTACGCCCGTGCCCGGCTACCACGCCCCCGACGACGTCACCACGATCTCCGCCGAGATCATGGCCGCCCTCCTCGACGCCTGCGCGAAGCTCCCCGACGACTCCCTCGGCGAGGACTTCGACCGCCACATCGGGGCCCACCGCGCCTGGGCGGGCGACCACCCGGCGACTCCGGCCATGCTGCACCGCGCCCTGTCCTTCTGGACCCGGGTACACGGCGCACTCTCCCTGGAACTCGCGGGCCACTTCACCGGGATGGACTTCGACGCCGCCGCCCTCTTCGCGGCGGAAGTGGCCGGACTCGTCGAACCCGCCCCCGGCCCGGACCGCGGCAAGCGCTAGGGCCTGTCCGGCGGATCAGGCCGCGTGCGGGAGGCGCCCACCCTTCGGTGCTGGCGAGCGGGGTCTGGTGCGTGCAGCTGCAAGGCGGAGGAGGGCGGCAACGCAGTGGGGTCTCCCCTGCTCGAGCGGAGCCGAGAGCTTGGGGAAGTGCGTGCCAGACCCTGCGTCCCGCGGCATGATCCGCCGGACAGGCCCTAGTCGCCGGTGTGCGGCGTCACCCGGCGGTAGGCGGCGCGGGCGCTCACCACGCGGCTTGCCACGGCGCCTGCCAGGCCGGCGGCGAGCAGACAGACGAGCCACTCGGGATCGCGGTGCCCGGCCCAGCTGACCTCGCCCGTGGGGTGGGCCGCGAAGAAGTTGAGGACCATCCAGCACAGCACGGCCGTGCCGGGCGCGGCCACGACGCGGCCGCGTGTGCCGAGTCCCGCGGCGAGCGAACAGAGCACGGCGAGCGCGAGCCCCGTACGGTCGAGCACCCCCAACGCGTTGAGCACGCCGACGAGAAGCAGCGCTCCGGCCCCCGCGCCCGCCCAGACGACAAGACTGTCGACCGGCCGCGGCACCGCCTTGGCCCCGCTGCTCATCTGCCGCCACTCCACAGCCACATCGGCCCCCACCCACCAGGGACGGCGCCCGAAGGCGCCCGTCTCCGCCACTGCCGACCGGATTCTTTCATCGGCCCCGAGCACCACCCGCACGGGCTGCGCCTTTTACCGTTCCTTTACAGTAGGTGTAGAAGCATTCGTACTTCACTACCTGCCGTTGCGTACGAGGACGTCCGCCGAGACGCCCTCGTACGAGGAGAAGAAGGAGCCCGGGCCCGCGATGGGTGAGCCTCCCAGTACCAGCCGTGCCGTCCCCCTGCCGCCTCGCGTGCATACGGGATCGGGGGTGGCACGGTGACCGAGGTCCTGCTGCTGTTCCTCGCCCTGCTCCTCACGCTGGCCTGCGCGCTGTTCGTCGCGGCCGAGTTCTCGCTCACCACGGTCGAGCGCGCCGACCTCGAACGGGCGGCCGCCGCGGGCGAGCGAGGCGCGGAAGGTGCGCTGAAGGCCGTGCGCAGGCTGACGTTCCAGCTGTCCGGGGCCCAACTCGGCATCACCGTCACCTCCTTGGTGATCGGCATGCTCGCCGAGCCGTCGCTCGCGGCGCTGCTGCGCGGGCCGCTGACCGCGGCCGGGCTCGGTGGCGCGGCGCCGGCCGCCGCGACGCTGCTCGGCGTCGTCCTGTCCACGGTCGTCCTGATGGTCGTCGGCGAGCTGGTGCCGAAGAACTGGGCGATCTCCCGGCCGCTCGCGGTGGCCAAGGTGGTGGCGGCTCCGCAGCGCGGCTTCACCGCCGCGTTCGGGCCGTTCATCCGGCATCTCAACGACACCGCGAACCGCTTCGTACGCCGCATCGGCCTGGAGCCCGCCGAGGAACTGGCGTCCGCGCGCGGCCCCGAGGAGCTGGTCGCCCTCGCCCGGCACTCGGCCGCCGAGGGGGCCCTTGAGGCCGACTCCGCCGAACTGTTCGTCCGCACCCTGCACTTGGGCGAGCTGAGCGCCGAGAACGTCATGACCCCGCGGGTCGACGTCCAGGCACTGGAGGCGCACGCCACCGCGGCCGACGCCGCCAACCTCACGTATGCGACGGGCCTGTCCCGCTTCCCGGTGTACCGGCACTCCCTGGACGAGGTCATCGGCACCGTCCACATCCGCGACGTGCTCGCCCTCGACCCGGCCGAGCGCGCCGCGACCCCGGTCACCGCGCTGGCCACCCGGCCGCTGCTCGTGCCCGACAGCCTGCCCGCCGACCGGCTCCTCGAACGGCTGCGCGCCACCCGCACCATGGCGGTCGTCATCGACGAGTACGGCGGCACCGCGGGGGTCGCCACCGTCGAGGACATCGTCGAGGAGGTCGTCGGCGAGGTCCGCGACGAGCACGACCCGCTGGAGGTCCCCGACCTGCTGCCCGCCCCGCCGACCGACGACGGCCGCAGGACGTGGCGGGCCGAAGGCAGCGTACGCATCGACCAGCTGGCCGGGATGGGCATCGCCGTCCAGGACGGGCCCTACGAGACCGTCGCCGGTCTGGTCGCCACCCGCCTGGCCCGCATCCCCGTCCAGGGCGACAGCGTCGACGTCGACGGCTGGCGCATCGACGTCGTGGACGTCGACCACCACCGCGCGGACCGCGTGCACATCACCGCGCCCGCACCCGACAAGCGGCTGGAGGACGCCCGATGACCGCGCTCCAGCTCGCCGTCGGCGCCCTGACGCTGCTCACCAACGCGTTCTTCGTCGGCGCCGAGTTCTCGCTGATCTCCGTACGCCGCAGCCAGATCGAACCGGACGCCCGCGCGGGCGACAAGCGCGCCCGCACCACGCTCTGGGGCATCGAGCACATCTCCGCGATGATGGCCACCGCCCAACTGGGCATCACCGTCTCCTCGCTGGTGCTCGGCGCGGTCGCCGAACCCGCCATCGCGCACCTTCTGGAGCCCGCCTTCGAGGCGGCGCATGTCCCGCACGCGCTGGTGCACCCGATCGCGTTCGTGATCGCGCTGACCGTCGCCACCTATCTGCACATGCTGATCGGCGAGATGGTCCCCAAGAACATCGCGCTCGCCGCCCCCGCCAGGACCGCCCTGCTGCTCGGCCCGCCGCTCGTCGCCCTCACCCGGGCGCTCAGGCCCGTCGTCTTCGGCGTCAACGCCTTCGCCAACGCCCTGCTCCGGCTCCTGAAGGTCGACCCCAAGGACGAGGTCGAGGCCGCCTTCACCGATCACCAGCTGGCCCGCATGGTCGCCGACTCCAGCGAGGCGGGGCTGCTCTCCGCCGCCGACAGCGAGCGGCTGCGGGACGCCCTCGAACTGGGCACGCGGCCGATCGGCGAGATCCTCGTCCCGGCGGCGCGCATGCACACCGTCGACGACACCGTCACCCCGGCCCGCCTCGAACGCGTGGCAGCGGCGGCGGGCTACTCCCGCTTCCCCGTCACCGGCGCGGACGGCGCGCTGCTCGGCTATCTGCACATCAAGGACACCCTCGGCGTCGCCGACCGCGACGCCCCCTTCCCGTCCGACGCCCTGCACCCCGTCACGCGCGTCCGCATCGACACCCCGCTGGACGACACCCTCACCGCCCTGCGCGCCGCCGGCAGCCATCTGGCGGCGGTCCTCGGCGAGGGCGGCGCGGTGCTCGGCTTCGTGACCATGGAGGACGTCCTCTCCGAGCTGGTGGGGCCCGCCCCCGCCGCCGTGCGGCTCCCCGCCCCGACCCCCGCCTGACCCGGCACGGCGGCCCCCGCCCGATGTGGCGGGGGAACCTGCCCTGCCCGAGAATCGTTCATTGAGTCCCCCACGAGAACGGAGTCACCCTGTTGTCCGCCAGACCGACGGACCCTCCGGGGCACAGTCCCCGACCATCCCGCCCGACGAAGAATGATCGCGGCACACGACGGGGTGGTGTTCGATGAGTGCCGCACTCGGCCTGCTCGCCGTCCTGGTGCTGACCGCGGGCACGGGCTATTTCGTCGCCCAGGAATTCGCCTACGTCGCCGCCGACCGGCTCGCCCTCGCGCGCGAGGCAGCGGCGGGCGACAAGCGGGCCGCCCGCGCCCTGCAGGTCCTGGAGAAGCTGTCCTTCATGCTGTCCGGCGCGCAGCTGGGCATCACCGTCACCGGTCTGGTCGTCGGCTTCCTCGCCGAACCCTCCGTGTCCGCGCTGATCCGGCCCGCCCTGGAGGGCATGGGCCTGTCCGGCGGCGCGGTCTCCGCCGTCTCCGTGGTGATCGGCTTCGCGGTCGCCACCGTGGTGCAGATGGTCCTCGGCGAGCTGGCCCCGAAGAACCTCGCCCTGGCCGTCCCCGAACGCCTCGCCAAGTCGCTCGCCGCGTCCACGCTCGCGTATCTGAAGGTCGTCGGGCCGCTGGTGCGCGTCTTCGACGGCGCGGCGAACCGGCTCCTGCTCAGGGTCGGCATCGAGCCGGTCGAAGAGCTGCGCCACGGCGCGACCCTGGAGGAGCTCAGCCATCTGATCGGCGAGTCCCACAAGGAGGGCGAGCTGCCCCGGGAGACCGCCGAACTGCTCGACCACGCCCTGGAGTTCTCCGAGCGCACCCTGGACGAGGTCATGGTGCCGCGCGCGGACGCCGTCTTCGTCCGCAAGGACGCGAGCGCCGCCGAGGCCGTGGAGCTGATCGCCCAGCACGGCCACTCCAACTACCCGGTCCTCGGCGACCACCCCGACGACGTGGCGGGCGTGCTCGGCGTGCGCGAACTGATGCGGCTGCCCGCCGCCCGCTTCGAACGCACCACCGCGGGTGCCGCGGCCCGCCGCCCGCTGTTCCTGCCCGACACGCTGCCGCTGCCGGTCGCGGTGGCGCGGATGCGCGAGCGGGACGACGAGTTCGCCGTGGTCCTCGACGAGCACGGCGGCGTCGCGGGGATCGTCACGTACGAGGACATCGCCGAGGAACTGGTCGGTGACATCGCCGACGAGTCCGACACCGTCGTCGCCCCTGCCGTCGCCGACGGCAGGGGATGGCTGGTGGCCGCGGGCCGCCGTCTGGACGAGATCGCCGATGCCACCGGCATCGAACTGCCCGAGGAAGAGGACTACGACACCGTGGCCGGACTCGTCGTCGACCGGCTCGGGCGCTTCCCGACCGTCGGGGACCGCCTCACCGTCGACCTGCCGGACGGCGGCACGGCGGACATCGCCGTACTGGCCCTGGACCGGCACGTGCCCGAGCGGGTGCGCATCGAGCGCCTGGCGGGCGAGGAGGGCACCGCATGAGCTTCCCCATGGCGCTCTTCATCACGCTGCTGCTCCTCGTCGGCAGCGGATTCTTCGTCGCCGCCGAGTTCGCCCTGGTCGCCGCCAAGCGGCACCGCATCGAACAGGCCGCCGCCCGGGGGCAGCGGGGAGCGCGTTCGGCCCTGGCCGGCATGCGCGAGCTCTCCCTCATGCTCGCCGGGGCCCAACTGGGCATCACCGTCTGCACCTTGGGCCTCGGTTCGATCTCCAAGCCCGCGATCTCGCACGAACTCGATCCGCTCCTGGCGAAGCTCGGCCTGCCCGCCGGGCTCAGCTACGGCATCGCGTTCGCCCTCGCGATGACCGTCGTGGTGTTCCTGCACATGGTGGTCGGCGAGATGGCCCCCAAGTCCTGGGCCATCGCGCACCCCGAGCGCTCCGCGATGCTGCTCACCCCGCCGTTCCGGGCCGTGGTCAAGGTGGTACGGCCGTTGATCTGGCTCCTGAACAAGGTGAGCAACGCGCTGGTGCGGATGTGCCGGGTCACTCCGCGGAACGAGCTGACCTCGGTGCACAACCGGGAGCAACTCACCCATCTCGTCGCGGAGTCGGAGCGCCTCGGCCTGATCAGCGAGGCCGACTCTGAGCTGATCACCAGCTCCCTGACCGCGCCGCAGACCCCCGTCGGCGATCTGCAGACGCCCGCCGACCGGATCACCTCGGTGCCCGCGACGGCCGGTCTCGACGAGATCCTCGAAGTGGCGTCGGGCAGCGACCGCACCCGTCTGCTGGTCCGCGACGGCGCCACGGTCCTCGGCTCGGTGCACGCCCGCGACGCGCTGGTCGCCCGCGCCCGCGGCCGCATCGGCACGGCCCGCGAGCTGGCCCGCCCGGTGCCGGAGCTCGCCGCGGACGACACGGTGGCCCACGCGGTCGAAACCCTCCGCCAGCGCCGCGCGACGCTCGCCGTGGTCGGCGACGACTCCGGCAGGCTCACCGGCCTGGTCAGCCTGGACGACCTGCTCGCCCGTCTGATGGAACCGGGGCACACCAACTCGCACTGACGGCAAGGGCGGAGTGGCGTCCGCCCGCTAGCCGCCGGTCGTGGCGGCCTCGTACGACGTCTGCGTCTGCCGTACTTCCTGTTCGTCGGTGAAGGCACCACCCGCCGCCGCTCCGCCGAGGAGCGCGGCCACGAGCGCGACGGCCGCGACCCAGGCAAGGCGCGGCCGCCGGGTCCGGACACGGCGTGCGGGCGCAGGCTCAGGAGCGGGAGCGGGCGCGCACACGATGCTGCCGCGCGCGTCGACCCACGCCTCCGCGTGTTCCCCGCGCAGGCCGCACGCCGCGACGAACGCCACGACCAGTGCCTCGCGGGGCAGCCGGTCCTTGCCGAGCATGGTCGCCGCGGTGGAGAACGGCAGCACGTGGCCCGCGGCCGCTGCGCGGCGCTCCAGTTGACGGTAGCTCAGGCCCGACCATGCCTTCAGACGCCGGAGCGCCGCCATGAAGGCGGCGGCGTCGGTGGCGGACGGTGCGGGCGGTGCGGTGCTCATGGTGGTTCCCCCCTGGTTGAGCTGGCCGTGCGCGAGTTCGTACAAGCTCGAACACCCTGACAGCTTGAGCAACGCGAGCAGAGACGGTCAACCTCGGTGCACCTTCCCGACGTTGGAGGCCACATGGGTCAGTCCTGCCGTTCTCGCCGCCGCCCGAGGGGCACGGTCCCGGTCGCGATGGCGCTGCTCGCGTCGCTGACGCTGGCGGCGCTGGGCGGATGTGCCGAAGGTCCTGGCGCGGCGGGTGCCGCGTCGACGCCGTCGTCGGCCCGCGCAGGCGAGTCCGTCGCCGACTTCCTGCACCGCACCCTGCCGAAGGGGTCCGGCGGCACCGTGCTCGCCGCCCGCGGCGGACACCTCGTGCACTGCGGTGGATTCGGGACGGCCGACCGCCGCTCCGGCACCCCGGCGAGCTGCCGCACCGTGTACGACGTCATGTCGATCACGAAGCAGTTCACCGCGGCCGCGATCCTCAAGCTGGAGGCCCTTGGTCGGCTCCGGGTGAGCGACCGGATCAGCCGGTTCCTCGGCCCTGTGCCCGCGGACAAGCGCGAGATCACCGTCGAGCAGCTGCTCACGCACACATCGGGCCTCGTCGAGTCGGTCGGCGACGACTACGACCCCGTGTCGCGCGCCCAGTTGGTGCGCACGGCCCTCGCCTCGAAGCTGCGGGCGGAACCGGGCGCGGCGTTCCACTACTCCAACACGGGGTACAGCCTGCTCGCCGCGATCGTCGAGGAGGCGTCCGGAGAGCGCTACGAGCCGTTCCTGGCACGGCACTTGTTCGCACCGGCAGGGATGCGCCGGACAGGATACGTGCTGCCCCGGTGGCCGCGGCGCCTTGTCGCCGTCGAGTACGACAGCAAGGGGCGCGACAGGGGCAGGCCCTTCGACCACCCCTGGGCGGCCGACGGACCGTACTGGAACCTGCGCGGCAACGGCGGCATGCTCTCCACCGCGCAGGACATGTTCCGCTGGCACCGGGCCCTCTCGACCGACAAGGTGCTGCCCGCCCGGGCCAGGCACCGGCTGTTCGCGCCGCGCGTACGCGTCCCCGGCTCCGAGGGGTCGTACGCGTACGGCTGGAACGTCCGCGACACCCCCGAGGGCCCGCTCGTCTGGCACGACGGCGGCAACGGATGGTCCCTGGCACTTCTCGCACGGGCGCGGCGCGACGGCGTCCTGGTGTACTGGGTGAGCAATCACGCCTACCAGCAAGGGGAATGGAACCTGGAGGACCGGGCGGAGGAGCTGACACTCGGCATCGCCGACCGCGTGCGCGCCGAGGGCGGATGAGGGGCTGGGTCTGACCTGAAATGCCTACTCCTTGCAGGACCTGCCCCATGATGTGAGAGGCATATCTGCAACGCCTAGTCCGAAAAGAACCCGGCGGAGGCGGCACATGGGTGGGGAAGAGCGCGGCGGCTCACGGCAGTTGCCGCGACTGCGGCTCGACGAGCTGCTCGAAGAGCTCCAGGTACGGATCGACGCGGTCCGCGGGACCAGGGACCGGCTGCACGGACTGCTGGAAGCGGTCCTCTCGGTCGGGCGGGAGCTGGATCTTCCGCAGGTGCTCCGGCGCATCGTCGAGACCGCCGTCGTGCTGGTGGACGCGGAGTACGGGGCGCTCGGCGTCATCGGCGCGCGGAACAAGCTGGACGAGTTCCTGCCGGTCGGCATCGACGATCAACTCCGGGCCAGGATCGGCGACCTGCCCTCGGGCCACGGGCTGCTCGGCGAACTGATCCGGCACCCCGAGCCGTTGCGGCTGCGGGAACTTTCGGAGCACTCGGCCTCGTCCGGCTTCCCGGCCCACCATCCGCCGATGCACTCGTTCCTCGGCGTGCCCATCCGGGTGCGCGACGAGGTGTTCGGGAATCTCTACCTCACCGAGAAGCGCGGCGGGAACGCCTTCGACGCCGAGGACGAGGCGGTGCTCTCGACCCTTGCCGTGGCGGCGGGCGTGGCCATCGAGAACGCGCGGCTGTACGAGGAGGCACGGCTGCGCGAGCGGTGGCTGGCGGCCGGGGCCGAGTTCACCAACGCGCTGATGTCCGGCACGTCCGAAGCGCAGGTGCTTGAGCTGATGGTCGAGCGCGCCCTGGAAATCACCTCGGCCGACATCGGCGTGGTGGATCTGGTGGTGGCGGAGCAGGAGGAGCTGCAGGGCGCCCTCGCGCTCGGCGAGGGCGCCCAGGTGCACCAGGGCCAGCGCATTCCCCGCCAAGGGACCCTGGCGGGGGCCGCGTTGCGCGAGGGCGGCCTGGTGGTGACCGGGGACGTGACCGGTGACCCCCGCGTCACCTTCGCGCCGGAGAGGTGGAAGGGCATGGGCCCTGCGGTCGCGGTCCCGATGGGCACGGCCGACGGGCTGCGCGGCACGCTGGTCCTCGCGCGGCGGACGGGCCGGCCCGCCTTCAGCGAGGCCGAGACCGCTCCGCTGCCCGGTTTCGCCGGACAGGCCGCGCTGGCCATGGAGTTGGCGGACCGGCGGCGGGACGCCGAGCAGATGAGCCTGCTGGAGGACCGGGACCGGATCGCGAGGGACCTTCACGACCTCGCGATCCAGCGGCTGTTCGCGACCGGCATGACCCTGCAGAGCGCCCAGCGGTTCGTGCAGCACCCCGAGGCCTCCGAGCGCCTGATGCGGGCGGTGGACGATCTCGACACCACCATCAAGATCATCCGGTCGACCATCTTCGGCCTGCGCGCCCATGACACGGGCACGGCGTCCGGCACCGGGCTGCGCGTGCGGACCGCGCGGACGGTGGAGGAGGCGGTCCCGGCACTCGGCTTCACACCCGCGCTGCGCATGGAGGGCCTGATCGACACGGACGTGCCGTCCGCCGCAGCCGACGACGCGGTCGCCGTGCTGAGCGAGTCGCTCGCCAACATCGCCCGGCATGCCCGCGCTTCGGCCGCGGAGGTCTCCATCGTCGTACGCAAGGGTCAGCTGACGCTCACCGTGACGGACAACGGCGTCGGCATGGGCGACGGCGGGGGCAGGCGCCGCAGCGGGCTGCGCAACATCGCGGAGCGGGCCGAGCGACTGGGCGGCGCGCTGACCCTGGGCCGCAGCCCGGACGGCGGCGCCCTGCTCGAGTGGCGGGTGCCGCTGCCGGGCCGGTGAGGCGGCGGGGAGTCAGCGCGGCCGGTCCGGGTCGAAGTGGGCGGCGATCACCGCGGCCTGGATGCGGCGTTCCACGCCCAGCTTCGCCAGGAGCCGGGAGATGTGGTTCTTGACGGTCTTCTCGGAGAGGTAGAGCTGTTTGCCGATCTGACGGTTGGTGAGGCCCTCGCCGATCAGGGCGAGGATGTCCCGTTCCCGTTCCGTGAGCCCGGCCAGCCGGTCGTCCTGCTCCACCGTCACCTCGTCCGGCCCCCGCAGCGTGCGCATCAGGCGGGCCGTGGTGGCCGGGTCGAGCAGGGACTGGCCCGAGGCGACGGTGCGTACCGCGTCGATCAGGTCGGTGCCCTTGATCTGCTTCAGGACGTAGCCCGCGGCGCCCGCCATGATCGCGTCCAGGAGCGCGTCGTCGTCGTCGAAGGAGGTCAGCATGAGGCAGGCCACGTCCGGCATCCGCGACCGCAGTTCGCGGCAGACGGTGATGCCGTCGCTGTCCGGCAGGCGGATGTCGAGGATGGCCACGTCGGGGCGCAGGGCGGGACCGCGGGCCAGGGCCTGCTCGCTGGTGCCCGCCTCGCCGACGACCGCGATGTCGGGTTCGGAGTCGAGCAGGTCGCGAACTCCCCTGCGCACGACCTCGTGGTCGTCGAGGAGGAAGACCCGGACGGGGTCTCCCGCCGAGAAGGAACGCGCTGGACGTGCGGTCATGGGTGCCCCCTGATTGTCTGCGATCGCGTTCTGATCGTGTCCGGTGCGCTGGGCGGAACACCAGGGCCGAGTGGGCCCGATTCGCCCCCGCCCCGCCTCCTCTTCCCGGCTCCCTGCTGCCAGCTCTCAGCAGATGCGCGGGAGTTGCTCGCCGAGCGGCAGGTCCACGACCCTGCGCGCACCGATCAGCGTGCGCAGCTCGACCCGGCCCGGAGGGCCTGCCGTGCAGCGGCCGATACGGACGGCCCCGGCCCCTTCTGGGTACGTGCGCAGCGCGGTGAGCGCTTCGTCGGCCCTGTCGGCCTCGACGAAGGCGACCAGGCAGCCTTCGTTGGCGACGGCCAGCGGGTCGAGGCCGAGCAGGTCGCACGCGGCGGCCACCGCCTGCGGAACCGGTACGGCACTCTCCTCGATCTCCACGCCGACCCCCGAGGCGGCCGCGATCTCGTTCAGGGAGGCGGCGAGGCCGCATCGGGTGGGGTCGCGCAGGGTGTGGACCGCGCCGCCGAGCGGGGCGAGGGCCTGGACGAGGCGGTGCAGGGGGCGGGTGTCGGAGGCGATGTCGGTGGCGAAGCCGAGTCCTTCGCGGGTGGAGAGGACCGCGGTTCCGTGCAGGCCGATGGGGGCGGAGAGCAGGACCGCGTCGCCGGGGCGGGCCGCGGCCGCGGAGGGGGTCAGGCCGGGGATGCGGCGGCCGACGCCGGTCGTGTTGAGGAAGAGCCGGTCGGCGGCGCCGCGTCCGACGACCTTCGTGTCGCCGGTGACGACGGGGACGCCCGCCTGGTGCGCCGCCTTGCCCGCGGACTCCAGGACGGAGCGCAGTTCCGTCAGCGGGAGTCCTTCCTCGGCGATCACGGCCAGGGTGAGGGCGAGCGGTACGGCTCCGCGCATGGCCAGGTCGTTGACCGTTCCGTGGACGGCGAGGGAGCCGATGTCCCCGCCGGGGAAGGTCAGCGGGCTGACCACGAACGAGTCGGTGGAGAGGACGAGTTCGGCCGCTCCCGGCAGGAGGGCGGCGTCTTCGAGCGGGCCGTCCGGCGCTCCGCCGAGCGCGGGCAGGACGATCCTGTCGAGCAGCTCGGCGGTGAGCCTGCCGCCCGCGCCGTGGCCCAGCTGGACGAGTTCGGCCTCGCCGTACGGGAGGGGGCAGTCGAGGTTCATGCGCGTGCGCTCCTGGTTCGTCCGGCGGCGTGGAAGGCGGCGCAGGTGCCCTCGCTGGACACCATGGGCGCGCCGAGCGGGGTGCGGGGCGTGCAACGGCCGCCGTAGGCACGGCAGTCGGTGGGCAGCCGGGCGCCGGTGAGGATGTCGCCCGCGATGCACTCGGAGTCCTCCCGGGGGCGCAGCCCGGTCACGTCGAAGCGGCGGGCGGCGTCGAACGCAGCGTATTCCGGGGCGAGTTCGAGGCCGCTGGCGGGCAGCGTGCCGATCCCCCGCCAGGCCCGGTCGGTGATCCGGAAGACGCGGCCGAGGACGTCCCGCGCCTCGGTGTTGCCCGTGCGGCGCACGGCGCGCGCGTACTGGTTCTCGACGTCGTGCCTGCCCTCTTCCAGCTGGGTGACCGCCATGAGGATGCCCTCGAGCAGATCGAGCGGCTCGAAGCCGGTGACGACGACGGGCACCTCGTGGCGCGCGGCGATCGGCTCGTACTGCGTCCATCCCATGACCGCGCACACGTGCCCCGCGGCGAGGAACGCCTCGACCTCGCACTCCGGGTCTTCCAGGAGGGCGGTCATGGCGGGCGGCACGAGGACGTGGCTGACCAGGAGCGAGAAATTGGTGAGGCCGAGGCGTGCGGCGTGCAGGACGGTCATCGCGTTGGCGGGCGCGGTGGTCTCGAACCCGACGGCGAGGAACACGACTTGACGGTCGGGATTCTCCTCGGCGGTGCGGACCGCGTCCATCGGCGAGTAGATCACCCGCACGTCCGCGCCGCGGGCCCGCAGCGCCAGCAGGTCGGTGGTGCTGCCGGGGACGCGCAGCATGTCGCCGAAGCTGGTGAGGATCACACCGGGGCGGACGGCGATGGCCATGGCCCGGTCCAGGGTCTCCAGCGGTGTGACGCAGACCGGGCAGCCGGGCCCGTGGATCATGCGGATGCCCGCGGGGAGCAGTTCGTCGATCCCCTGGCGGACCAGGGTGTGCGTCTGGCCTCCGCACACCTCCATGATGCGCCAGGGGCGTGTCGCGATGCGGCGCAGCTCCACCAGCAACCGCCGGGCCGACGCGGGATCGCGGTACTCGTCGAGGTACTTCATCGGGGCGGCGCCTGGCCGGGTCCTGCGAGGTCGAAGCGTACGTCGACGACCCCTTCGACGGCGCGGGTGAGCCGGACGACGAGCGGCAGGAGGCTCTTGTCGCGGATCGTTCCGCCGAGCGTGACCACGCCGCTCTCGACCGCCACGGTGACGCCGCCGTCCGGGAAGAGGACGGCGGTCACGGTGCGGGTCACCTCCTCGGCGAGTTCCCCGTCGGTGCGCAGGAACACCTTGAGCAGGTCGCTGCGGCTGACCACGCCCTGCAGCAGCCCGTGGACGTCGGTCACCGGGAGCCGCTTGACGTGCCGCCTGGCCATGATGCGCGCGGCCTGCGGGAGGGTGGCGTCCGGGTGGACGGTGACGGCGGGGGCGCTCATCACCTCACCCGCGGTCACCCCGCCCGCCTTCGCCAGGTCGAGCAGGCGGCGCAGCTCGTCGAAGTGCGAGGGGTCGCTGTCGCGGAACTCCTCCTTGGGCAGCAGGTCCGCCTCGGAGACCACGCCGATCACCCGGCCCTCGCCCGCGAGGACGGGCAGCGCGCTGACCTTCCACTGGCCCATCAGAGCGACGATCTCCTTGAAGGGGGCCTCGCGGCCCACGGCGATGACGGTGTGGGTCATCACGTCGCTCACGGTGCGCGGGGAGTGGAGCACGGCGTCCTCCCGGGGGTCAGATGCGGTCGATGGTCAGGTCGAGGAAGTGCGTGGCGCAGGAGATGCACGGGTCGTGGTTGCGGATGGCGCGCTCGCACAGGCGCGTCAACTCCTCGTCGGCGACGGCGTCGTGGGCCATCGCATCCTGTGCGGTGCGCCGCAGGTCGTCCTCGATCGCGCCCTGGTTCTGCGCGGTCGGCGGCACCAGGCGGGCGTCGGTGACGGTGCCCGCCGCGTCCAGGAGATAGCGGTGGTAGAGGAGTCCGCGCGGGGCCTCCGTCGCGCCGTGGCCGGTGCCCGCGACGGCGGGGACGTCGGTGTACGGGTGCCGCGGCGGTTCGTAGGCGTCGATGATCCGCAGCGCCTCGTCGACCGCGTACACGACTTCCACGGCCCGGACGAGGATCGACCGGTACGGATTGCGGCACACCACCCCTTCGTACGGATCACCCAGCCCGGCCGCGCGGGCGGCCTCCACCGCCGTGCGCGAGAGCCAGCGGCCGCTGACGGCGAACCGGGCCAGCGGGCCGGTGAGGTGGCGGCGTCCGTCGAGGGTGGAGTGCAGGGCGGTGGAGTGCGGCAGATGTTCCTCGTGCACGCGGTCGAGGAAGGTGTGGAGCGGGAAGGTGCTCAGTGTGCCGCTTCCGGCGCGCAGGACGGCGGGGGTACCGGATTCGATGGCGTACGTTCCCGGTTCCGCCAGCGCGAACAGGTCGGCGTCGGTCTCGGCGTCGGGGAAGTCGAACCCGGACACCCACGCGACGGTCTGCCGCGCGTCGTCCAGGGCGCGCTCCAACAGAGCGGCCAGCGGCGCGAGTTCGGCCGCCGTCGGCGTGCGGTGGAAGCCTCCGACGCGGACGTTGACGGGGTGGATGGCGCGGCCGCCGAGGAGTTCGAGGATCGCGTTGCCGGTCTGCTTCAGGCGCAGGCCCCGTTCGACGTGGTCGCGTGCGGTGCGGGCCAGTTCGACGGCGCTGTCGCAGCCGAGGAAGTCGGGGGCGTGCAGGAGGTGGATGTGCAGGGTCTGGCTCTCGATCCATTCGCCGCAGTACAGAAGCCGCCGCAGGGCGCGCAGGGCCGGGTCGACGGTGATCCCGCAGGCGTCCTCGATCGCGGCACAGGCGCTCATCTGGTAGGCGACCGGGCAGATGCCGCACACCCGCGCCGTGATGTCCGGCGGTTCGGTGTACGACCTGCCGCGCAGGAACGCCTCGAAGAAGCGCGGCGGCTCGTAGATCCGCAGCCGTGCGTCGGTGACGGTCCCGTCGTGGACGCTCAGGTGCAGCGCTCCCTCGCCCTCGACCCGGGAGAGGGAGCCGACGTGCAGGACGCGCGAGCCGCGGTGCGTCATCGATGCGACTCCTCTTCGAACGCCGCGGTGTTGAAGGTGTGCAGGAAGCGTTCCGTGTCGCGTGCGTCCATGCCGTCGCGGTGCAGCACCGGGATCAGCGCGGGCAGGTTCACCGTTGCGGACGGGCCGAAACAGCCGTAGCAGCCGCGTCCGTACGCCGGGCAGATCGCCCCGCATCCGGCGTGGGTGACCGGGCCGAGGCAGGGGGTGCCGTGGGCGACGGTGACGCAGACGGTGCCGCGGCGCTTGCACGCGAAGCACACGCTGTTGTTCGGGATGTCCGGCTTGCGGCCCGCCAGGTACGCGGTGATGACTTCGAGGAGCTGGCGGCGGTCGACGGGGCAGCCGCGCAGCTCGAAGTCGACGTCCACATGGGCCGAGACGGGGGTGGAGGTGGCGAGCGTGTCGATGTGGTCGGGGCGCGCGTAGACGGTTCGGGTGAACTCCTCGACGTCGGCGAAGTTCCGCAGCGCCTGGATGCCGCCCGCCGTCGCGCAGGCGCCGATCGTCACCAGGCGGCGGGATGCGGCGCGGATCGCGTGGACGCGCCCGGCGTCGGCGGGCGTGGTGACGGAACCCTCGACCAGGGACAGGTCGTACGGCCCGGGAACGCTCGCGCTGGACGCCTCCAGGAAGTGCGCGATCTCCATCTGCCCGGCCAGCGCGAGGAGTTCGTCCTCGCAGTCGAGCAGGGTGAGCTGGCAGCCGTCGCAGGAGGCGAGCTTGAACACGGCCAGCGTCGGAGGGCTCATCTCACAACTCCCGTACGTGGAGAAGCGGTTCGGCCTGGTCCCAGGTGACGACAGGGCCGTCCCTGCACAGGAGCAACGGGCCGAGCTGGCAGTGCCCGCAATGCCCGGTCGCGCAGCGCATGTTGCGTTCCAGGGAGACCCGGACGCGGCCGCCGGGCACGCCCCGGTGGAGCAGGTCCCGGGCCGTCGCCCTGATCATCGGCTCGGGGCCGCAGAGGAACGCCGTGGTGTCGTCCGGCGTGAACCGGGCCTCGTTCAGGAGCGTGGTGACCACGCCGATGTGCCCCGTCCAGCGATGGTCGGGCCGGTCGACGGTCACGCCCGTGTACGCCGTCCGCCAGCGGCGGGTCTCGACCTTCGCCATCAGGTCGGCGGGGGTGCGCGCGCCGATGAGCAGGTTCAGTCGGCCGTACGGTTTCGGATCGGCCTCCGCGTCACGGATCAGCGGACGCAGGGGCGCGAGACCGATGCCGCCCGCGACCACCAACAGGTCCTGCCCGATGGCCTTTTCCAGGTCCCAGCCGGTGCCGTAGGGGCCGCGCAGTCCGAGCACGTCGCCGACCCCGGCGCCGTACACTCCCTCGGAGACCGCGCCGACGCGGCGCACCGTGTGCGCGAGGCCTCCCGTGGTGGGGATGGCGCTCACCGAGAGCGGGATCTCGCCCCTGCCGAACGCCCACACCATCGCGAACTGCCCCGGCACGAAGACGGGCAGCGGCTCCCCGACCGGTTCGAGACGCAGGGTGGCCGTGTCCGGGGTCTCCGCCCAGCGGGCGACGACCCGGTAGGGGACGGGTACGGCGGTCATCCCCGTAGGCCGCTTCCGCTGCCGTAGGGGGCGTAGAGGTCGAGGAGCCGGGTCCTCGCCGCCTGCAGCCGGTGGGCGAGCACGCGGCCGACCCACTGGCCGACGACCGCGCCGAGGGCCGCGTCGTCCTCGCACATCAGCCGGACCGCGAGGGCGTCGTACTCGTCGGCGCGCACGGGGCTCTGCGCCACGGCGCCCAGCTGCCAGACGTACGGCGGGAACAGCCAGGACCAGCCGACCAGTTCGCCGTGGCCGAGCGTCTCGATGGCGGGCGAGCGGCGGCCGGGGACGTGCATGTCCAGGACGACGGAGCCGGTGCGGATGATCCAGAACCGGTCGGCGCGCCCGCCCTCCTCGAAGAGCCGCGTCCCCGCCGGGAAGGACACCTGTCGGGCGATGCGCATCAGCCGCTCGCGGTGCTCGGCCGGCAGGGCGCTCAGCATGGTCGTGGTGTTGCTCATCGTTCCGACTCCTCTCTCAGGGCCTCGACCTCTTCGGTGATGTCGATGCCGACGGGGCACCAGACGATGCAGCGGCCGCAGCCCACACAGCCGGAGCTGTCGAACTGGTCGTGCCAGGTGCCGAGTTTGTGGGTGAGCCACTGCCGGTAGCGGCTGCGGGTCGAGGAGCGCACGGGTCCGCCGTGGACGTAGGAGAAGTCCAGGTCGAAGCAGGAGTCCCAGCGCTGCCAGCGCTCCGCGTGGTCGCCGGTGAGGTCGGTGACCTCCTCGGTGGTGGTGCAGAAGCAGGTCGGGCAGACCATGGTGCAGTTGCCGCAGGTCAGGCAGCGCGAGGCCACGTCGTCCCAGCGCTCGGCCGCCAGGCTGGCACCCATCAGCTGCCGCAGGCTCACCGGCGGCATGGCCCGGCCCATCCTGTCGGCGGCCTCGCAGACCGCGGCGGCGGCCGCGTTTCGCGTGCCGTCGTCGGCGCCCCGGTGCGGGAGCCTGGCGAGGAGTTCGGCGCCCGCCTCGCTGCCGACGCGGACGAAGAAGCGGTGCCCCGCGTCGTCGACGACCTCGGTGAGCGCGAGATCGAAGCCCGCGTCGGCTCCGGGGCCGCCGCCCATCGACACGCAGAAGCAGGTGGCGCCCGGCTCGGTGCACTCAGCGGCTATCAGGAAGGCTCCCCTCCGTCTTTCCTGATAGCCGCCGTCCTTGTACCGGCCGCCCCTCAGCACCCGGTCCTGGACCGCGATGGCTCGCAGGTCGCAGGGGCGGACTCCGAGGAAGGCGTACGCCGGCCGGTCCTGGGTCCCGGTGCCCATGACCACCGTCCCGTCGGGCGCGCGGTCCGCGCTCCACAGCCGCTCGCGCTGCGGGTGGAGGAAGGACTTCCAGGACTGCGGACCCGCGGAGTGCGCGAACGCGGCCCCGTCCGCACGGCGCCGCAGACGGTAGCGCCCCGCCTCCAGCTCCACGCCCCAGCCGTACGGGAGCCGGTCGGCCGAGTCGAGTGCGGCGAGGACGATCGCACCGTCGCGCACGGTGGGTCCCACGACGGTACGGCCGTCGGCCCTCAACTCCGCGACGAGGGCGCCCAGGCCGTCCCTGTCCAGGACCGCCGCGGCTCCACCGGTGCTCGTCATGTCCGCCCTCCCCCACGTCGTGGTCCCTCCTCACCAGACTCGAAGCAGGACCAGACACGGGGCAGGGGCCGAGCGGCCCTATTCGGGCCCGTCCGGTCCCGGTTCAACCCCGACCGCCACTCCACACGGCCCGCTTGAGGCCCAACCACCGGTCCACGTCAGCCCCGACTGCCGGTCGACACAGCCCGCTTGAGGCCCGACCACCGCTCCACGCGGTCCGATTCAGACCCGACCGCCGCTCCACACAGCTCGCTTGAGGCCCTACCACCGGTCCACGCGGTCCACTTCAGACCCGACCGCCGCTCCACGCGGCCCGCTTCAGACCCGACCGCCGCTCCACACAGCCCACTTGAGGCCCTACCACCGGTCCACGCAGTCCACTTCAGACCCGACCGCCACTCCACGCGGCCCCGTTTCAGGGCTGGCTGCCGCTCCACACAGCCCGCTTGCGGCCCGACCGCCGCTCCACTTCAGACCCGACCGCCACTCCACACGGCCCGATTGAGGCTCAACCTCCGTTCCACACGGCCCAATTCAGACCACACCGCCGCTCCACACCGCCCCGTTTCACGGCTGGCTGCCCGTCCACCGCGGTTCCGTCCGCTCCCACGCCCGCGTCCACTCGGCCATCCGGCGGCGGTGGGCCACGGCGCACACGGCGGTCCAGGTGCTCCCGGCGAGCGCCCAGACCACGCAGGTCGCCGCGCCGCCCACGGCGATCGCGGTGCCCCATTGGACGTCTTCGGCCGCCGGGGCAGCGGTGACCCTGCCGTGGGCGTCGAGCCAGAGGTCGGTCCGGCTGCCCGCCGGGGTGCCCGCCGCGACCTCGGCACGGGCCGTGTGCGCGGTACCGCCGCGGTCGGTCCAGCGCACCTCGACCGGCTGGAGCGTCCGGGCGCCGACTCCGTCGGCCGGAGGGGCGTCCTCGACGAGCGTGGCCCGCACGGCGTGGCCTTCGGCCCGTTGCCGTGCGGCCTTCGCGTGCACGGCGTCGTACGCGAAGGACCCGGCGAACGCCCCGGCCAGGGGCGCGACGAACAGCATCGCGGCCCCCAGCAGACCCACGGTCCACGCCTCGACCACATCGCAGCGGCGGCGCAGCGGATTCCTCCGCCACCGCCACCCCGTGGCCCGGTGGCGGGGCCCTGCCGGGGCGCTCATCGCATCAGCGCTCCTCCGGCTGCAGAGCCGCCTCGGCCCGCAGCGTGCCGCCGATGCGCCGTGCCCAGGCGGCTATCTGCCCGAAGTCCCGGTGGTCGCCGCCCTTCCCGGACTTGACGATCATGCGGGCGATGCGGCCCTCCGCGTCGTCCCGCAGGCAGCCGCCGAAGGTGATGTGCTCCCGGGCGTCGAGCCGGATGAGGGCACGGCGGGCTGCGGGCACCGGCGGGAGGTCCCGCTCTCCCGCCGACGCGTCGAGGGGGCCGCTGCTGAACAGCCACACCGGCCGCTTGGCCAGCGCCCGGCCGCCGCGCCGGACGAACCGGCGCGCGTCCTTGTGCCAGCGGCCCGCGTACAGCGCGCTGCCGAGCACCACCGCGTCGTACGCCCGGACATCCCCGACGTCGGACGCCGGACGCAGCTCGGCCTCCAGGCCCTCGTCGCGCAGGACGTCCGCGATGGTGCGGGCGATGTCCGCCGTGGACCGGTTCTTCGTCGCGTAGGCGACGAGCACCTTGAGGGTCATGGCGATCCGTCCCCTCTCAGCTCTCAGAGTTTGCGCAGCCAGTCGTCGGCGACGCCGCGCAGCGCCTGGTCGGTCGGCCGCAGGCGGGAGTCGTCCACGTGGTAGGTGAGCTTGTCGACGACCGCGACGACGCCGTCGATCTCACGCGTCATGTGCAGCGCGACGGGTACGTCGCTGCGTCGTTCCAGCTGCCCTTCGAGGATCACCACGCCGTCCCGCACCTCGATGCCGAGGGTCTGCGGTGCCAGCCACAGGGCGCGCACGAGGACCTGTTCGATCACCTCGCGGCGGATCTCGTCGTCGGCGCGCAGGAAGACCTGGAGCAGGTCGCGCCGGGTGACGATGCCGACCAGGCGGTCCTCGTCGTCGACGACGGGCAGCCGTTCCACCTTGTGCCGGGCCATGCACCGGGCGCCTTCGGCGATGGTGTTGTCGGCGTGCACGCAGACGGGCGGCGTGGACATCAACTGGCCCGCCGTGCGCGCCGTGGCCTTCCCCCGGGACTTCCGTGCGGCGCTGCCCGGCAGGGGCCACCGGAAGCGTCGTGGCCGGTCCGGGTCGGGGGCGCGCGCCTCGCGCACCAGCAGGTCCGTCTCGGAGATCACCCCGACCACCTTGTCGTCGGCGTCGATCACGGGCAGCCCGCTGATGCGGTGCTCGGAAAGGCGCCGGGCCACCTCTTTGAAGGGCGTGCCGTAGTGCGCGCTGACGACCTCGCCGGTCATCACCGAGCCGATCTTGCTGTGCCTCATCAGTGCCTCCTCCTCAGCATCAGTGCCTCGTCCTCAGCGCAGTCGGCGCAGATACGGGTCGTGGGCGGCCCGCGGCAACAGCCGTACGCGCACGTCGAGTGCCGTGGTGCCGCCCGGCCGTGCCAGGACGGGATTGAGGTCGGCCTCGGCGAGCTGGGGCAGATCGCAGGCCATCCGGGACAGCCGGTGCAGCAGTTGCTCGAGTCCTTCGAGGTCGACGGGGCCGCTGCCGCCGTGTCCGAAGAGCAGCGGGGCACAGCGCGGCGCGGTGATCAGGGCGTGCACGTCGAGGTCGGTGAGCGGGGCGAGGCGCGCCGCATGGTCGGCGAGGAGTTCGGTGGCCGTGCCGCCGAGCCCGAACAGGACGAGCGGGCCGAAGACGTCGTCCTGGACGACGCCCGCGAACAGTTCGGTGCCGCGCGCGGCGAGCGGCTGGACCACCACTCCGGTGAGCCGCCCCGCGAACCGGGTCTCGAAGTCCCGGAAGGCGGCCCGTACTTGGCTGTCCCCGTACAGGTCGAGGTGCAGGGCGCGCTGTTCACTCTTGTGCCGCAGGCCCGGCCAGTGGGCCTTCAGTACGACCCTGCCGTCGGGGCCGCGCAGTCGTTCGGCGGCGCCGGCGGCCTCGTCCTCCGTCTCGGCCCAGGCCCAGGGCAGCTGCGGTATGTCGTAGCAGGAGAGGAGTTCGGCGCAGGCGCGCGGGTCGAGCCAGCCGCCTTCGGGGTGCGCGGCGAGCCAGCTCTCGGCCATGGCACGGGCGCGCCGGGTCTCCACCCCCGCGAGGTCGGGGACGGTGCCGGGCGGCCGGGCGAGCCACTGGGCGCGGCGGACGGCGTGGGCCAGGGCGCGGGCGGCCGCGCGCGGGTCGGCGTAGGAGGGCACGGCGCCGCCGTCCGTGGTCGGCAACAGCCGTACGGGCAGCGCTTGTTCGAGGCGGACCGCGGCGACCGTTCGGGAACGACGACCGGCGAGTGGGGTCTCCCCTGCTCGAGCGGAGCCGAGAGCTTGGGGATGGGTGACGGCCCGCACGAGATCGTCGCCGGTCGCCGCGGCGACCGCGGTGGGGACGAGGACCACGAGGACGGCGTCGGTGCCGCCGTGCCGCATGAGCAGGTCCACCCCCTTCTTGAGCTGCTCCTCGGTGACGGCGGCGGTGGCGTCGACCGGGTTGGCGGCCGAGGCGCCCGGGGGCAGCACGGCGAGCAGGTCGTCCACGAGGCCGGCAGGGAGCGGCGGCAGGACGAGTCCCGCCTCGGCGCACGCGTCGGCCGCGAGGACGCCCGCGCCGCCCGCGTTGGTGACGAGAGCGACGCGGTGTCCGGCGGGCGCGGGCTGTGCGTGCAACAGGGCCGCGGTTTCCAGGAGTTCACCGATCGTGCTGGCGGCCGTGATGCCCGCCTGGGTGAACAGGGCCTGCCGGGTCATGGTCCGGGTGGCGGCCGCGGCGGTGTGCGAGGCGGCGGCCCGCCTGCCCGCCTCGGTGCGGCCCGCGTCGACGGTGAGGACGGGCATGCGCCGGGAGACCCGCCGCGCGGTGCGCGAGAAGGCCCGCGGGTTGCCGAAGGACTCCAGGTGCAGCAGGGCCAGGTCCGTGACGCCGTCGCACTCCCACCACTGGAGCAGGTCGTTGCCGCTCACGTCGTACTTGTCGCCGAGCGAGACGAAGCTGGAGACGCCGAGGCCGAGCCGGGCGACCCCGTCGAGCAGGGCGATCCCCACTCCCCCGGACTGCACGGCGACCCCGACCGTGCCGCGGCGCGGATGCCGGGCGGCGAAGGTCGAGTCGAGGGACAGGGCCTTGTCCGTGTTGGAGATGCCCAGGCAGTTGGGGCCCACCAGGCGCATTCCGTAAGCCCGGCAGGTGGCCAGCAGCTCGGCCGCCTGTGCGCCGTCCAGACCGGCCGTGACGACCACCAGGGCGCGCACGCCCGCCTTGCCGCACTCCTCGGCGGTGCCGGGCAGGGCCGGGGCGGGCACCGCGAGCACGGCGAGGTCGGGGGCCTGGGGCAGCGCGGCGACCGACGGGTAGGCGGGCACGCTCATCAGCGACGACACGCTCGGGTTGACGGCGAAGAGCTGCCGGGTGAAGCCTCCCGTGCGCAGATTGCGCAGGACGGCGCGGCCCACGGAACCGGCCCTGCGGCCCGCCCCGATCACGGCGATCGAGCCGGGCCGCAGCAGCGGTTCGAGGCTGGCGACATCCGCCGTCCTGCCGCGTGCCTCGACCGCCGTCAAGTACGCCTCTTCCTCGTCCAGTTGGATGCTGCAGCGCACCTCGGGGCCGTCGAAGCGGCGGGCGGCGCGCAGTCCGAGGTCGGCGAAGACCGTCAGGATTTCGTGGTTCTCGGCGAGCGCGTCGGCCGTGAACGCGGTGATGCCGTCCGCCCTGGCGGCGGACACGAGGTGTTCGAGGAGCAGGGTGCCGATGCCGCGGTGATGGAGATCCTCCGCGACGGCGAGGGAGATGTCGGCGGTGCCTGTCTCGTCGGTCCGCTCGTACTCGGCGAGGCCGATGATCCGCCCCTTGGTCTCGGCGAGCAGCGCGCGGTGTCCGGGGCGGAGGGTGTCGCAGGCCCGGTCCGCGGCCTGCGCGGCGGACCGGCGGCTCACGGCGAAGAACCGCAGCCGCAGGCTCTCCGGCGACATCTCCTCGTAGAAGTCCCGCAGTTGGGCACGGTCGTCGGCCCTGGCGGCCCGGACGCAGGTGGTCGTCCCGTCGGCGAGCAGGGCGTGGACCTGAGGTCGGCTGGGCTCGTCGTGGACCTGAGGTCGACTGCGCTCGTCGTACGTCATTTCGGTCCTCCTGGTCGCGGGCCTCCTGACGGCAGGCCGACCCTTCGAGGATCCGGCGGTGCGGGTCGCCGTCCCAGGGGCTGCCCGGGCACGGACGGGGGCCGACCGGCCCTATGCGCCGGGGCCGGGCAGCGGTTCGCCGAGTTCGGCCTCCACGGCGCCCGCCATCGCGCGCAGCACGCCCAGGGTCCGCGCGGCCTCGGCCTCGTCGACCTCGGTGATGGCGAATCCGACGTGCACGATGACGTACGTGCCGACGGTGGCCTTCGGCGTGTAGGCGAGGCATGCGTCGCGTCGTACGCCGCCGAAGTCGACGGTGGCCATGCGGAGACCGGCGTCCGTCCTGATCTCCAGGACCCGGCCGGGAATGCCGAGGCACATCGCGCTCACCCCTTCACGAGGTTCTTCGCGGGGTTCTTCACGGGGTTCGTCGCGAGGCCCTTCGCGAGGCCCTTCACGAGGCCCTTCGCGAGCCGGGCGGCGGCGACCGCGGCCTGCCCGTAGCTGATGCCGCCGTCGCCCACCGGGACGGCCTCGGGGACCAGCACCCGCAGTCCTTGTGCGCGCAGTCGGCGGCCGACCTCGGCGAGCAGCCTGCGGTTGACGAAGCAGCCTCCCCCGAGGCAGACGGTGCGCGGGGCGCCGTCCGCGACGGCGTGCGCGACCAGTTCGGCGGTCACGGCGGCCAGGGTCAGATGGAAGGCGGCGGCGAGCTCGGGAACGCTCTCGCCGCTGTGCTGCCGGTGCAGCAGATCGATCAGGGTCGGCCCTGGGTCGTACACCCACAGCCCGTCCACCCGTACGACGCGGTGGTCGAGGGGCAGCGCGCGCACGGCGCCCGCCGCAGTCTCCAGGGCCGCCGCGGCCTCTCCCTCGTAACTGACGGAGTCGACGAGGCCGAGCAGGCTCGCCACGGCGTCGAAGAGCCGTCCCGCGCTGGAGGCGCGCGGCGCGTTGATGCCGCGGGCCACCATGGACCGCACGACGGCCGCCTCGGACGGATCGAGCCGCTCGTTGAAGCTCCTGGTCAGCCAGGGGTACGGCCGTGGGCCGCCCAGGAGTTCGGTGCCGTGCAGACAGCCGAGGGCCATCCGGTACGGGTGCCGGACGGCGGCCTCACCGCCGGGCAGCGGCGCGGTCGCGAAGCGGCCCGCCCGCCGGTATCCGGTCAGGTCGGCGACGAGCACTTCCCCTCCCCACAGCGTCCCGTCGTCACCGAGCCCCAAGCCGTCGTAGGCGACCCCGACGAACGGGGTGCGCAGTCCGTGCTCGGCCGCGCACGCCGCCACATGGGCGTGGTGGTGCTGCACGGGGATACGGGGCAGTGACCGGTCCCGCGCCCACTGGGTGGAGAGATAGCCGGGGTGCAGATCGTGCGCGACGGCGCGCGGGGTGACGCCGGTGAGCCGGACGAGATCGTCGTACGCGCGCGTGAAGGCGTCCAGCGTGGCCGCGTCCGCCAAGTCGCCGCCGTGCGGGGAGAGATGGGCGCCGTGCCCGTCCGCGAGGGTGAAGGTGTGCTTGAGCTGGGCGCCGACCGCGACCAGCGGTGTGGGGGCGGCGACCGCAAGGGGCAGCGGCGCCGGGGCGAGACCGCGCGCCCTGCGGACCGTGAGCACGGAGCGGCCCACGGCCTGTACGACCGAATCGTCGTAGCGGGCGCGGATCGGCCGGTCGTGCGCGAGGAATCCGTCGGCGACCGTGGCCAGCGAGCGACGGGCCTCCGTGTCGGCGGTGGCGATCGGCTCGTCGGCGAGGTTGCCGCTGGTGACGACGAGCGGGCGGGCCAGTTCACGGAGCAGGAGGTGGTGCAGCCCGGTGGTGGGCAGGAACAGGCCGACCCCGCGCACGCCGGGACCGACCTCGGGCGCGAGACCGGGCCCACGCCCGGCGAGCAGCACCACGGGGCGCGCCGGCGACTCCAGGAGAGCTCGCTCGGTCCGCGACATCCGCGCCAACTCCCGTACGGTGCCCAGGTCCTGGACCATGACCGCGAAGGGCTTGGCCGGGCGGTGCTTGCGCTCCCGCAGTGCGCGTACCGCCGCCCGGTCGGTGGCGTCGCACACCAGCTGATAGCCCCCGACGCCCTTCACCGCGACGATGCCCCCGCTCTCCACGGCCTTGACCGCGGCGCGCAGTGCGGCCTCACCGCTCAGCTCGTCCCAGGAGAGCCGTGGCCCGCAGTCGGGGCAGGCGAGGGGTTCGGCGTGGAAGCGCCGGTCGGTGGGGTCGTCGTACTCCGCGGCGCAGGCCGCGCAGAGCGGGAAGCTCCGCATCGTGGTGCGGATCCGGTCGTACGGGAGGTCGTCGATGACGGTGGCGCGCGGGCCGCAGTCGGTGCAGTTGATGAACGGGTGGCGGAACCTGCGGTCGGCCGGGTCCCAGAGTTCGCTCAGGCAGGCGGCGCAGATCGCGGCGTCGGGCGGTATCTCCCGGGGTCCTCCGGTCCTGGCACGGGCGGCCTCGCTGTGCCGGATGCCGAAGCCGGACGCGGGCAGCGGGAAGTGCCCGCGTACGGCCGTCACCCGCACCTGCCGCACCCGTGCCAGGACCGGAGCGTCGGTCCGCAGCCGCTCGGTGAACTCCTCGACGGCACACGGCGGTCCGGCGACCTCGCCCCGCACATGGCCTCCGGCGTTCGCGGCCCAGCCGTCCAGGCCGAGGCCGGTCGCGAGCCGGTGCACGAAGGGGCGGAAGCCCACCCCCTGCACGGTGCCGAACACCTCGAAGCGGAGTGCGCTGCGCTCCGGCACGGCCGCCCCCCTCACCCGCGCGCGGCGGCGTCGCGATGCCGCACGATCTCGCCCTCGACGCTCGCGGCCAGCGACTCCACCACCTCCGCGACGCCCGCCGAGAGCCCGGTGCCCAGCGTGCTCTCGGCGCCCTCCACCGCGTACACGACAAGGCGGCCCGGCAACCGGCCGAGGACCCGGGCGAGTTCGACGGCCTCGCCGAGCCCGAGGCCGTGCGAGCTCGTGGTCCGCGGCCGCTCCAGGACTTCGGCGTCGAACGCCAGGCGGTGCACGCGTCCCGGGTGGCCGGGGTGCGCGTGCGCGGCGTCCACGACCACCGCGAGATCCGCGCCCTCCCACGAGCCGATCAGCCGGGCGGGATCGCCGTCGCAGACGGCGAGGACCGTCCCCGGCGGCAAGGGCCTCGCGGCGGCCCGCTCGCGCAGCCGGGCGACCACCGCGGGGCCGACGCCGTCGTCGCGCCGGAACTCGTTGCCGACACCGATCACCGCGATACGTGTCCGAGGCGGCATCGCGCCTCCTTCCGCCGGGCCGTGCTGCCACTGTGCGGACGCCGCGGCCGCCCCGACAGGGGCCGAACGTCCCTCACCGGGGCCGGTTCGCCCCTCCCCGTCCGGCCCGTCCGGTGCCACGGTCCGCAGCAGAGCCCCTGCCAGGGGTGTGCCGGGAGGCGGTGGCAGCATGGACAAGCCCTTGATCGTCGGAGTCGACGGCTCGGACCCGAGCCTGCGCGCCCTGGACTGGGCGGTGGACGAGGCCGTGGTGCACGGTGTGCCGCTGCGTGTCGTCCACGCGTCGCGATGGGAGTGGTACGAGGGCCACGAACCGTCGTTCGGCATCAACCGGTCGTCCGTACAGGTCCTTTCGGACCACATCGCGGCCGCGGCGGTCGAGCGTGCGCTGCGCCGCACCACCGCGGTGAAAGTGACGAGCGAGGTGCTCCCCGAGGATCCGGCCCTCGCGCTCGTACGGCTGAGCACGGAGGCCGGGGCGGTCGTGGTCGGCAGCCGGGGCCGCGGCGAACTCGCCGAACTGCTCCTCGGCTCCGTCAGCCTGTCCGTCGCCGCACACGCCGCCGCACCCGTGATCGTCGTACGCGGCCGCGAGGAGAACCTGCCGGGCGGCCCCCGCACCGTGGCCCTCGGCATCGACGACCCCGAAGAGGCGGCCCCCGCCGTGGAGTTCGCCTTCCGCGAAGCGCAGGCACGCAACGCTTCCCTCACCGCCGTGCACGCCTGGCGCTGCCCCGCGCGGGAGATCCCCGACTTCCCCACGACGGTCCACGAAGAACATCAGGAGCGCGCCGCGGCCCAGGTCGACGCGGCCGTACGGGACGCGGCGGCCGCGCACCCCGAGGTCACGGTCCACCGCGAGACCGCCGAGGGCCATGCCCGCACCGTGCTCCTCGGCCTCGCCCGCACCGCGGACCTCCTCGTGGTCGGCGCCCGCCGCAGGAAGGGCCACATCGGCATGCAGCTCGGCCCCGTCAACCACGCGGTGCTGCACCACGCGCAGTGCCCGGTGGCCGTCGTCCCGCACGCTTGAGGGCGAACTGCCGGGATCGGCCCCGCGCCGCATCTAACCTGACCTCTGAAGACCAGCCAGCTGCCCAGCTGCCGATCTCATCGGAGGTACCCGTGAAGATGCTGATCAATGTGGCCGAGACCGTCGTCGCCGACGCCTTGCGCGGGATGGCGGCCGCGCACCCCGAGTTGGCGGTCGACGTCGAGAACCGCGTGATCGTACGCAAGGACGCCCCCGTCGAAGGCAAGGTCGCGCTCGTCTCCGGCGGCGGATCGGGGCACGAGCCGCTGCACGGCGGGTTCGTGGGTCCCGGGATGCTGTCGGCGGCGTGCCCCGGTGAGGTGTTCACCTCGCCCGTGCCCGATCAGATGGTGCGGGCCGCGGCCGCCGTGGACAGCGGGGCCGGTGTGCTGTTCATCGTGAAGAACTACACGGGCGACGTGCTGAACTTCGACATGGCCGCCGAACTCGCCGAGGACGAGGGCATCCAGGTCGCCAAGGTGCTCGTCAACGACGACGTCGCGGTCACCGACAGCCTCTTCACCGCCGGGCGGCGCGGCACCGGCGCGACCCTCTTCGTGGAGAAGCTCGCGGGCGCCGCCGCCGAGGAGGGCCAGCCGCTGGAGCGGGTCGAGGCGATCGCCCGGCAGGTGAACGAGAACGCGCGGAGCTTCGGTGTCGCGCTCAGCGCCTGCACCACCCCGGCGAAGGGCAGCCCCACCTTCGATCTGCCCGCGGGGGAACTGGAGTTGGGCATCGGCATCCACGGCGAGCCGGGGCGTGAGCGGCGCCCCATGATGACCTCGCGCGAGACCGCCGACTTCGCCGTGCACGCCGTCCTGGAAGACCTCGACCCCCGCAATCCGGTCCTGGTCCTCGTCAACGGCATGGGCGCCACCCCGCTCCTCGAGCTGTACGGCTTCAACGCCGAGGTGCAGCGCGTGCTCGTGGAGCGCGGCGTGCCGGTCGCCCGCACCCTCGTCGGCAACTACGTGACCTCGCTGGACATGGCGGGCGCCTCCGTGACGCTGTGCCAGGTCGACGAGGAACTACTGCGCCTGTGGGACGCGCCGGTCCGCACGGCCGGGCTGCGCTGGGGCATGTGAGAACACCCGGCAGACGGGCAGACCGACACCAGCACGTGAAGACATGAACACACAGACACCCGGAACACCCGGAACACCCGGAACACCCAGAACTCCCGGACAACGCAAGGAGATGCTGTGCTCGACGCCGACTTCTTCCGCCGCTGGATGACGGCCACCGCCGCGGCCGTCGACCGTGAGGCGGACCGGCTCACGGAGCTGGACTCGCCCATCGGCGACGCCGACCACGGCAGCAATCTGCAGCGCGGCTTCACCGCCGTCGCGGCCGTCCTGGAGAAGGAGGCGCCGGGCACGCCGGGCGCCGTCCTCATGCTGGCGGGGCGGCAGTTGATCTCCACGGTGGGCGGCGCGTCGGGGCCGCTGTACGGCACGCTCCTGCGCCGCACCGGCAAGGCGCTCGGCGACGCCGCGGAGGTCGACGCGGCGCGGTTCGCGGACGCGCTGCGCACCGGCGTCGACGCGGTGGCCGCGCTCGGCGGTGCCGCGCCCGGCGACAAGACGATGCTGGACGCGCTGGTCCCCGCCGTCGACGCGCTCGGCGATTCCTTCGCCGCCGCACGGGCCGCCGCGCACGAGGGCGCGCTCGCGACGACTCCGCTGCAGGCGCGCAAGGGCCGCGCGAGCTATCTGGGCGAGCGCAGCGTCGGACACCAGGACCCCGGCGCGACGTCGTCGGCGCTGCTCTTCGAGGCACTCGCCGAGACGGCGGAGGGCGACAACGCACCGGAGGCACACCGTGACTGACCCCACGACCGCGACGGACGAGAAGCTGGTCGGCATCGTCCTCGTCTCGCACAGCGGCCCGGTCGCCGAGGCGGTCGCCGCCCTCGCGGTGGGTCTCGCGGGCGGCGGCACCACCGCCCCGGTGGCCGCGGCGGGCGGCACGGACGACGGCGGGCTCGGCACGAGCGCGGACCGGATCGCGGCGGCCGCGGCCGAGGTGGACCGCGGCGCGGGCGTCGCGATCCTCACCGACCTCGGCAGCGCGGTCCTCACGGTGAAGGCGCTGATCGCCGAGGGCGACGAACTCCCGGACGGGGCACGCCTGGTGGACGCCCCGTTCGTGGAGGGCGCGGTCGCCGCCGTGGTCACCGCGTCGGCGGGCGCCGACCTCGCCACCGTCGAGGCGGCGGCCGCGGAGGCGTACTCGTACCGAAAGGTGTGAGCCGCCCCGCGGCCCGCGCCCCGTACCCCCGAGGACGCTCAGTTCTGCCGCACGAACCGCTGCGCCAGCGCGTCCCCCCGGGCGACCGCGGCCCGGTGGCTCTCGATCGGCTTCGCCTTGGGGCCCTTGAAGAGGATGTACGTGACGCCGGAGTCCGCGCCGCCCCGCTTCGGGTCGGGCCGGATGCCGAGCGCCTTGGCGGTCGCGTACGACGCCTCGCCGATGAGGTCGGTGGGCCCGGTGTCGCCGACGACGGCGTACTGGACCTTGCCGCGGTGGATCACGGCGGCGACGGTGCCGCCCGTGATGCCGTGGGCGGCGTGCTTCCAGCGGCGACTGGGGCCCGGCACGACGACGTAGGGCAGGCGTGCCGCGTCGAGCTGGCGGCCGTCGGACTGCTGGAAGGCCGTGGCGTGGAAGAACAGCGGGTCGGTGCGCCGGTTGCAGGCCTTGGTCGGCCGGCCGTCGCAGTCGATGTCCATGTCGGCCTTCCAGAAGACCGCGCCCCGCTTCGCGCACACCGGGACGGTCGCGCGGGCGCCGTCGTCCGTGCGGAACCTGCCGTGGGAGATCTGCCGGCAGGAGCCGGTCCTCGCGAGCAGGTCCGCGGCCCGCACGGACCCTTCCCTGGCCGCTGCGGGAACCGCCGGGGCTCCCCCGTACCCCCTGCTCGTGGGCGCCGAACTCACCTGGCCGTCAGGGGACTTGACGACCGGTTCGTCCGGCGACTGATGTGCCGCGGCGGGGTACGAGGCGGGGGCCAGCAGGGCGGCTCCGGCAGCGGCGGCCAGGGCCGCCGTTCTGGTACGCACGAGAAGGAACCCTTCGTAGGGGACATATGACGGCTTGTAGGCCAGATATCCCAATCTGGGCCCCGTCGTATGCGCCGTCCACCGTTCGGGGCCCGGACGGCGCACGCCCGCACAATCCGGCACGGCCCGACGCCCGGCACATCCCGCCTCTTGATGTGCCCCCGTCACCTGTGTCAAATAGGTCCGGACCAAGCCGTCGAGTGGAAGGCAGCACCGTGCGACGGACCCCGCACCTGGCCACCCCCCTGACCCTGCTGACCGCGCTGACCGCCGCCGCGCTCGGCGGCTGCGCGTGGAGCGGCGACGAAGCCGGGGACACCCGGCCTCCCGCGGCCCCGCGGGGACTCACCGTGCAGGCGGGCAGCGCCACCACCGCCCACGTCATGTGGAACCAGGCCGCCGACGACACCGGGGTGACCGGCTACGAGGTGTACCGGAACGCCAAGAAGGTCAAGCAAGTGCCGGGCGGGCAGCACATGGTGGACATCGTCGGCCTGACGCCCGCCACCACGTACACCTTCACCGTCCGCGCACGCGACGCCGAGGGCAACGTCAGCGAGGACAGCAGACGCCTCTCCGTCACCACGCCCGCGGCGGCCGCCGCCGACCGCACGGCGCCGTCGCGGCCCGCACGGCTCAAGGGCAAGGCCGCGGGGAGCCGGACGGCCTCGCTGTCGTGGGAGAAGTCGTCGGACAACAGGAAGGTGGCCTCGTACGAGATCTACCAGGGCACCTCGAAGATCCACAGTGTCGGCGGAGCGCAGACGGCGACGCTGGTCACCGGCCTGCGCCCGAACACGACGTACACCTTCACGGTGAAGGCGCGCGACGCGGCCGACAACTTCTCGCCCGCGAGCGAGAAGGTCCGCCTCACCACCGCGGCGGGCAAGGACACCGGGAGCGCGGAGACGGCCCCCACCCGCTTCCGCGCGACGACGCACCGCTCCGACGGGGCGTACTACATCGACCTGTCCTGGACACCGCCGGACACGGGCGGCGCGGTGACGGAGTATCAGATCCAGCTGGACGGCCGCACCGCCACCTCGCTCGTCTTCGGCGGCACGGCGCCGCGCGGCAAGGCCGAGCACAGCTTCTACATCGGCAAGAAGTCCGGGGAGCGGCATCGGATACGGATCCGCCCCAAGCTCCCCGACGGGACGTGGGGCGGCTACACCCCCGAGCGGACGGTCAGCACGGGCCGCCCCTGAGGCTCAGCCCCGCCCGCGCGCGGCGGCCGCCCGCTCCCCCAGCAGGTCCGCCGCGCGCCGGCACCAGTCGCGGGTCTCCCGCTCGAAGGCCACACCGCGCAGACAGGTCAGATAGGGGCCGACGCGCTCGCCGGTGCGCAGGAAGTCCTCCTCGTCCGCGCCGCCGCGCAGCCGCAGCAGCAGCTTCTCCAGGACCTCGATCTTCGCGTCGGCGACCGCGGCCCGCTCCTGGAGCTGCTCGATCACCGGCGCGGCGGCGACGCCGTCCACGGCCTGCACCTTCACCAGGAGGTCGTCGCGGATGAACGACGGCTTCGCGGCGCGGGCGGCGAACCGCTCCATCTCGGCGAGCCCGTCCTCCGTCACGCGGAAGAGGCGCTTGTTCGGGCGCCCCTCCTGGACGACCTCCCGCCCGGCGACGAGGCCGTCCGCCTCCAGCTTGGCCAGCTCCGCGTAGAGCTGCTGCGGAAGCGCGTGCCAGAAGTTGGCCACGCCGATGTCGAATCCCTTGGCCAGCTGGTAGCCGCTGTACTCGCCGTCGAGCAGCGCGGCGAGCACCGCATGTCGCAGAGCCATCGCCCGGTTCCCCTTCCCTTATGTCGCCTCGCACCCCCATCATAGTCATCGATCTGACTACTCAGATTGATGACTATGGAGGACCCATGACGCACCCCACCGCCGCACGCTTCCGCGCCGTCGTCGAGAAGGGCGACCCGGACGCGCTGGAGGAGCTGTTCACCCCGGACGTCCGCTTCTACAGCCCGGTGAAGTTCACCCCCTTCGAGGGCAGGCCGATGGTGCTCGGCCTCTTCGGGGTGCTCCTGCGGACCTTCGAGGACTTCCGGTACGTCGGGTCGTTCACCGGCGATTCGCGCACGAGCGCCGACGGCAGCGAGGCGGAGTCGGCCGTGCTGCTCTTCCGCGCGACCGTGGACGGCAAGGAGATCCACGGCATCGATCTGCTCCACTTCGACGAGCAGGGCCTGATCAAGGAGTTCACCGTGATGGTGCGCCCGCAGTCCGCGGTGCAGACGCTCGGCCGGGCCGTGTACGCGGGACTCGTCGCCGACGGCCTGGCCCCCGCCCCCGAGGCGGGCTGAGGGCGGCCCCTGCCCCGCCCCCGATCGTCCGGGCGAGCCGTGACGGCCGGTCAGCTCTCCGCCGTACGAAGGATTTCGTCACCTGCCCGGATGCCGTCCGCATGCGGTCCGCGCCCGCGGCACGTTGGCTCTTCGTCAGGTAGCACGGGCCGTTTCCCGACCCTCGGCGGCGCATGGGTTGTACCGCCTCCCGTGCCACCGGAGGGCAGACTCATGCGTACCACCCAGATATTCGTCCGCTCCGGCCTGACCGTCGTCGCCGCCGCACTGCCGCTGACACTGGCCGCTCCCGCGTTCGCGGGCGGCGGCATCACCGTGACCGCCACCGGATCGACCGTGCAGGTCACCACGGCGGCCTGCACCGGTGGCACGGCCTCCCTGATGAGCGGCACCAACGCCAGCTTCGCCGGGGGCCAACAGGTGCAGCTCAGCAATGGCAGCGGGTCCTGGCAGAACGTCGGCGCCGGTACCTACACCGTGCTCGTCAGCTGCGCGGACGGCTCGAACGCCGGACCTCAGACCGTCACCGTCGGCAGCACGCCGACGGCCTCCTCGACCACCGCGCCCTCGCGCGGCGTGCGCGGAGGACTCGGGGGCGGTTCCGAGGACCGGGGCACGCTCACGCTCGTCACCGGCGGGGCCCTGGTGGCCGCGGCGGCGACGGGCGGTGTCTGGTACCTGCGGCGCCGGGGCGCCCAGCACCGGGCCTGATCCGAGGTCCACGGCGACCACGGCACCACCGGCGGCCGCCCACCCGTCTTCGCTCCGGGTGGGCGGCCGTCGCATGTCCGGGTCCCTGCCGCACCCTTGCCCGCCCCGGTGAACCGCCTTACCGTCCTCCCAGCCGACAGGGAGGGCGCGCCCATGCCACGACCGCTCAGCGTTCAGCTCTACACCGTGCGCGATCAGCTCGCCGTCGACTGGGCGGGCACCGTGCGCCGACTCGCGGGGCTCGGCTACGGCGCGGTCGAGACGTACGACGTGGTCTCCGATCCCAAGGGTCACCGCCTGATCCTCGACGACCTCGGCCTCACCGTGTCCGGCGCCCATGCCGGGCAGCTGCTCGACCCGGATCCGGGGCCCGCCCTCGACGCGGTCACCACGCTCGGCACCGATCTGGCGATCGTCCCCGCCGGGCTCCCGCACGAGGACTTCACCACGCGCGACGGCCTCGCGCGGGCCGCCGACCGCCTCAACTCCCTGGTGGCACCGGCCCGTCGGCACGGCGTCCGGATCGGCTACCACAACCACTGGTGGGAGATCGAGCCCCGCTTCGGCGCGCGGGAGGGGGAGCCCGCGAGGCACGCCATCGAGGTCCTCGCCGAACTCCTCGACCCCGCCGTGTGCCTGGAGGTCGACACCTACTGGGCGGCCGTCGGCGGCGCCGGGGTGCCCGGGCTCCTGCACCGCCTCGGCGACCGTGTCGTCGCGCTGCACCTCAAGGACGGTCCCGGCACGAAGGACGACCCGAACGTGGCCGTCGGCGGCGGCACCATGCCGGTCCCCGAGATCCTCGCCGCGGCGCCCGGTGCCCGGCGGGTCGTCGAGTTCGACGCGTGCGCGGGCGGCACCGACGGCCTCTTCGACGAACTCGCCGCGAGCCTCACCTATATAACCTCCTTGGAGGCGGCGTGAGTTCGGGCCCGGTCGGCACGGCCGTCATCGGCGCGGGCGTCATCAGCGCCGAGTATCTGCGCACCCTCGGCGGCTTCCCCGACATCCGGGTCCTGGCCGTCGCCGACCTCGACGAGGCGCGCGCCGAGGCCGCGGCCCGCACCCACGGCGTCCCGGTGTGGGGCAGCCCCGCGACGGTCCTCGCACTCCCCGACGTCGAGCTGGTCGTCAACCTCACCGTGCCCGCGGCCCACGCCCAGGTCGCCCGGGACGCCCTGCGCGCGGGCAAGCACGTCTACGGCGAGAAGCCGATCACCCTCGCCCCCGCCGAGGCCGAGAAGCTGCTCGCGGAGGCGGCGGAGCGGGGCCTGCGCATGGGCAACGCGCCGGACACGTTCCTCGGCGCGGGCCTGCAGTCGGCGCTGCGGGCCGTGGCGGCCGGGCACATCGGCACGCCCATGACGGCGACGACCGTGACGCAGAGCCTGGGGCCCGAGGCCTGGCATCCCGACCCCGCGTTCCTCTACCAGCCGGGCGCGGGCCCGCTGTTCGACCTCGGCCCCTACTATCTGACCTCGCTCGTCGCCCTGTTCGGCGGCGTCTCGCAGGTGGCGGCGGTCTCGGCCCGCGCACGCCGGGAACGCTCCGTCGGGTCGGGGCCGAAGGCGGGACAGGTGTTCCCCGTGGACGTGCCGACGCATGTGTCCTCGCTCGTCGAGTTCGCCTCGGGGGTGCGGGCCAACACGACGTTCAGCTTCGACTCGGCGCTCCCCCGCATCGGCTTCGAGATCGCCGGGACCGAGGGCACGCTCGCCGTACCCGACCCGAACACCTTCGGCGGCCCGCTGAAGCTGCTGCCCAACGGCGCCGACGACTGGCGCGAACTGCCCGTGCGGGGACGCCTCGACGGGCGCGGCCTCGGCGTGGTCGACATGGCGCGGGCACTGCGCGGCGGCACCGCCCACCGGGCGTCCGGCGCGCTCGCGCTGCACGTCCTGCAGACCATGACGGCGATCACGCGCTCCGCGGACCGCGCCGAGTTCACCCCGCTCACCACGCGGCTCGTGCCGCCGGAACCGCTGCCCGACGGCTGGGACCCGCGGGAGGCGACACTCGGCTAGCGGACGCCCCGAACTGTTCCGCGGAGCGCTCAGGGGTCCATGGCCACCACGATGCCGAAGCAGGCGAGTATGCCGACCAGGGTGGCGACCGCCACGGCGATCAGCGCGCAGCCGAGCACCCCGGTGATCGCGGCGATCGCCGCCCAGCCGGCCCGCGTCGCCCGATCGGCCCGCTCGACCACGTCACTGCCGGTGCCGTCGTCGCCGTTGGCGCAGGCGTCGCAGCCATGGGTCACGGCGCCTCCAGCTCCGCGATCGTCCGCTCCAGCCACTGCGTCCAGAACGTCTCCAGGTCGATGCCCGCCCGCAGCACCACGTGCCGCAGGCGGTCCTCGACGGCGTCCTTGCCGGGCGGGAAGTCCCGCCGCTCGATCTCCTCGTACTCGGCCAACTGCCGCCTGTGCAGGTCGAGATGGCGGTGCAGATCGGGCTCGATGCCCTCCGTGCCGACGACCGCGGCGGCGCGCAGGCGCAGCAGCAGTGTGTCGCGCAGCGGCTTGGGGTCCTGGCTCGCCGCGGTCCAGCGGGCCAGTTCGGCGCGGCCCGCGGGCAGCACCTCGTACTCCTTCTTCTGCCCGCGGGCCGCGCCCTGCCGTGGCAGGGCGCGGATGGCCCCTTCGCGCTCCAGTCTGCCCAGCTCCCGATAGATCTGCTGGTGCGTGGCCGACCAGAAGTAGCCGATCGACTTGTCGAACCTGCGGGTCAGTTCGAGCCCCGACGACGGCTTTTCGAGGAGGGCGGTCAGGATCGCGTGCGGGAGTGACATGGGGGCCATCCTAGGGACGGCGCCTCACAGGGCGGCGGCAAGCTCCGTGCCCTGCTTGATGGCGCGCTTGGCGTCCAGCTCGGCCGCCACGTCCGCGCCGCCGATGAGGTGCACGCTGCGGCCCGCGGCGAGCAGCTCCTCGTACAGGCCGCGGCGCGGTTCCTGGCCGGTGCAGAGCACGACGGTGTCGACGGGGATGACGGAGGACTGCCCGTCGACGGTGACGTGCAGGCCCGCGTCGTCGATCAGGTCGTAGCTGGCGCCCGCGACCATCGTGACGCCGCGGTGGCGCAGTTCGGTGCGGTGGATCCAGCCCGTCGTCTTGCCGAGGCCCTGGCCGACCTTGGACGTCTTGCGCTGCAGGAGGTGCACGCTGCGCGGCGGCGCGGGCCGTTCGGGCTTCGTCAGGCCGCCGCGGTCGCGGAACTCCATGTCGACGCCCCACTGCCGGAAGTACGTGGCCGGGTCGAGGCTGGCCTTCTCGCCGCCGTCGGTCAGGAACTCGGCGACGTCGAAGCCGATGCCGCCCGCGCCGAGGATCGCGACCCGCTCGCCGACGGGCGCCTCGTCGCGGAGTACGTCGAGGTAGCCCACGACGCTGGGGTGGTCGATGCCGGGGATCTCCGGGATGCGCGGGGTGACTCCGGTGGCGACGACCACGTCGTCGTACGCCGCTTCGGCGAGCTCGTCGGCGGTGACGACGGTGTTCAACCGGACGTCCACGCCGCGCAGTTCGAGCTGGGTGCGGAAGTAGCGCAGGGTCTCGTCGAACTCCTCCTTGCCGGGGACCTTGCGGGCGACGTTGAGCTGCCCGCCGATCTCGGCGGCGGCGTCGAAGAGCGTGACGTCGTGGCCGCGCTCGGCGGCCGAGACGGCGAAGGCGAGTCCGGCGGGGCCCGCCCCGACGACGGCGACGCTCTTCTTGGTACGGGTCGGCGAGAGCACGAGCTCGGTCTCGTGGCAGGCGCGCGGGTTCACCAGGCAGGAGGTGATCTGCAGGTTGAAGGTGTGGTCCAGGCAGGCCTGGTTGCAGCCGATGCAGGTGTTGATGGCCTCGGCCTGCTCGGCCTTCGCCTTGTTGACGAAGTCCGGGTCGGCGAGGAGCGGGCGGGCCAGCGACACCATGTCGGCGGCGCCGTCGGCGAGCAACTCCTCGGCGATCTCCGGGGTGTTGATGCGGTTGACGGCGACGAGCGGCACGGAGACCTCGCCCATGACCTTCTTCGTCACGAAGCTGTACGCGCCGCGCGGCACCGATGTGGCGATGGTGGGGATGCGTGCCTCGTGCCAGCCGATGCCGGTGTTGATGAGGGTGGCGCCCGCGGCCTCGATCTCCTTGGCGAGCCGGACGACCTCGTCGAGGGTCGAGCCGCCGGGCACGAGGTCGAGCATGGAGAGGCGGTAGATGATGATGAAGTCCGCGCCGAGCCGCTCGCGGGTGCGGCGGACGATCTCGACGGGGAAGCGGATCCGGTTCTCGTAGGAGCCGCCCCACCGGTCGGTGCGCCGGTTCGTCGGGGCCGCGATGAACTCGTTGATCAAGTAGCCCTCGGAGCCCATGACTTCGACGCCGTCGTAGCCCGCGAGCTTGGCCAGCTCGGCGGCGCGCACGAAGTCCTCGACGGTCTGCTCGACCTCGTCGTCCTCCAGGGCGCGCGGCACGAAGGGGCTGATCGGCGCCTGGAGCGCGCTGGGCGCGACGAGCTTGTCGTGGTAGGCGTACCGCCCGAAGTGCAGGATCTGCATCGCGATCTTGCCGCCCTCGGCGTGCACGGCGGCGGTGATGACCTTGTGCTCCTCGGCCTCTTCCACCGTGGTCAGCTTGGCGCCGCCGTCCCAGGGACGGCCCAGCTCGTTCGGGGCGATGCCGCCGGTGACGATGAGGCCGACGCCGCCGCGGGCGCGGGTCGCGTAGAACTCCGCCATCCGCTCGAAGCCGTTCGGCGCCTCTTCCAGGCCGACGTGCATGGAGCCCATCAGGACCCGGTTGGGCAGGGTCGTGAAACCCAGGTCGATCGGGTTCAGCAGGTTCGGGTAACGGCTCATGCGGCCCCTCCGTACGCGATGTCCACAGAACAGTTGTAGACGACGCGCATGCCATTGTGCAACTAGTTGCATAAAGCGTCGGCGCCGGCATCAGCGCGATGTCCGAATCCCGCCAGCCCCGCCCTCGCGCGAGACGCAGACTGGAGCCAGCAACCGAACGTATGAGGAGAGTCCGATGACCGTCTACACGACGATCGACAGCCCGCTGGGCGAGCTGCTGCTGGTGGGCGAGGCATCGGCCACCGCCAAGGGCGGCACCGCGCTCGCCTCGCTGTCCATGCCAGGACAGAAGGGCGGGGCCGTCGTCCAGGACGGCTGGCTCCGCGACGACGAGGCGTTCGACGCGATCGCCGACCAGCTGCGCGCGTACTTCGCCGGGAGCCTGACCCACTTCGACATCGAGTACGTCACCGGGGCGGGCACCGACTTCCAGCGCAAGGTCTGGGGCGCCCTCGACGCCGTGCCCTACGGCACCACGACCACCTACGGACGCCTCGCCGAACAGCTCGGCCTCTCCCGCGCCGCCGTTCGCGCCCTCGGCACGGCCATCGGCCGCAACCCGCTGCTCGTCGTGCGCCCCTGTCACCGCGTGATCGGCGCCGACGGCTCCCTCACCGGCTACGCGGGCGGCCTGGAGCGCAAGCAGCGGCTCCTCGACCTGGAGGCGGCATGACCACCACCGCACGACGGGCCGGAGCGGCCGTCGACGCGGCGGACTGGCCCGCGATCGCCGCCGAACTCGACGCGCACGGCTGCGCGCTCACGCCCCGGCTCATCGACCAGGACCAGTGCCGCGCGATCGCGGAACTGTACGACGACGACACGCTGTTCCGGTCCACGGTCGACATGGCGAGGCACCGCTTCGGCTCGGGCCAGTACCGCTACTTCGCCGAGGAACTCCCGCCCGTCGTCGCCGAGTTGCGGGCCGCGCTCTACCCGCACCTGCTGGCCGTCGCACGCGACTGGGCGGCCCGCCTCGGCCGCCCCGCGCCCTGGCCCGACGCCCTGGCGGAGTGGCTCGACCAGTGCCGTGCGGCCGGCCAGACCAAGCCCTCGCAGATCCTGCTGCGCTACGAGGAGGGCGACTGGAACGCCCTGCACCGCGACCTGTTCGGGGACATGGTCTTCCCGCTCCAGGTCGTCATCGGCCTGGACGAGCAGGGCGTGGACTACACGGGCGGCGAGTTCCTGCTCGTCGAGCAGCGGCCGCGGGCCCAGTCCCGGGGCACCTCCACGGTCCTCGCACAGGGCCACGGCCTGGTCTTCACCACCCGCGACCGCCCGGTCCGCTCGGCCCGCGGCTGGTCGGCGGGCCCGGTGCGGCACGGGGTGAGCACGGTGCGCTCGGGGCTGCGCAGGTCACTGGGGCTCGTCTTCCACAACGCCTGAGCCGGACGCGGGCCCGCCGTCGGAGAGCCCGCTGACGCGCAGCGTGATGTTCAGCCGCCCGGCGAGCCCGAGGTCCGGCGGCGCGGTGCCGGGCAGGATCTTCGGCACCGCGTGGTACGCGAGGCGCGAGGGCCCGCCGAACACCACCAGGTCCCCGCTGCGCAGCTCGATGTCCGTGTACGGCTTCGTGCGCGTCTCGGTGTTGCCGAAGCGGAACACACAGGTGTCGCCGAGGCTCAGGGACACCACGGGGGCGCGGGACTTCTCGTCGCTGTCCCGGTGCATGCCCATGCGGGCGTCGCCGTCGTAGAAGTTGATGAGCGCGATGTCGTAGGCGTACGCATGCTCGTCGCCGTACGCCCCGCCCTCCGCCAGGACCGTCCGCGCGGCCCCGACCGCCGCACGGCCGAGTTCCGCGAGCCACGACGGCATCGGCTTCACCGGCGCCCCGTCACCGTCGACCGCGCTGCGCGCGTACCCGTACGGGAACCAGTGCCAGCCGAGCCCGACCTGCCGGGCCGTCATCCTCCCGCCGCCGGGAAGCCGCACCTCCCGCAGTCCGGCGGGAGGCATCGCCCACACCCTGCAGCGTTCGACCAGCGCCCGCTGCTCCCGTATGTCCAGCCAGTCCGGCACGTGCACGGCTCCCGGAGCGACCTCCGTCCGGTCGCGGGGGAACAGTTCGCTCATGGAATCCATCATGCGCCCGGACGGCGATCGGCCCCACGGCCTACACCCAAGGCGCGGCGACGTCGGTGTTCTTCGCCCTCATGTCCTTGCTGTCGAGCAGTCTCCTGCAGATCGCCCTGCCGAGGCCGGGCACACGCATCAGGCGACCCATCCCCGCGCGCACGATCAGCTCTTTGCGGTCCTGCGGAGTGAACATCCGTCGCCCGGTGACCAGCGCGCTGTCCTGCTGGGCGTGGATGAACGGCCTCATCCGCGCCTCCCAGGCCCGCAGCGCGCCGGGCACGTCCCCGTGGTGACGCCGGAGCATGGTGCCAAGGAGTTCCCCGCCGGCGATTCCGCTGGAGACCCCCATGCCCGAGTACAAGGTCATGCACCAGGCGGCGTCGCCGACCAGGACGACCCGGCCGCGGCTCCAGCTGGGCATCTTCACCTGCTGCACCGAGTCGAACAGGGCATCCGGGGCCTGCTGGTAGCGGTCGAGGAGCCCTTCGAGGAGCGGGCCGGTGGGCTCGGGGCCGAACGCGGCACGGAGGGACTCGACAGGGGGACGGCTGAACTCGGCGTCGATGTCACGGGTGCGGTAGGAGAACAGCAGGCTCGGGGCCCGGTCGGCGAAGGGAAAGACCCACGCCGAACGCCCCGGCTCGGCCAGGATCAGCCCATCGGACAGACCGAATCCGTCGACCGGCCTGTCCAGGAGAGTGACGGCGATCATGTAGTTCAGGGGATACAGACAGCGCTGAGGGGCGAAGGCGAGTCCGCGCACCGTGGAGCGCATGCCGTCGGCGCCGACCACCAGGTCGAAGCGCTCGTCGGCGGTGGTGTCGGCCGCGGTGTCGCGCAGTGAGACCCGGACGCCGGACTCGTCCTGGACGATGTGGGTGGGCACGGTGGAGTAACGGATCTCCACATCCTCCGGCAGCGCTGCGAACAGCCCCTGTTCCACATCGCCGCGCAGCAGCGGGCGGGGGCCTCCGTCGAAGGACCCCAGATTCACTCTGGGACGACGGTTGCCGCTCCGGTCGACGTCGTACAGGGCTATCCGCGGGCCGCCGCGGTCACCGATCCGCTCCAGCACGCCCAGGCGTCCCGCCGAGGCGACACCCGAGCCGAACAGCGCGATGTAGTAGCCGCCCGAGCGCCGGGTGGGCGCCCGTTCGACCACGACCGGCTCCCAGCCGACCTGCCGCAGCCGCACCGCCGTGGCGATGCCCGCGATCCCGAGCCCGACCACCAGCGCCCGGCCTCCCCTGCCCGAATTCGACATGGCGGTTCCCTCTCCTGTGCGTCAACGCGATGGATGCGGCGGTCACTTCGGTCCGGACAGCCAGGCGATGGTCGCGGTACGAGCGCCGTACTTGGCTCCCAAGGTCACGCCTTCCTTGAGCACAGCCGCGGAACGGCCCGCGAGATACTGCCGCCGCGCACTGTCATCGCGCCGGGACAGCTGGATCACACCGTCCCGTCGGCCGAGGGAGAGTCCCGTTCCGAAGTACCCCATGGAGTACGGCTCGGGCTCGCGCCCCCGGATCGTCCGGGCCAGCGTGTCCGCCGCGTGGGCCCCCTGCGGGCCCGCCGTCTGACAGGCCGCACGGGAACCGGGGACGGCGGCACAGTCGCCGACGACGAAGATCCGCGGATCGCTGACACTGCGAAGATACGGGTCCACGAGGGCGCGGCCCCGGTCATCGACCGCCAGGCCGCTCCGCCCGGCCAGGTCGGGAATGCTGCCGAGGACGGCCCACAGGGTCAGGTCCGCGTGCAACGGGCCGTCCGGGTCCGACCGCAGCAGTATCTTGTCGGCGCCCCTCTCCCCCTCTCCGCGCAGCACTTCCGTCACGGAATCCTCCAGGACCGACACCTTCAGTCGCTCAAGGCCGGCGCGGACCCGACGACGAGCGCCGTCGGAGAAGGCGGCCGCGAGCCGGCTGCCCACCAGGCGCACACGCAGATCCGGACGCGCCTCGGCGACCTCGGCGGCGGTCTCGATGCCGGTCGCTCCGGTACCGATGACCGTCACCGTGGCGCCCGGAGGAAGATCCGCCAGTGCCGTACGGGCGCGCTCCGCGCCCTCCCACGTGCCCACCGCGACCGTGCCCGGCAGAGGGGACACCGTGCTCCCCACGGCCAGGACGAGGTGGTCGAAGTCCACGGACTCACCGGTGTCCAGGACCACGCTGCCATCGCCGATCTTTCCCACCGTCGCCAGCCGCGACCGGACCCCGGCACGCAGCATCTCCGCGAGAGGGGTCGTGACCTCGCCGGTTCCGGCGATCTGCTGGTGCAGTCGCACCCGTTCCACGAACTCAGGACGCGGATTGATGACGGTGATCTCCGCCTCCGGCACCTTCTTCGCCAGTCGGTTCGCCGCCAGGGTTCCGGCGTACCCGGCGCCTGCCACGACAATCTTCATGGATACCTCCTCTTTCGGCGGGGTCGTTCGCGGGGTTGCGGTTGCGGCCTCATGCGGCACGACAACACCGCCCCATGCAGTACGACGACACAGCCCCTCGATGTGTGAGGCGAGGCCCTGCCGGACGGCGCCTCCGCACGGACGTCGCTGCCCTGTGGATGACGGCAGGATGAAGGCACCATTGCAATGGCCGGAAAACTGTTCTGAACTGCCGCTGTTCCGGGCTACCTTCCTCGCACTCGATCACTCGTGATCACTCGCGATCACGGCACCACCCAGGAAGGACACTCGTGCGCGCACCCCGCACCCGGTCCACGGCAGCCCTCATCTCCGCGGCTGTCGCCGTCCCGATCCTGTTCGCCGCCGCACCTCAGGCAGGCGCCGAAGGACACGGACACCAGAGCACGGCGCAGAGCGCCAGGCAGACGGATCAGGCCAAGCAGACCAAGCAGGCCAAGAAGCTGGCGAAGAAGCTGGTGAAGAAGTCCACCGCCAAGAGCGCCTACCGCCATCTGGAGAAGTTCCAGGAGATAGCGGACGCCAACGGTGGCAACCGCGCCGCGGGCACGCCGGGCCACGAGGCCTCCGCCCGGTACGTCCACGACCAGCTCAAGAAGGCCGGTTACCAGGTCTCGTACCAGAACTTCACGTTCCCCGAGTCCGCCACGCAGCGCGAGAAGCTCACGCTCCGCTCCCCCGGCCAGGGCGAACTCGCCACCAAGGCCTTCGAGTTCAGCAAGTCAACGCCGCAGGGCGGCCTGACGGCGAAGCTGGCCGCGGCCCGGGTGGACGAGACCCCCGGCTGCACCCCCGACGACTACAAGACCGACACCTTCACCGGCAAGATCGCCCTGGTGAAGCGCGGCACCTGCACCTACGCCGAGAAGGAGGCGGCCGCCGCGCAGGCGGGCGCCGCGGGCATCCTCGTCTACAACCACTCCGGCGACAAGCCGGCCGCGGGCAGCGTCGGCGACCCGTCCCAGGCGCACATCCCGGCGGCCGGTCTCAGCAAGGCCGACGGCGAGAAGCTCGCCGAGGACCTCGCCAAGGGCGAGGTCGAGGTGAACCTGGACGTCGCCACCACGACCACCCACCGCAAGACCCGCAATGTCATCGCGGAGACCCGCGGCGGCCGCGCCGACCAGGTGGTGGCCCTGGGCGCCCACCTGGACTCGGTGCCCGAGGGCCCCGGCATCAACGACAACGGCTCCGGCTCGGCCGGTCTGATCGAGGTCGCCCAGAAGCTCGCCAAGGCGACCGACGGCGGCAAGAAGCTGACCCACAAGGTCCGCTTCGCCTGGTGGTCGGCGGAGGAGATCGGCCTGCTCGGCTCCGAGCACTACGTGAAGCAGCTGAGCGCCAAGCAGCAGAAGGACATCAAGCTCTACCTCAACTTCGACATGATCGCCTCGCCCAACCCGGCGTGGCTCACCTACGACGGCGACGACTCCGACAAGGAAGGCGCGGGCCCCGGCCCGGCCGGTTCCGCGCAGATCGAGAAGCTGATCGAGAAGTACCTCGGCAAGCACGGCATCCAGACCGAGGGCTACGACTTCGACGGCCGCTCCGACTACGGCCCGTTCATCGCGGTCGGCATCCCCGCGGGCGGCACCTACACCGGCGCCGAGGAGATCAAGACCCCGGAGCAGGCGGCGAAGTGGGGCGGCACCGCGGGCGTGGCCTTCGACCCCAACTACCACGGCCCGGGCGACACCCTGAAGAACATCGACATCAAGGCGTTCGACCTCAACATCGATGTGATCGCGAACGCGGTGGGCACGTACGCGCATGACCTGAGCTCGCTCAAGTCATAGCCCCCCCTCGTCACCCGTCGACGTGGGCGTCGGCACGGCTCCGCTGCCAGTACGTGACCTCGGCGTCCAGCTCTTCGTACGGCGTCCGCCCCGGCAGCGCGACGGTCACCGGCGGCCCCGCCGTGCCACGCCCCGCCCCGTTGGCCGCGAAGGTCAGGGAGACCTTGTCGACGGTGACGTAATCATCGGGCTCCCACGCCATGAGGATGCCCGCGTACGCGGACTCGCCGGGACCGAGCGTCACCGGTTCCCGTGGCGCGGTGTCGCGGGGCGCGGAGACGGCCGACGAGGAGTCCCCGATCTTCAGGCGGGGCGCCCCGAAGGCGACACAGGGCGCTCCGCCGGTATTGGTGGCGGTCAGCATGAGGTCGCCCTCGGGGTCGTCGGCGACACGCGCCTCGGTGGTGGCTCCGGTGCAGGCGGGCGGCAGGTCCGTGCGGGACGGCGTCGGCGTGGGCTCGGCGGCGGGGCTCGCGGTGGTCGGCTCGGCCGGTACCGACGACGGCACGGCCGCCCCGGCCCCGCGGTCGTCGCCGTCGCCGGACGTCCCGCAGGCCGTGGCCGTCAGGGCCGCCGTCACGGCGAGCGCCGCCGCGAGCACCCCTCGCGAGCCCGGCATCGTACGCATCGCTCCGCTTCCCCCTTCGTGCCGCACCACCCGGCACGTGATCGTAGGGGAGTCAGAAGGGCCATGCCCAGTCGGCGACTTCGGGCAGGTCGGTGCCGTGTGCGCGGATCCAGGAGTGGTGGCGGGTGCGGGCGTCGGTCATGGTCTGGCGTACCGCGGTGGCGCGTACGGCGAGGCCGGGGACGCGGTCGATGACGTCCATGACGAGCCGGTAGCGGTCCAGGTCGTTGCGGACGACCATGTCGAAGGGTGTGGTCGTGGTGCCCGCCTCGGTGTAGCCGCGCACGTGCAGGTTCGGGTGGCCGGTGCGGCGGTAGGCGAGGCGGTGGATGAGCCAGGGGTAGCCGTGGTAGGCGAAGATCACCGGCTTGTCGCGGGTGAAGAGCGCGTCGTACTCGGATGCGGGCATGCCGTGCGGGTGTTCCTCGCGGGGCATCAGTCGGGCGATGTCGACGACGTTGACGACCCGCACGGCGAGTTCGGGCAGGTGCTCGCGCAGCAGGGCGGCCGCCGCGAGGACTTCCTGGGTGGGCACGTCGCCCGCGCAGGCCAGCACGACGTCCGGGTCGCGGGTGCCGTCGTCGGTGCCCGCCCACTCCCACACGCCCGCGCCGCGCGCGCAGTGCGCCCGGGCCCGGTCCAGGGAGAGCCAGTCGAAGCAGGGCTGCTTGCCCGCCACGATCACGTTGACGTAGTCGCGGCTGTGCAGGGCGTGTTCGGCCACCGAGAGCAGCGTGTTGGCGTCCGGCGGCAGATAGACGCGGACGACGTCGGGGCTCTTGTTGAGGACGTGGTCGACGAAGCCGGGGTCCTGGTGCGAGAAGCCGTTGTGGTCCTGGCGCCAGACGTGCGAGGTGAGCAGGTAGTTGAGGGAGGGCACGGGTGCGCGCCAGGGCAGGGCGCGCGCTGTCTTGAGCCACTTGATGTGCTGGTTGACCATCGAGTCGACGAGGTGCACGAACGCCTCGTAGCAGGAGAACAGGCCGTGCCGGCCGGTGAGGTGGTAGCCCTCCAGCCAGCCCTGGCAGACGTGTTCGGACAGGACCTCCATCACGCGGCCGTCGCGGGCCAGGTGCTCGTCGGTGTCCAGGGTCGGTGCCTGCCAGGCCTTGCCGGTGGCCTGGAAGAGGTCATCGAGCCGGTTGGAGGCTGTCTCGTCGGGGCCCACCACCCTGAAGTCGCGCCGCTCGGCGGTGTCGGCCATGATCCGGGCGAGGAGTTTGCCGAGTACCCGGGTCGGCTCGTGCAGGGTCGTGCCGGGTTTGTCGACGGGGACGGCGAACTCCTCCAGCGGGCGCAGCGGCAGGGTCCGGGTCAGCACGCCGCCGTTGGTGTGGGGATTGGCTCCCGGACGCCGTCGGCCCACGGGGATGCAGTCCAGGACCTCCGCGGTCGGACGACCGTGCGCGTCGAAGAGTTCCTGCGGGCGGTAGGAGCGCAGCCAGGCCTCCAACTGCCGCAGATGTTCCGGGTTTTCGCGTACGCCGGACAGCGGGACCTGGTGGGCGCGCCAGGTGCCCTCGACCTGTGTGCCGTCCACCGTCGCGGGTCCCGTCCAGCCCTTGGGGGTGCGCAGCACGATCACCGGCCAGCGGGCCCTGCCCTCGTGCCCGCCTGCCGCGCGGGCGGCCTGCTGGATGCGGGCGATGCGGTCCAGGGCCCGGTCCATGGCCTTGGCCAGGTCCCGGTGCACCTGCCGCGGCTCGTCCCCGGTGACGTGCAGCGGGTCGTGGCCGTATCCCTTGAGCAGCGCGTCGAGTTCGGCCTCGGGCAGGCGGGCGAGGACGGTCGGGTTGGCGATCTTGTAGCCGTTGAGGTGCAGGATCGGCAGGACCGCGCCGTCGTGGACCGGGTCGAGGAACTTGGTGGAGTGCCAGGAGGCGGCGAGCGGCCCGGTCTCCGCCTCGCCGTCGCCGATCACGCAGGCGACCAGGAGGTGGGGGTTGTCGAAGGCGGCTCCGTAGGCGTGCGCGAGGGAGTAGCCCAGTTCACCGCCCTCGTGGATCGAGCCGGGCGTCTCGGGCGCCACGTGGCTGGGCACCCCGCCGGGGAAGGAGAACTGGCGGAACAGCTTCGCCATGCCCTGCGCGTCCCGGGTGATGTCCGGATAGGTCTGCGTATAGCTGCCCTCCAGCCAGGAGTTGGCGAGCACCGCGGGGCCGCCGTGCCCGGGGCCCCATACGCACAGCGCGTTCAGGTCGCGTTCGGTGATGACGCGATTGAGGTGGGTGTGGACGAGGTTGAGCCCGGGCGATGTCCCCCAGTGGCCGAGCAGGCGTGGCTTGATGTGCTCGGGGCGCAGCGGCTCGGTCAGCAGCGGGTTGCTCATCAGGTAGATCTGGCCGACGGCCAGATAGTTGGCGGCTCGCCAGTGGGCGTCCAGGGCTGCCAGGCGGTCCTTCACCACGGGTGCTCCTCGGGACGACGGGAGGTGCGACGACAGGGGTGCACTGGGCGCGGGTGCCCCGCGACCCCCCGGTCAGTCGCACGCGGCTCCGCCGCGGACCACCCTCGTACGCCCCACTCTGCTCCCCCGGTCCGCGGCCGTCACCCGCATCCGTCGGCCGTCACCGGCCGCCGCGCTCCCCCTTCACCGCCCGCAGCACCACGAACTTCGGGTCGCTCGCCACGACCTGCGCGTTCCCGAAGAGCTTGCGCAGCTGCACGTGGTAGCCCAGGTGACGGTTGCCGATGACCCACAGCTCGCCGCCGGGGCGCAGCGCGGCGCGGGCACCGCTGAACATGCGCCACGCGGTCGCGCCGGTCGTCGCCTGATGGCTGTGGAAGGGCGGATTGTTCAGGACCAGGTCCACGGTCCCGGGCGGCACGGCGGCGAGCGCGTCCCCGGCCACGAACGCGGCCTTGGCGTCCGGCGCCGCGTTGGCCCGGAAGGTGGCCTCGGCGGAGGCGACGGCCTGGAAGGACTCGTCGATGAAGGTGACCGTGGCGTCGGGGTCGGCGACGGAGGCCGCGGTGCCGAGCACGCCGTTGCCGCACCCGAGGTCCACCACATGCGCCCCGCCGCGGGCGCGCGGCAGATGCTGCAGGAAGAAACGGGTGCCGATGTCGAGCCGGTCGGCGCAGAAGATCCCGGCGTGGTTGACGACGGTCAGGCCCGCGCCCGCCCCGGAGTCGGCAGGCAGCGTGTACGTGCGCGGCCAGGGGCTGGGCCCCGTCGCGCGGGACGGGTCCGGCGTGCAGAAGATGAGCCGCGCCTTCTGCCGGGCCAGCGAGGTCTTCGTCGGCCCGACGATCCGCTCGAACGCCTCGAGTGTCGAGGTATGGATCTCGGTGACCATGCCCGTGCCGACGACGACCGTGCCCTCGTGCAGGGCGGGCGCGATCCGGTGCAGCTGGTCCTCCAGTAGCGCGAGGCTCTTGGGCACGCGGACCAGCAGGACGTCCACGCTGCCGGGCGCGGGCGGGGTGTCCCTGCTCGTCAGGAGCCGCGTCTCGTCCGGGGTGCGGCCTGCCCTGGCCAGATTGGCCCGGGTCGCCTCGCGCGCCAGGAAGGAGTCGGTGATCTGCACGGGCGCGTACTCCGCGAGTGCGGTGGTCAGCGCACCCCAGCGGTCACCGAGGATGGCCACCGTCCCCGCAAGGTCGACGGCCGGGGCCCCCTCCTCGCCCGCGAGGTGCCGCAGCAGATAGGCGTCGGCCGCTGACCAGGCACGCAGCCGGTCGCGGGGGTCCGCGGGGAAGCGGGTGAGGTCGTACGTGCCCCATGACGTGCTCAAACGGTCGTTCATCGTGCCCTCAGGCTAACGGAGCGCCCCGCTCAGCCCGCCAGCCGCACCAGCACCACCAGCAGCGCCGCGAGCACCGCACCCGTCGCCAGCACGTGCGCGCCGGGCGGCAGACCGCGGGCGGGCCCCGGCGCGACCCGCGCCGTCTCCTCGTCGAGCCGCTGCGCGCGGGCCAGCCAGGTGCGCGGCGGATCGTTCGCCAGGACGACCCGCCACGGCTGCTGCGGGTCGTACTCGACGACGGCCCTGTCGCGGTGCAACAGGTCCTGCAGGTCCAGGGGGTGGCGCACCGCGACCCGGTAGGCGGGTCCTTCGTCGGGAACGACCGTCAGGTCGAACACGAAGACGCTGTTCCTGTCCCGTCCGTCCAGGACGGCCGCCCCGGTCCTGCGCTCCTCCGCGTGCACCGAGTGCACGACGGCGGGCGCGTAGGCGCGCGGCCCGCCGGACCGCAGTCCCGCGGCGACGCCGGGCCCGTAGCCGTCGTCGGCGAGGCCGCCCAGGACGGTCAGGACCAGTGCGGTGGCGGTGAGTCCGGTCAGGAGCACCCAGGTGGTGCCGCCGATCAGCCCCTGCGCCAGGGTGGCGAGCGCGACGGCCACGACGGCGGCGCCCGCGAGGACGGGGAGCGCGGCGAATCCGCGTGCGGAAGGAGTCAGGGCGGTCATGAGATGCGCAGCATCCTCTTGCGGGGGACGGCGACCCTGGTGCGGTCGGGATCGGCGGGCCGGTCCGCGTCGTACACGGCGAGGACGGGCCGGTCGAGGGCGATGCGCTCGACGACGGTGGACACCTGGTGCTCCTGTCCCCCGGCGTCCCTGAAGACGACGACGGCCTCGCCGTACGAGCGGCTGACGGTGCGCCAGCCCGCCAGCTCCGCCTCGGCGGTGGTGTACCTGCGGGAGAGCCTGCGCAGCACGGCGGTGCGGCGGACGCTCACGGCGGCGCCCCAGCACGCGGCGAGACAGCCCGCCCCGGCGACCGACCAGAGGAAGGTGAGCCAGGCCGACACGGAGAGGTTCTCGATGGGCAGGACGAGGTGGAAGTCGGTCACCGTCGCGCGGCCGACGCGCCCCGCGTCCACCGCGTCGTACCAGCCGATGGCCGCGGCGGCCGCGCAGAGCATGATCACCACACCCGCCGTGGCGCGCTGCAGGAACCGCGACGCCAGCAGGCCGAGCAGGATCGCGGAGCCGATCCCGACGAACGGCGCCATGCCCGCGAACTGCTCGCTGCTGCAGCCGCCCGTGCCGTCGCAGGACCACTCGACCGTCGACGCGTCGTAAGTGCTGATGTGCCACACCAGCCAGACCTGCCAGGCCATCAGGACGCAGGCGAGGCCCCGCAGTCCCTGGGCATAGGCTCTCCGCCCCACTGTCCGACCTCCGCCTTCCGCGCACGGTGGCGGCGCCACCGGCAGGACCCTATCGGTGCACGATGCACGCTGTCCGTGACACCCACCACGTCCCGCACCGGACCAGGGCCCGCCCTCACTCCCCGGCGGACTGCTCGAACCAGGTGGGGCTGTCCGAAAGGGCCAGCTTGATCCGGTGCTCCGAGAACTCGTGCAGCCGGGGCAGCGCGTCCACCTCGAACCACGCCACGTCGACCGACTCGTCGTCATTGACCCGCGCCTCGCCGCCGACGGCACGGCAGCGCACGGTGATGTCCATGTACTGGCAGGTGTCGCCGTTGGGGTAGGTGACGGGCGGCAGCGCCTGCACCATGACCACGCGCTCCACCACGCAGCGCACCGCCGTCTCCTCGTACACCTCGCGCACGGCGCACTCCGCGGGCTGCTCCCCCGGGTCCGGGATCCCGCCGATCACCGACCACTTGCCGTTGTCGGCACGCTGTCCCAGCAGCACTCTTCCCTCGTCGTCGAAGACGATGGCGGTGACTCCGGGGAGCCACAGCAACTGCTGCCCCGCGTCGGCCCGGAGCGTGGTGATGAAATCAGGAGTAGCCATGCACCGACCCTAACGGCGTCCCGCCATCGCCTTTGCCCACAACGGGTGTTACCCCTGCCGGGCCCTCCTGGCCCGCACCGCGTTCGTCACGGCCCAGCCGAGTCCGCCGGCCGCGATCAGCACGAGAATGCCCTCGGGCAGGACGCCGAGCCGGGTCGCGGGCGTCTGCGACGAGCGCAGCGGGACCTCCTCGACGAGCGTGTCGGCGGTGAACCACTTCGTCTTCGCGACCACTTCGCCGTCCGGCATGATCACGGCACTGACGCCGCTGGTGACCGGGACGGTGACGGCGCGGCTGTGCTCGACCGCGCGGATCCGGGACATCGCGAGCTGCTGGTACGTCATCTCGCTGCGGTCGAACGTGGCGTTGTTGCTCGGCACCGAGAGCAGCTGCGCGCCATGGGTGACGGTGTCGCGCACGGCCCAGTCGAAGGCCGCCTCGTAGCAGGTGGCGATGCCGACCTTGGTGCCCGCCATGGTGAAGACGCCCGGCTTGCTGCCCCGGCTGAAGTCCTGCCGCACCTTGCCGATGTCGTCGCTGAGCAGGCCGATGAAGGAGCGCAGCGGGATGTACTCGCCGAACGGCTGGATCTGCCGCTTGTCGTACGTCGACGTGGGGCCCTTCTTCGGGTCCCACAGGATCTGCTCGTTGTAGAGCTTGTCGTCCTTGGTCTCGACGACGCCGCCCACCGAGACGGGCACCCCGACGGCCTTGACCGCGTCCTCGATCTCCATGCGCGCGTCGGGGTTGGTGAACGGGTCGATGTCGGAGGAGTTCTCCGGCCACAGGACGAAGTCCGGGCGGGCGACCTTGCCCGCCTTCACCTCCGCGGCGAGGCGTTCGGTCTCGCGCACGTGGTGGTCGAGGACCGCGCGGCGCTGCGCGTTGAAGTTGAGGCCCGCGCGCGGGACGTTGCCCTGGACGGCGGCGACGGTCGCGGTGCCGTCCTCGGCCTTGTCGCTGACGAGCGGGCGCGCCGCGAAGGCCCCGGCGACCGGAACCAGCACGCTGAGCACGGCCGCGGCCGCCGCCCCGCGCCGCACGCCGCGCACGTCCAGCACGCCGTCGGCGTCACGGGCCGCGTGGACCTGCCGCACGATCTCGTAGAGCCCGAAGCCGCAGAGCACGACCGCGAACCCGAGGACGGGGGTGCCGCCGAGCGCGGCCAGCGGCAGGAACGCGCCGTCGGCCTGGCCGAAGGCGACCTTCCCCCAGGGGAAGCCGTTGAACGGCACACGCGCGCGTGCCGCCTCCCCCGCGATCCACAGGGCGGCCCCCCACAGCGGGTACCCGGGCAGCCGTGAGACGGCCGCGACGCCCGCTCCCACCAGGGCGACGAAGACTGCCTCGATGGCGGCGAGCGCGAGCCACGGCGCCGGGCCGACCTCGACTCCGGTCCAGACGAGCAGCGGCAGCAGGAAGCCGAGCCCGAAGAGATAGCCGAGTCCGAACCCCGCCTTCCAGGTCCGGCCGCGCAGACACCACGCGAAGACCGCGAAGGCGGGCAGAGCGAGCCACCACAGGGTGCGGGGCGGGAAGCTGACGTAGAGCAGCACTCCGGAGAGGGCCGCCGCGGCGGCGGGCACGAGACGTCGCAGGACACGCGCGGCACGGGAGGCCTGCGCGGGCCCCGGAGCGAGCCGGCCCGGCTCGTCCACGGGAGTGGTGGTGGCGGTCACCCGGGGAGTGTACGGCGCCTCACCTGGGCACCGACAGCGCGGTCGGCACGGCTTCCGCGCGCCCCCCGCCGTATCGTTCCTGCGCAACTGGCTCCCGGACCACGGCGCCAACCGTTAGCGTGTGGCCGAGTCCCGGACGTACGGCCGGTCCGCGCGGCGCCGAACCCGCTCGCGCCATCCGCGCCGTCCGGGGCCCGTCAGACACCGGGGGGCGACGGGGTGGGGTCAACGGGGACGGCCGCTGCGGCCGGTCCGACAGAGGCGTACGAGCGACGGGGCGCGTCCGACGCGACGGGCGTGGCGCTGCTCGGCGCGTGCGCCGCCTGGTCGCTGATCACCGCCGGAGTGCACGGTGGCAGCCCCGAAGGCGTCCTCCTCGCGGTGCTCGCGGTGGCCGCGGGCTATGCGGGCGGCCGGATCTGCGGGGCCCTGCTCCCGGTCGCCGCCCCTTGCGCGGGCGCGCTCGCGGGACTCGGTCTGGCCGCGGCCGCCCCACACGTCGCACTCGGCCCCGCATCCCCGCTCGGCCACGCCGGTGCCACCGCCGCGCTGCTGATCCTGGCGACCGGCGCGGCCTGCTGCGCGGCGTGGGCGGCCCGCACTCCCGCGGCGCGCGTGGCCCTGCGGCTGCTCGCCGCGGGGATCACCGGGGCCGCCGCCGCGCTCGGCTCCCCGGCCGGCTTCACCGGATGCGCCCTCGTCCTGCTCTGCTCCCTGGCGGCGGCACTCGCCCGGCGCAGGGCGCCCGCCCTGTCGGCCCTCGCGGTCGCGACGCTCCTGGTGACCGGGGTGTCCCTGGCGGTGGCCGACCGGACGCTGCCGGGCGGGCTCACGGCGCCCCTGGAGGGGCAGCTCGGCCGGCATCGCGTGCTGCTGTGGCGGGACGCCCTCGGGATCGCCGAACGCGAGCCCGCCATGGGCGTCGGCCCGGGTCGGTACGGCGACGTGAGTCCCCTGACGGCCGACGACGTCCTGTCCGACGGCAAGCCGCATTCGGCGCCGCTGCAGCTGGCGTCCGAGCAGGGGGTCGTCGGGGTGGCGCTGCTCGCCGCGGTGTTCTGCTGGCTGCTCTACGCCCTGTGGCGTTCCCCGCGCTCCACGCAGGTCGTCCTGTCGGCGGGCGTGGCCCTCACCGCGCTGACGGCGGTGGCCGCGGTGGGTAACGCGCTCAGCATGACGACGGTGACGACGGGCGCGGGACTGCTCGCGGGGATCGCGACGGCACGGCCCCTGACGGACGAGCCGCCGGACGGCGCGGGGACGGTCGGGGCGGGAGCTACGCCGCGTTCCCCGTGAGGCTCAGCCGGGCCCTGATGGCGCGCACCGCCGCTTCGGCGTTGTCGACGGTGACCGTGAACTTGTGTCCGTCGCCGAGGCTGAGCACCACGCCCTCCCCGCGGCGGACCACGACGGCGGTGCCCTTCTCCGGCCGCCAGCGGTACCCCCAGCCGCCCCACTGCCGGGGCGTGACGGCGGGCGCGAACTCGGCGCCGACGACGTGGGAGAGCGGGATGTGGCGGCGCGGCAGGCCGAGGTGGCCGCAGCGCACTTCGAGGGAGTCCTTGTCGACCTTGACGGCCACATGGACGAAGGCGAGCGTGCCGAAGAGCATCAGGAGCCCGACGGCGATGCAGCCGACGACGGACATGGCGAGCGGCGCGATGCCCGATGTCCACATGGAGTCGACCGCGAGCTCGATGCCGAGCGCCATGCAGGCGGCGCCCGCGCAGGCCAGCAGCCACTGCACGCGGTTGGTCGCGCGTCCGGTCCAGACGTCGGGCGGGCCGTCGGTCGCGGCCCGCTCCTCGGGGGCGTGGTCCGTCATGCCATCGAGACTACTCACGTTCCACTGCGAAGGCACCGCGTCGCGGAGAGTTACTCCTTCCGGATCACGGCCCCGGACGCCGGTGGGTACGCGGGCTCAGAGCGCCGGGCTGACCGCCGCGAGCATGCGCCCCTCGGCGTACGTGAGTGCCGCCTGGGGCAGCGGCTCCGCGCGCCCGCTGAGCAGAACCGTCAGGCCAGGGGGCACGGCAGCGGGCCGCGCGCCGGGCAGCTCGCCGATCCTGCGCAGCGCCTGCGCGGCGACCGCTCCGGCGGAACCGTGCAGGACGAGGGGCGGCAGGCCGGGCTGCTGAACGGCGGCGCGAATACGCTCAGCGACCAGCTCGTAATGGGTGCAGCCCAGGACGACGACCCTTACATCGCGCGGGGTGAGGGCGGCCGCGGCGGCGATCGTCTCGTCGATGGCCCGCTCATCGGCGTACTGCACGGCGTCCGCGAGGCCCGGGCAGGGCACCTCGGTGACGGCGACGCCGCCCGCGAACTCCTCGATGAGGCCTCGCTGGTAGGGGCTGCCGGTGGTGGCCGGGGTGGCCCAGATGGCGACGGGACCGCCGCTCGCGGCGGCGGGCTTGATCGCCGGTACGGTCCCGATCACCGGGAGGCCGGGCTCCAGGCGGGCCCGCAGTGCCGGCAGCGCGTGCACGGAAGCGGTGTTGCAGGCGACGATCAGCGCGTCCGGGCGGTGGGCCGCCGCGGCCTCGGCGACGGTGAGGGAGCGCCTGGTGACGTCCTCCGGGGTGCGCGGTCCCCACGGCAGTCCGTCGGGGTCTGAGGAGAGAACGAGCTCGGCGTCCGGCCGCAGGCGGCGCACCTCGGCGGCCGCGGCGAGCAGTCCGATTCCGGAGTCCATGAGCGCGATCTTCACCCGGTCACCATAGTCGATGGGCCCCACAGGCACCGGGGCGTGGGGCAGACTTCGGCGGATGAGCGCCGTTGCGTGGACCGCCGCCGGATCGCTTGCCGTGTGGCTGTGGCTGTTGTTGGGGCAGGGCTTCTTCTGGCGTACGGACGTGCGCCTGCCACCGCGCAGGGAACCCTCCCGCTGGCCCTCGGTCTGTGTCGTCGTCCCCGCCCGCGACGAGGCGGCCGTGCTGCCGGAGAGCCTGCCCTCGCTGCTTGCGCAGGACTATCCGGGGCGGGCCGAGATCTTCCTTGTCGACGACGGCAGTTCGGACGGTACGGGCGACCTGGCCCGCGCCCTCGCCGAGCGCCACGGCGGCCTGCCGCTGACCGTCGGCTCCCCCGGTGAGCCGCCCGCGGGCTGGACGGGCAAGCTCTGGGCGGTACGTCACGGCATCGGCCTGGCACGCGCGCGTGGGCCCGAGTATCTGCTGCTCACCGACGCGGACATCGCCCATGAACCGGACAGCCTGCGGGAGTTGGTGGCCGCCGCGGGCACGGGCGGCTTCGATCTCGTCTCGCAGATGGCCCGGCTGCGGGTGGAGAGCGTCTGGGAGCGCCTGGTGGTCCCGGCGTTCGTCTACTTCTTCGCGCAGCTCTATCCGTTCCGGTGGATCGCGCGCAGGGGCTCTCGGACGGCCGCGGCGGCGGGCGGCTGCGTGCTGCTGCGCGCGGACGCGGCCGAGCGGGCGCGGATCCCGGACGCCATCCGGCACGCGGTGATCGACGACGTGGCGCTGGCGCGTGCGGTGAAGCGCTCCGGCGGCCACGTCTGGCTCGGCCTCGCGGAGCGCGTCGACAGCGTGCGCCCGTATCCGCGCCTGGGCGATCTGTGGCGGATGGTGTCGCGCAGTGCGTACGCGCAGCTGCGGCACAGCCCGCTGCTGCTCATCGGCACGGTCGCGGGTCTCGCCCTGGTCTATCTCGCCCCGCCGGTCGCCCTGTTCGCGGGCCTGGCGACGCGGAACGTGGCCGCGGCGACGGCCGGTGGCCTCGCCTGGCTGGTGATGACCGCGACGTACGCACCGATGCTGCGCTACTACCGGCAGCCCCTCTGGCTCGCCCCGCTGCTGCCCGGCACCGCGTTTCTGTACCTCCTGATGACCGTCGATTCGGCGGTGCAGCACTACAGGGGGCGCGGCGCGGCGTGGAAGGGACGCACGTACGCGCGTCCCGACACCACGGCGGAGGCCGCGCCCGAGCAGCGCTGAGCGGTCACTTCCTGCCGGGCGTCCAGTTCATGCCCCACCCGTAGGCGTGGTCGATGGTGCGCTGCGGGCTGACGCCGCGGTCGGGGACGAGGTAGCGGGCCTCGCGCTGGACGACGAGGTCGCCGCCTTCGCTCGTGAGGAGGGCGAGCGCGCACACGGTGGAGGGCACCGTGCACTCGTCGAGGGAGAACTCCACCGGGGCGCCGTGCTGCGGCTGGAGGGTGACCGTGGCGTTGAGGTCGGCGAAGCTGCGCGCGCCCTCGTAGATGGTCACGAAGATGACGATGCGTCGGAAGTCCTTGATGTGGTCGAGGTTGATGGTGAGGTTCTCGCCACTGCTGACCGCGCCGGTGCGGTCGTCGCCGTCGAGCAGCATGTACGGGGGCTGGTGCAGCGCTCCGAAGGCGTTGCCGAGCGCCTGGACTACTCCCTTGCGGCCGTCGGCCAGTTCGTAGAGCGCGCAGAGGTCGAGATCGAGGTCGGCGTGCATGGCGACGGCCCTGCCGAGCTTGGCGCCCCACCCCTTGAACTGCTTGCGCACCTGCCAGTTGAGGTTCACGCGCATGCCGCCGGAGGTGCCGCCCTGCTTCTTGAGGGAGACGGACGGCGCGTCCTTCGTCAGGGTGACTTTGGTGAGGCGCACGGGCTCGGGCGACGCGGCGGGCGGCGGGGGCGGCGGCGCGGCCGGGGCAGCGGGTGCCGGTGCGAGGGGGGCGGCGGGCGGGGCCGGTGGGGCTGCGGCCGCGGCGGGCGGTGCGGCGGGCGCGGCCTGCTGCGGTTCGTCCACCGTGATGCCGTAGTCCGTCGCGAGCCCTTCGAGTCCGCTGCCGTATCCCTGGCCCACGGCGCGGAACTTCCACGCGCCCTGGCGCCGGTAGAGCTCACCGAGTACGAAGGCCGTCTCGACGGTCGCGTCCGCGCTGTCGTAGCGCGCGAGTTCGGCGCCGTTCGCCGCGTCGAGCACGCGGATGTACAAGCCGGGAATCTGTCCGAAAGAGCCGCCGTCGGCCGACGCCGCGAGCACCACGGTCTCGATCCCGGGCTCCACGCGCGCGAGGTCGACCGCCAGCACGTCGGTCACGCCGGCGCCGGTCCGCTGCTTGCCCTCGTGCCGCACCGCGCCGGAGGAGTGCGCGGGCTGGTTGTAGAAGACGAAGTCCGCGTCCGAGCGGACCTTTCCCGAAGGGGCCAACAACAGCGCGGACGCGTCCGCGTCGGGCGCACCGGGGCCGGTGCCCCACCCCAATTCGACCCGCACCGCAGGTGCCGGTACGGGAACATTCGATCCTTTAGGCATTGTCATGTCCGCCCCCATCGCAAGTCGCCGCGTCCGGCGGGGCCGCCGATTCGTTCATGGCCAACCTATTACCCGGAACCCGAAGTGCCGCACGGGCGCCTTCCACCGCCTTTCGACACCACGTTCGAAAAGCCGTCGGACGCCCCTCCGTCAACCGCGGGTAACCCGCCCGGAACTCGGCCTTTACACGATCCCTACGTCGTTCGGCGACCGATTTTCCCAAGTTCGCTCGCATTGGGGATCCACAGTCACTGCCGACACGTAAAACAACCCTCTTATCGGTCTCCCCAACCAGCACATCAAGGGCTTAACTTATGGAGCATGACCTCCCCCCGCTCCACCTATGGCGGCGGTTACTACTCCGCGCCGTCCTTCCCGGACACTCCGATCTACGACTCTCTCGTCGCAGAGCGGGGCACTCCTCAGATCGCCCCGATTCGGGTTCCCTCCGCGTACGACACCGGCAGTCACCTGCCCGCCCTCCCGGCCGCGCTGCCCGCGCTCCCGGCCGCCCCTTCCCACCCCAACCCGGGTTACGGCTACCAGTCGGCCCCGCAGCCCGCCCCGCTGCAGCAGGCCCCCGCGCCGTACATCCCGCAGCAGACGGCGGGCCCCCGCGGCTACCCGGGCGCCCAGCCCCAGCGGCCGGCCACCGGCACGGGCTATGAGGCGATGCGCCCGGCGGCGCCCCGCCCCGCCCCCGCGCCGTACGAGGATCCGTACAACCGCCCCTACCGCGGCTACTGATCGCCCGCGGACATCCCTGTCAGTGGCTGCTGGCAGGATGGCCGCATGTCGAAACCAGCACTTCAGTCGATCCATGTCCACCCCCTCAAGGCGGCTCGGGGGCACGCTCCGCGTGAGGCCGCCGTGGAGCCCTGGGGGCTCGCGGGTGACCGTCGATGGCTGCTGGTCGACAGCGACGGGCGGTTCGTCTCGCAACGACCGCATCCGCGCATGGCGTTGGCCGCCGTCGAGCAACTGCCCGACGGCGGCATTCGCGTGTCCGCGCCCGGGCGCGAGCCGCTGACGATCGCGGTGCCCGAGCCCATCGAGACCGTCCCGGTGGAGATCTGGCGCGACAAGGTCGAGGCCGTGCCCGCCGACGCCGCGGCGGGCGCCTGGTTCAGCGCCCATCTCGACGCGGAGGTGCGCCTCGTGCACCTCGACGCCCCCGAGAAGCGCCGCCCCATCGACCCCGCGTACGCCAAGGACGGCGAGACCGTCAGCTTCGCGGACGGCTATCCGCTGATGCTCGCCACGCTCTCCTCGCTCGACGCCCTGAACTCACTGATCGCGCAGGGCGATCACGCCGACGAGGGCCCGCTGCCCATGAACCGCTTCCGGCCGAGCGTGGTGGTGGACGGCACCCCGCCCTGGGCCGAGGACGACTGGTCGCGCGTCGCCATCGGGGACGTCACCTTCCGCGTCGCCAAGAAGTGCGGGCGCTGCGTGGTGACCACCACCGACCAGGACACCGCGGAGCGGGGCAAGGAGCCGCTGCGCACGCTCGCCCGGCACCGCCGCTTCGGCGACCAACTCGTCTTCGGCCAGCATCTGGTGCCCGAATCGACCGGAATCATTCGCGTCGGTGATCCCTTCACGATCCTGGAATGATCGCCGCCCGGGTGGGGAACTCGGGGGCGAGGCACGGACGTTGGGCGACGTGGAATCATAGAGAGGGTGACGAAGGGCGGCTTCGAGGTGATGTCGCTCTCTCTTCCCGCCACCTGAGCGTGGGCCGTGCCGTTCCGGTTGAGACGGACGCGGAAGGGGGTGCAGGACTGTGCGAGCGATCGCCGGACTCTGGCGCTGGCGGCGCAATCCGCTGCGCCGCGGGACCGACCTCGTCGAGGCCTGGCTGGCCCTCGCCGCCCTGATCCTCATCGTCGTCGCCGTGCCCGTGGCCGCGGCCGTCACCACGGATCTGACCCGCGACGCCCTGCTGACCTCGGTCCGGCACCAGCGCGAGGACCGCCACGAGCTGCCCGCCACGGTCACCCGGAAGGTCGCCTCTCCCCCGCTCGACCCCGACCCGGAGACCTCGTCGGCGCGCGACGCGCACCACCGCGTGCTGGCCCACTGGACGGCGCCCGACGGCACCGAGCGCTCCGGAGTGGTCATGTCCGACCTCAAGGACCCCGACCCCGGCGACCGGTTCCTGCTCTGGACCGACGAGCACGGCCGTGTGGTGGGCCGCCCGCTGGACAGCGCGACCGCGACGACACACGCGGTCCTCGCCGGATTCGGCGCGGCCACGGCCACCGTGGGACTCATCGAGGGCACCAGGAAGCTGCTCCTGTGGCGCATCGTGCGCGGGCGTTATGCCCGTTGGGACCAGGCCTGGGACAAGGCGGGCCCCGACTGGGGCAGGACCGGCACCGGCTCCTGACCGGCCGGCGGACGCGGTCACGCAGGTGAGAGCCTGGGCATCGGGTCAACTCGCCCTGCCCGCGCGCGCTACGGTGGACCGGCCGAACTCTTCGGCTCCTTGCGCATCGGCACAGCACGACGCAGCACAGTGACGCAAGATCCCGCGTACGACGAGGTGGGGGCAGAGCAACTCCATGGCACAGGGCACGGTCCAGGTGACGCACACCGGCACGTCGCGGTGGCGGCGCCGCACCGGCGAATACGCATCGCTCGCCGCTGCCTTGGAGGCCGCGAGCGACGGGGACGTACTGACCGTCACCGCGGGCACCTACCGCGAGAACCTCGTCATCCAGCGCGCCGTGACCCTGCGCGGCCCGGAGGGCTCCCCCGGGTCCGTGCGCATCGCGCCGTCGGAAGGCGTGCCGCTCACCGTCCGCGCCTCCGCGCTGGTGCAGGACCTGCACATCGAGGGCCAGGACTCGTCCGCGCCCGCGCTGCTCGTCGAGGACGGCGCGCCGGAGCTGACCGACATCCGCGTCGTGACGCGCTCCGCGGCCGGCATCGAGGTCCGCGGCGGCGCCCGGCCCACGGTGCGCCGCTGCACCGTCGACAACCCCGGCGGCATCGGTATCGCCGTGCTCGACGGCGGTGGCGGCGTCTACGAGGAGTGCGAGATCGTCGCGGCGGGCCAGTCCGGCGTCGCGGTGCGCGGCGCCGCGCACCCCCGCCTCGAACGCTGCCGCGTGCACCACGCGTCGGGTGCGGGGCTGTCCGCGACCGGTGAGCACACGGGCCTCGAGGCCATCGGCTGCGAGGTGTACGAGGTCAAGGGCACCGGTGTGCAGATCACCGGGCGGGCCACGGCGCATCTGACCGACTGCGACGTGCACCGCACCACGTCCGACGGCGTCACGCTCGACACGGACGCCGTGCTCACGCTCGCCGACTGCCGCATCCACGACATCCCCGAGAACGCCATCGACCTGCGCTCGCGCTCGGTCCTGACGCTCACCCGGTCCACGGTGCGGCAGTTCGGGCGCAACGGCCTGTCCGTGTGGGACCCGGGCACGCGCGTGGACGCCAACCAGTGCGAGATCCACGACAGTACGGGCGACTATCCGGCGGTCTGGGTCAGCGACGGCGCGACCGCCGTCCTGGAGTCCTGCCGGGTGCACGACGTGCCGGACGCCCTGTTCGTCCTGGACCGAGGCTCGCGCGCCGACGTCGTCGACAGCGATCTGTCCCAGGTGCGCAACACCGCGGTGTCGGTGAGCGACGGCGCGACGGCGCAGCTGGACGACTGCCGCATCCGCGAGGCCGCCACGGGCGCCTGGTTCCGCGACCACGGCAGCGGCGGCACCCTCGCCAACTGCACCGTCGACACCGTCCAGACCGGCGTGATCGTCACCAAGGGCGCGGACCCCACCCTGGAGCGCTGCACCGTCGACGCGCCGACGGAGGCGGGCTTCTACGTCTCCGCGGGCGGCCGCGGCACCTTCCACGGCTGCCGGGTCACGGGCAGCGGCGGCTACGGCTTCCACGTCATCGACGGATGTCGTACGACGCTCAGGAAATGCCGTACGGAACGGTGCGCGCGCGGCGGCTTCGAGTTCTCCGAGGAGGGGCCGGTCGTCGAGGACTGCGCGAGCGACGAGAGCGGCGGCCTGCGCACGCCTTCCGCCGCGGCGCAGGAGGCGCCCGCCGTGCAGACGGCCACGCAGACCGTCGGGCTGCTCGGCTCCGTGCCCGCCCAGCAGACCCCTCAGCCCGCAGTGCCGGAGCAGCCGTCCCGCGCCTCCACGGAGGTCCTCGGCGAACTCGACGCCCTGGTCGGCCTGGACAGCGTCAAGCGCGAGGTGCGCGCCCTCACCGACATGATCGAGGTGGGCAGGCGTCGGCAGCAGGCCGGGCTCAAGGCCGCATCGGTCCGGCGTCATCTGGTCTTCACCGGCTCCCCCGGCACCGGCAAGACGACCGTCGCCCGGCTCTACGGCGAGATCCTCGCCTCCCTCGGCGTCCTGGAGAGCGGACATCTCGTCGAGGTGTCCCGCGTCGACCTGGTCGGCGAGCACATCGGCTCGACGGCCATCCGTACGCAGGAGGCCTTCGACCGGGCGCGCGGCGGTGTGCTGTTCATCGACGAGGCGTACGCACTGTCGCCCGAGGACTCCGGGCGCGACTTCGGCCGTGAGGCCATCGACACGCTGGTGAAGCTGATGGAGGACCACCGCGAGGCCGTCGTGGTGATCGTCGCGGGCTACACCGAGGAGATGCAGCGCTTCCTCTCCGTCAACCCCGGTGTGGCGTCCCGCTTCTCGCGGACCATCACCTTCAGCGACTACCTGCCCGAGGAGCTCCTGCGGATCGTGGAGCAGCAGGCGGACGAGCACGAGTACCGCCTCGGCACGGGGACGTCCGAGGCGCTCCTGAAGTACTTCACGGCGCTGCCCAAGGGGCCCGCTTTCGGCAACGGCCGCACCGCGAGGCAGACCTTCGAGGCGATGGTGGAGCGGCACGCGGGACGGGTCGCCCAGCTCGGCGAGCCGAGCACGGACGACCTCACCCTGCTGTATCCGGAGGATCTGCCGGAGCTGGTGTGACGGCTTCCGTTCCTGACGGGGCTTCCGTTCCCGACGGGGTTTCCGTTCCCGACGGGGCTTGTGTGCCCGGCGGGCCTTCGGGCCTTGGCGCCGGAACGCCCGGCTTCAGGCGGGCGAGCAGCCGGGCGCGCTCCTCCGCGAAGACGGGGTCGGCCTGGTAGTCGCCGTGGCCGAGGATCGGCGCGGGCAGCGGGTGCGCCTCCGTACGGCCGTAGGCGAGCGGGTCCTTGAGGGCGTCGCGGTCGACCTGCGGGCCGCATTCGCCGGGCAGCCTCATGGGGCCGCCGATGGGGTCGGTGGTGCGGTAGAGGTTGCGCCAGCAGTCGACCTCGCGGTGCAGCGAGGTGAGGGCCGCCGGGCCGAAGTGGGCGGGGAACCAGCGGCCGTAGAGCCGCTCCAGGGGCGAGCCGTAGGTGAGCAGGGCGACGCGCCTGCGGACCGAGGGGCGCAACTGCCAGGCGGCGGCCGCCGCGAGGACGCTGCCCTGGGAGTGCCCGGAGATGACGAGCCTGCCGCCCGTGGTGCGCGTCCAGGCGGCCATCCGCCAGGTCAGGTCGGGCACCGCGCGCTCGGCGTAGCAGGGCGGGGCGAAGGGGTGGGCGGCGCGCGGCCAGAAGGTGCCCACGTCCCAGAGGATGCCGATGGTGCGGCGGGCCGAGGGGTCGCGGTAGGCACGGCGGCCCCAGGTGACGAACAGTATGAAGCCGACGCCGATCAGCCAGGAGCCGAGCGCCTGCGCGGTCTGTGCGGCCGCCTCCACCCAGTCGGGGGTGCCCTGCGCGGCCTCGCCCGGCACCTTCTCCGTCAGCCACGCACCGGTGAGGGCGCCCGCGCCGAACACCAGCGTCACGGCGGAGATGATGCCGACGAGCACGGGTGCCACGTCGGTGAGGGCGGCGCGGGCGCGCTTGCTCGCGATGCGGCGGGTGCGCTCGGAGTCCTCGCGCTCGTTCTCGTCCGGGTAGTCGAGCGGCACCGCGGTCATCTCGCGGCGCTTGCGCTGCAGGGTGCGGACGCCGGACCAGGCGCACAGCAGCGCGACCACGATCAGGAGCGGCGGGATCACGGACGCCTGCCAGGTCAGCAGGACCGGCGGCCCGTCCATGGTGCCGCCCGCGCCCGGCGAGCCGGGGCCGTCCAGCCAGTCGGCGACGCGCTGGGCGACGCCGCCGGACATCACGCCGCCGAGCGCGCAGGCCAGCATGGCGACGGCGGGGCCGCCGAAGCCGCGGATGGCGGTGCGGGAGTCGGGCGACGTGCGGTACAGGAAGTGCGCGACCACCGCGAGGGCGAGGACGAGGATGCCCTGCACGAGCGCGATGCCGCCGAACGTCGCGTCGCCCGGCAGCCGTCCCTCGGAGCGCCAGCCGGGGCGTGACCACCCCGCGTACAGCAGGACGAGGACGAGATGTACGAGGGCGCTCACCGGCAGCCAGCGCACCAGGGTCCTGTCGAGCCTGCGGTCGAGCCTGTTCTCACTGCGTCCCCTGCGGCACACCACCCACACCACGACGGCGCCGCCGAGCAGCAGCGTCGAGTTCAGGGTCCAGCCGAGCGCGTCGAGCGGGGCGGGGCCCCCGGGGCGCCGGTCGTGGCGGGCGGCCGAGGTGCCGACGGCCGCGGCGACGGTGAGGAACCCGGCGGCCGTGTGGGCCGCGCGCAGCCGGGCCACCAGCCTGCGGCCGTACCAGAAGCCGGGCCTGCCGAGCGCGGTGCGGCTGGTCTCCTCCTCCGGGTCGGGCTGGTGGGGCAGCGGCTGCACGGACTCGTACGCGCTCCAGGTGCGGTGGGAGAGGTACCAGAGCAGGCCGGTGAGCGCGGCGGGCACGAGCGCGGCGAGGGCGAGCCGACGGCCCGGCTGGGACCACCAGCCGCCGTGTCCGGAGGCGTCGGTCGCGAGGAAGCCGAGCCAGGCGCGGTCGGCGGTGCAGTCGGGGGTGCCCGCGCACTGCCAGGCCGTCAGGTCGAGCGCGACCTCGCAGGCGGCGGCGACGAGCAGCACGGTGAGGGTGAGGCCGGTGAGGCGGACGAGGAGGCCGTAGCCGCGCACGAGGCGTTTGCGGTGGCGGGAGGTGGGGCGCATCCAGTGCGCGAGGTTGACCACCATGAAGGGGAGCAGCAGCAGCCACAGGGCGCGGGAGCCGTTGCCCGAGGTCAGGTTGGACCAGACGTACGCCTCCGGCACGGGTTTGCCGCGGTAGTCGTCGGGGCGCTGCTCGGCGTCCGCGTCCTCCGTGCGGCGGAAAACGGCCGCCGTCTCGTCGCCGGAGATCCGCACGGTCCGCGGATCGCCGAGCATCTCTTCCGGTGTGGTTCCCCCGACTCCATGGACCAGGAGTTCCAGTGCCGTCTCGTCCTGTGTCGCACGCTCCACTGTTCCGCTTCCCCCGAGATGCGTCGTGTGAGGGGACAAGGATCCCGGCTCGCGGGCCGCCGCGCATCCACCGTCACGGAATCTCCCCGTTCGCGCCGGTCACGCGCCACGGGCGGGTGGCACGGTGGTCAGTGGCCCGTGCGAGGATGAGGCAGCGCGCCGGACCGGCGCGAGGGGTGTGACGAGGCAGAAGGGCCGGACCGGGATTGAGTGAGAATCAGAACCTCCTCGCCGAGCAGCGCCGTGCCCTGATCCTCGACGAGGTGCGCCGCCGCGGCGGGGTCCGCGTCAATGAACTCACCCGCAAACTCGGCGTGTCCGACATGACGGTCCGCCGCGATCTCGACGCGCTCGCCCGCCAGGGCGTCCTGGAGAAGGTGCACGGCGGCGCGGTCCCGGTGGTCGAGGCGAGCACGCACGAGCCGGGCTTCGAGGCCAAGTCGGGCCTGGAGCTGACCGCCAAGGAGGACATCGCGCGGGCCGCGGCGTCCCTGGTGGCGCCGGGCACGGCGATCGCGCTCTCCGGTGGTACGACGACGTTCGCGCTGGCGCACCACCTCGTCGACGTGCCGGACCTGACGGTGGTGACCAACTCGGTGCGCGTCGCGGACGTCTTCCACTCCGCGCAGCGCAGCTCGGGGCAGCGCCAGGGCGCGGCGACGGTCGTCCTCACCGGTGGTGTGCGGACCCCTTCGGACTCGCTGGTCGGACCGGTCGCGGACCAGGCGATCGGGGCGCTCCACTTCGACGTGCTGTTCCTCGGTGTGCACGGCATATCGCCGGAGGCGGGCCTGTCGACGCCGAACCTCGCGGAGGCCGAGACGAACCGGCGCCTCGTGCAGTCGGCGCGGCGCGTCATCGTGGTCGCCGACCACACCAAGTGGGGCACGGTGGGCCTGAGTTCGTTCGCGACGCTGACGCAGGTCGACACGCTGGTGACCGATGCGGGGCTGCCCGCCGAGGCACGCGTGGAGATCTCGGAGCATCTGCACCGTCTCGTGGTGGCGGGCGAGCCCGAGGGTGAGCCGGACGCCGACGGCGCCGGGGACGCCGAGGCCCCCACAGACATCTGACGGTCCGCCAGCTATGGTGGCGGAGCCCGGTCAACCGCCCTATTCCGCTGGGGGGCAGAGTTCGATGGCACGCCGACTGAGTCCTGTGGGGCTCGAGTTCATTGAGTCCGCCCCGCTGCGCCTGGTCTTCGCGCGCGAGGTCGGCGCACCCCCCGAGGTGGTCTACCGCGCGCTCGCCGACGACGTGGCGGGCTGGCCGCAGTGGTTCACCGCGGTCACCCTGTGCCGGCCGACCGACGGCGGCAAGGGCCGCGAGGTCCGCCTCAAGGGCGGCACGCGCTTCCAGGAGTCGATCCTCGCGACCGACGAGGCCGAGCGGTACGCCTATCGCGTCGACGTGACGAACGCGCCGGGCCTGCGCGCCCTCGTCGAGGAGTGGCGGCTCGCCCCGGCAGGGTCCGGCACCCGGGTGCAGTGGACGTTCGCCGCGGACGGGGCCGCTCCGGTGCGGGGTGCGATCAGGCTCGGCCGTGCGGGCCTCGGCAGGGCGTTCCGCGACGCCGTCACGCTGCTCGACCGGCGGCTCTCGGCGGCCGGGGCGTAGTCGCCCCGCACGACGCCGCTCGGGGCGGACGCCGTGCCGAGCGGTCCTACTCGGGCCAGGCCCCCGTGGTGAGCAGTGCGTCGATCGCCTCCGCGTACGGCCGGATGTCCAGGCCCTGTTCGGCCAGCCAGGCGTCGGAGTAGTACTTGTCCAGATAGCGGTCGCCCGGGTCGCAGATGAGGGTCACTACGCTGCCCGTACGACCCGTGGCCACCATCTCGGCGACGATCTTCAGGGCGCTCCACAGGCCGGTGCCGGTGGAGCCGCCCGCCTTGCGGCCGATGGCCTGCTCCAGGGCGCGTACGGCGGCGACGGACGCCGCGTCCGGCACCTTCATCATGCGGTCGATCGCGCCGGGCACGAAGCTCGGCTCCATGCGGGGCCTTCCGATGCCCTCGATGCGCGATCCGCACTCGCTCGTGGCGTCCGGGTCGTTCTTCGTCCAGCCGTCGAAGAAGCAGGAGTTCTCCGGGTCGGCGACGCAGATGCGGGTGTCGTGCTGCATGTAGTGCACATAGCGCGCGATGGTCGCCGAGGTGCCGCCGGTGCCTGCTGTGGCGACGATCCAGGTGGGCTCCGGGTAGCGCTCCAACTTCAGCTGCTGGTACATCGATTCGGCGATGTTGTTGTTGCCGCGCCAGTCGGTGGCCCGTTCCGCGTAGGTGAACTGGTCCATGTAGTGGCCGCCGGTCTCGACGGCGAGGGCGGCCGACTCGGCGTACATCGTGCGCGAGTCGTCCACGAAGTGGCACCGGCCGCCGTGGAATTCGATCAGTCGGCACTTCTCGGCGCTGGTCGTGCGCGGCATCACCGCGATGAAGGGCACGCCGATCAGCTTGGCGAAGTAGGCCTCCGAGACGGCCGTCGAGCCGCTGGACGCCTCGATGACCGGACGTCCTGGCCTGATCCAGCCGTTGCACAGGCCGTACAGGAAGAGCGAGCGCGCGAGGCGGTGCTTGAGGCTGCCGGTCGGGTGGGTCGACTCGTCCTTGAGGTACAGGTCGATGCCCCACTGCTCGGGCAGCGGAAAGCGGAGCAGGTGGGTGTCGGCCGAGCGGTTGGCGTCGGCCTGGACCTTGCGGACGGCTTCTTTGAGCCAGCCGCGATAGTCGGCGTCGCTGTGGTCCACGTCGAGTGTGGGCATCGGTTCGTCGGCTCGAACGTGCTGTGGGGTGCTCACCGCGGGACTCCTTCGCGTCGTGCCGGACGCGAAGTCACGCGGCCGTACACCTCGATCTTAAACACCCTCCGCACGCTTCCCACCTGCATAAACACACCTTTGGGCACCTCAAAGGCACTGCTGGCGCAGCGGTCGGGGCGGGGCGGAGGGTAGCCTCGGCAGCGGTCCTCACGACCTGGCAGGACGTCGGCATGCGTACTGGTGCTCGACGCCGGGTGCGTGCAGACTGCACCGCATGGGACGCCTGTCCCGATCGAAGCGATTCACCGAAGCGCACAAGGGGGCGGAGCGTCATGGCAGAGCCGGAGTTCACGGCCACAGGCGTGCGGATCGGGCGGCGCTTGCGCTCCCTCACCCGGGCGGGACAGGTCCGTATCGCCGACGGCAGGCTGGAGTTGCTCACCAGCTACGGCAAGGAGATCGACAGCGCACCGGTGCAGGCGGTGCGCGCGGGCAAGCCGTGGTTCGCGGCCGACGACCGGGCACTGGCCGATGTGAACGGCACGCGCTACCGGCTCGTGCTCGGCGACCATGAACCGGCGCCCGGCGAGGGCGGACCACCCACGGTGCGCGGCTTCCTCGACGCGGTCCGCCGGGCCGGCGGACTCCGGCCGCGCGGCTGAGCGGCCCCCTCCGGCACCTCGCGCAAGTTGCACGCCCGCACCCCCTGCGTCACTCTGGTCTCACAACATCACTCTGGGTTTACCGGCGATGACGCTGCGAACCAGCCCGCCGGCCATACAGCAGGCGGCAGACCACGCGGCCCCTGCTGGATCCGAACGTCGTCTTCTTCCGGACCTCAATTCGGGGAGTCGCAGCCGTGATCAGCCAGCCAAGCAGGCATTGCACGGTAGAGCTCCAAGCCCTGCCGTCGCGGATCGGCCAGGTCCGCAGAATCGTCTCTGCGCAATTGCGCTACTGGCATCTGGATCCCTTGATAGACCAGGCCGCCCTCGGTGTGACCGAGTTGCTCACCAACGTCCATCGGCACGCCGAGCCGGACAAGGTGTGCACGGTGGAGATCGAGCTGCTGCTCGACCGGCTCATGGTCTCCGTCCACGACCACGACCCCAGGCTGCCCCAACTGCGCGACGCCGAGCCCTTCGCGACCTGCGGCCGCGGGCTCGCGATGGTCGCGGCGGTCAGCGAGAGCTGGGGCGTGCGCCCGCAGGGCGACGCGGGAAAGATCGTGTGGTTCGCGCTTCCCGCGCCCTCGCCCGCGGTGGCCCTGCCCGCGTATCCCGTCTACGGCGCGGTCGAACATGCTCCCGCCCGGTCGGCCGTTGTCGGCTGACCGGGCGGTGACCGTCCGCCGCGCGGATCCCTCCTCGTCCGTACGCCCTTCTTTGTCCGTACGTCCTTCTCTGCCTGTACGTCCTTCTTCGTACGTCGATGAACCCGCGGGCGTCACTCGGTGGCGATGGCCCGCAGCACATCGAGGCGCGCGGCCCGTCGAGCGGGGCGCAGGCCCGCCAAGGCTCCCGCGGCCAGGCCCACCAGGGCCACCACCACGAGCTGCACCGGCGGCAGCGCGAACGCGAAGGCGCTGTCGGTCGCGCCGTCGGACGCCTTGACAAGCACCCAGCCGAGGAAGCCGCCGAGCGCGAGCCCGCCCGCCGTGCCGAACGCGGCGACGAGCACCGACTCCCAGCGGACCATGGCGCGCAGCTGCGCCCTGGTCTGTCCGACGGCGCGCAACAGGCCCAGCTCGCGGGTGCGTTCGTGGACCGCGAGGGTCAGCGTGTTGGCGATGCCGAGCAGGGCGATGAGCACCGCGAGCGCGAGCAGGGCGTAGACGAGGGTGAGCATCATGTCGATGCCGCCCGCCGACGACTGCGCGTACTCGGCGCGGGTCTGCACGTCCGGATTGCCGTACGCCTGCGTGGTCCTGGCGATCGCGGCCTTGCCCTCGTCCGTGCCGACGCCGTCCTTGAACGTGACGGCGACGAGGCTGTCGGCGTCCTGCGTGCGGTGCGGGGCCCAGGCCTCGCGGGTGATGACGTAGTCGCCCGCCAGCTCCGACTGTCCGTACACGGCGCGGACCGTGAAGGTGTCCTTCGTGCCGTCGGCGAAGGCGAGTTCGGCCCTGGAGCCGACCTTCAGGTCCTGCTTGTCCGCCTCCGTGCGGGTGATCGCGATGCCGTGGTCGCCGAGCCCGTCGAGGGACCCTTCGACCTTGCCGAGGTCGAAGGACTTGGCGAAGGGGCCGGGGTCGGTGACCGTCAGGGCGCGGCCCTCGCCGTTGACCTCCGCGGCGCCCTTGCCGAGGCCGACGGCGGTCGCCACCTCGGGGCGTTCGGCGAGCGCGGGGGCGAGCTTCGGGCTGAGGCCGCTGCCGCCCGCGCCGAACCCGGGAGTGCTGATCGCGACATCGCCCGCGAAGGAGCGGTTCACCGTCTGGTCCATCGTCGCCTTCAGCGAGGCGCCGAAGACCGTGAACAGCGACACGACGGCGACACCGATCATCAGGGCGCTCGCGGTGGCGGCGGTCCGCTTCGGGCTGCGCAGGGCATTGCGCCGGGCGAGCCCGCCCGTGACGCCGCGGAACCGGTCGAGGGGGCCGCCGATGACACGCACCGCCCGCGAGGACGCGACGGGCCCGAGCACCACGAAGGCCGCGAGGGCGAGCACGGCCCCCGCGCCGGCCAGCCAGATCGACGGGGTGGCGAGCACGCCGGCCAGGGCCAGGGCGACGGCGGCGAGCGCGAGACCGGCGCCCGTGAAAGACCGCGCCCGCGAGGCTCCGGAGTGGTCGATGGCCGTTTCGCGCAGCGCGGCCAGGGGTGCGGTGCGCCCGGCCCGTACGGCGGGCAGCAGCGCGGAGCCCAGGCAGACCACGACGCCGACGGCGAGCGGCAGCAGCATGGAGAGCGCGCTGATCACCAAGTCGCCCTCGGGGAAGGGGAATCCGATGGCGGGGAAGAGCGCCTGCAGGCCCGCCGCGATCCCGATGCCGCCCGCGAGGCCCGCGGCCGACGCCACCACGGCGACGGCGCTCGCCTCGATGAGGGTCGCGACGGTGACTTGGCGGCGCGCGGCGCCGAGCGCGCGGAGCAGCGCGTTCTCGCGGGTGCGCTGGGCGACGACGATGGCGAAGGTGTTGTGGATGCTGAAGGTGGCGACGAGCAGGGCGACGCCGGAGAAGACCAGCAGGAAGCTGGTGAAGAGGGTGAGGAACTGGCCGGAGATGTTGTCGGTGTTCTCGGCCGCCGACGCCTCGCCCGTGATGGCCTCGACTCCCTTGGGCAGTACGGGAGTCAGCGCGTCGACGAGTTCCCGCTCGCTCACGCCGGGGCCCGCCCGCACCTGGATGGTCGCGGCCTCGCCGGGCTTCGGCGTCAGGTACTTCTCCGCGTCGGCCCGTGTCATGCCGGTGAAGGTGGTCTGCGCCATGCCGTCCTCGCCGCCGAAGGTCGCGAGGCCCACGATCTTCACCTGGACGGGGTCGGGGGTGCGCAGCGTCGTCGTGTCGCCGATCTTCAGGTCGCCGGACTTCGCGGCGCCGCGGTTGACCACGACTTCGCCGGGCGCCGACGGGGTGTGGCCTTCGGCGAGGCGGTAGGCGTTCAGTTCGGGGTCGGTGATCCAGTTGCCCGCGAGGGTGGGCGGGCCCTGGCCGCCGATGGGTTCGCCGTCCTTGCCGAGCAGTTGGCCCGCGCCCTGGATGTTGGGCGCCGCGGCCGCGACGCCGTCGACCTTCTCGATCTTGTCGACCAGGGAGGTGCGCACGGGCTTGCGGGTGCCCTGGCTGTCGTCGGGAGTGGTGATGGTGTCCGCGCCGCGGACCACCGCGTCGGTGCCGCTCGTCGCGTTGCCGAACATCGTGTCGAAGCTGGCGCGCAGGGTGTCGCCCATGACGAGGGTGCCCGCAAGGAAGGCGACGCCGAGCATCACGGCGAGGAACGTACCGGCGAAGCGGCGCTTGTGGCCGCGCAGCGAGGACAGGCTGATGCGCGCGGAGGCGCTGAGGGAGCTCATGGCCTGGCACCTCCCTGGCTCCGTGCGCCCGACGTGGTGTCGAAGGCCTTGAGCCGGTCGAGCACCCGGTCCGCCGTCGGGGACTCCATCCGGTCCACGAGACGGCCGTCGGCGAGGAACACGACCTCGTCGGCGTGGGCGGCGGCCACCGGGTCGTGGGTGACCATGACGACGGTGCGGCCCATCCCGCGCACGGCGCGGCCGAGCAGGCCGAGGACCTCCTCGCCGGAGCGCGAGTCCAGATTGCCGGTGGGCTCGTCGGCGAAGACGACGTCGGGCTGTCCGGCGAACGCCCGTGCCACGGCGACCCGTTGCTGCTGTCCGCCGGAGAGTTCGGCGGGACGGTGGTGAAGGCGGTCGCGCAGTCCGACGACGTCGATCAGGGCCTCGGTCCACTCGCGGTCGCCGCGGGTGCCCGCGAGGTCCATGGGCAGGGTGATGTTCTCGGCGACGGTCAGCGTCGGCACCAGGTTGAAGGCCTGGAAGACGAAGCCGATGCGGTCGCGGCGCAGCAGCGTCAGGCGCCGGTCGTCCAGCGCCCCCAGCTCCGTGTCGCCGATGTACGCGGCGCCCGAGGTGAGCGTGTCGAGTCCTGCCGCGCAGTGCATCAGGGTGGACTTGCCCGAGCCGGACGGGCCCATGATGGCGGTGAATCGACCGGCGGGAAAGCCGACGTCCACCCCGTCGAGGGCCCGTACGGCGGTGTCGCCGCTGCCGTAGACCTTCACGGCGTCGGTGACGCGGGCGGCGTCGGCGCGCACGGCCCGTCCGGTGGCGGTGCTCATGCCGCACCGCCCTTGGAGGCGCGGCCGAACTCCTCGTTCAGGACGGTCAGCCTGCGCCAGTACTCGTCCTCGTCGATCTCACCGGCGGCGAAGCGGCGGCCGAGCACGGCGATGGGCGAGTTCTCGTCGATGCCGACGGGTCCGCGCGCGCCCCGGAACGGGCCGCGGCGGCCACGCCACACGGTGCGGCGGAGCAGGGTGACGACGCCGATCACGACGGCCGCCCAGATCAGCGGGAAGAACAGGATCCACGGGCCGGGCCCGCCGTCCCAGTACGCCAGGGTCTGCATCTGAGTCATCTCCTTGAGGAGTCGTTCTCGCGCCTTTCGCGACGCTTCGAGACTCGCTCCGGGAGGGGGCCGAAGTCGTCGTACGGCCAGCGGCACCGCGCGTACCACGGCGGGAGTACGTGGGCGGTCGGCGGCTGCTCCCATCGGTGATCGACTTCTGTACCTACTAGTATGTACAGTGAGCGCATGAGCACTCCGGAGCGTCTGATCGAGTCCACCCGCGAGCTGCTGTGGGAGCGGGGCTATGTGGGCACGAGCCCCAAGGCCATCCAGCAGCACGCGGGCGCGGGCCAGGGCAGCATGTACCACCACTTCGCCGGCAAGCCGGATCTGGCGCTCGCCGCGATCCGGCGCACCGCCGAGGAGATGCGGGCCACCGCCGAGGCCGTGCTGAGCGGGCCGGGGACGGCGTACGCGCGCGTGGAGGCGTATCTGCTGCGCGAACGCGACGTGCTGCGCGGCTGCCCGGTCGGGCGGCTGACGATGGACCCCGACGTCATCGCGAGCGGCGAGCTGCGCGCGCCCGTGACGGAGACCCTCGACTGGCTGCGCGACCGGCTCGCCGGAATCGTCCAGGAAGGCTGTGCGCAGGGCGAGTTCATCGAGTCGCTGGACGCGCACGAGATCGCGTCCGCGATCGTCGCGACGGTGCAGGGCGGCTATGTCCTGGCCCGCTCGTCCGGCTCCCCCGCCGCGTTCGACGCGGGTGTACGCGGGCTGCTCGCGCTGCTCGGGGCGGCCGCGCCCACCCGTTCGTAGCGCCGGAGTTCAGCCCTCCCCCCCCTACCTCCACTCCTCAGCAAGGATGCCTACGTTGCACATCACCCGAACCCGGCCGGACAGCAAACAGGGCCCCGCCGAGCACTTCACCGGCACCGTCTGGCTCGACGAGATCGCCGCGCCCGAAGCTCCTTCCCGGCTGCGGATCTTCAGTGTCCACTTCGCTCCCGGCGCCCGCACCGCCTGGCACACCCATCCGCACGGCCAGGTCCTGCACGTCACCGAGGGCGAGGGGCTCGTGCAGCGCGCCGGGGGTCCCGTCGAGCCGATCAGGGCGGGCGACACCGTCTGGATCGAGCCCGGCGAGAGGCACTGGCACGGAGCGGGCCCGCGCAGCTTCATGACGCACCTGGCCACGGTCGAAGCGGCCGCGGACGGCACGACCGTCGACTGGGGCGACCTGGTCCGCGACGAGCACCCCGCCCACTGAGCCCACCGGCCGGGCCCGCCAACGGGGCCCGCCAGCAAAGGAGTACGCCGTGCACGCCCTGCAGTACGAGATCACCCTGCCCGCCGACTACGACATGGGGGTCATCCGCCACCGGGTCGAGTCCAAGGGCCATCTGCTCGACGACTTCCCCGGGCTCGGCTTCAAGGCCTATCTGATGCGCGAGCGCGGCAGGGCCGGATCGCCCGTGAACCAGTACGCGCCCTTCTACCTCTGGAACACCGCGGAGGGCATGAACTCCTTCCTCTGGGGGCCCGGATTCCGGGGGCTCGTCGACGACTTCGGGCGGCCCGTGGTGCAGCACTGGACGGTCCTCGCCCACGAGGAGGGGCCCGCGGCGACCGCCTCGCCACGGGCCGCCCTGCGCCACCGGCAGCAGGTCCCCGCCACGGCGTCGCTCCCGGAGTACGCCGCCGAACTCGCCGACGAGGCGCGGCGACTGGCCGGGCGGGACGGGGTACTGAGCGCGACGGCCGCGATCGACCCGCGCACCTGGGAGGCGGTCCACTTCTCGCTCTGGGACCACGCGTCTCCGGAGGGCGCCGGTGATGTCTTCGAAGTACTGCATCTGTCCACGCCGGAGCGGGAGAAGCTGGCGCGGGGGCGGCAGTGGTGAGCGGCGGTGAAGAGGCGGCGGGGGCCGTGCCCGTCACCGTACGGACGGTTCTCGGGGACATCGCCCCGGAGCGGCTCGGCGTCTGCGACGCCCATGACCACCTCTACCTCAGCAGCCCCCAACTGCCGGGCCAGGAACTGGACTCGGTGGAGGGTGCGGCCGCCGAGCTTGCGGAGTTCCGTGCGGCGGGCGGGCAGAGCGTCGTGCAGTGGACGCCGCACGGGATGGGGCGCCACGCGGCACGGCTGCCCGGGCTCTCCCGGGCGGCGGGAGTCCACGTGGTCGCCGCGACAGGACTGCATCAGGCCGCGCACTACGCGCCGGAGCTGCTCGACAGGCTCCGTGCGGACGGGCTCGCCGACCTCTTCGTACGCGAACTCACCGAAGGAATCGGCGATTCGGGGGTGCGGGCCGGGCTCATCAAGGTCGCGGGCGGGTTCCACGGGCTCGACGCGCATGCCCGCTGGACCATGTCGGCGGCGGCCGAAGCGCACCACGCGACGGGCGCGCCGGTCACCGTGCACCTCGAACTGGGCACCGGCGCCCTGGACGTACTCGACCTGCTCTGCGGCGAGTTGGGTGTGCCGCCGCACCGAGTGGTCCTCGGCCACCTGAACCGCTCCCCCGATCTTGTCACACACCGTCAGGCCGCCGAAGCAGGCGCCTACTTGGCCTTCGACGGCCCGTCCCGCGCGCACCACACCACGGACTGGCGCATGCCGGACGCGGTGCGCTCACTCGTCGAGGCGGGTTTCGCCGACCGCCTCCTCCTCGGCGGCGACACGACGACGGCCGCAGCCCGCTCGGCCGACGGCGGCCCCGGCATGCCCCATCTGCTCCGCAGAGTACGACCGCGCCTGGCCCTCGCCGTGGGCGATGAACTGGTGGAGCGGATCCTCAGGGGGAATCCGGGGCGGGCCTTCGGGGTGGAGTGGGCGTAGGGGCTCCGCGCCCACGCGACGCACTCGTACGCGGATCGCCGTCGGTGGTGCGGCTGCCCGGCCGGGCAACGTCAGCCGACCTTCCACTGTCCGGTGTCAGCCGCGAACCCCGAATCGGGCGTCCACTGCACACGGGCGACGGTGGACGCCTTCGGGATCTCGAAGACCACCCACCCTCGGGCCGTATCACCGGCCGGGAGCTTGAGAGACGCGGACATCGCAGGCCCGGCGGTCACCTCCGCGATGGTCGCGTGGAAGCGCTGCCCCTCTTTGTCGGCCACCTGCGCTCCATTGCTGGGGGCGTCCTCATAGGTCCGCTCACCCTTGTTGACCAGCTTCAGCCGGACGGCGACCCACTTCTTCCCCTCGGCCGGCCCAAGGAACTCGTCGGACGATTTCGCCGAGGAGACGAACTTCTCCACGGTCGCGTCGAGCCGCGAGCCGTCCTTCATGCCCTTCAGCGAAAGGGTGTCGCCGACGTTGGCCTTATCAGGGTCCGCGGCACCGCCGCCCCCTCCGGGTTTCGTGGACTTCGAACCGCCTTTGGAATCAGCCGACTTCGACTTCGGATCGGTGACGACACCGTCACCGTCATCACCACTGCACGAGACCGTGGCGCCGAGTGTCAGGACCGAGAGGGTGACCACTGCGATGAATCGGCGCATCGTGACCTCCTCCAAAGCGCCGACAGGAGGAGGCTCAGGGTGAACCCGCAGGTGCGTCGCGGGAGGACCCCGTGCACACATCGTGCGAGAACTGGTACGCGAATGCCACCGGCATGAGATGTTCCAGCACTCAACCACGTATTGCACAGCCCATTCCAAAACCTGTACGGTACCGACATGGCCCGACCGAGAACCTTCGACGAGGAGCGGGCCCTGGACGCGGCGATGCGCGCCTTCTGGGCGAATGGCTACGAGGCCACCTCGACCCAGGACCTGTGCGAAGCCACCGGACTGGGCCGCAGCAGCATCTACAACACCTTCAGCAGCAAGCACGATCTTTTCCGGCGGGCCCTCGCCCGCTACATGGAGACGATGAACGCCGCCCAGGTCGAGATCCTGGAGGACGTGGAGCGGTCGGCGGCCGAGCGTCTGCGCGCCATGCTCGAGCGGGTCATCGACGGCGAGTTCGCGAACCGGGCGGACGGACACAGCATCGGCTGTCTGACCGTGAACACGACCGTCGAACTGGCCGCGCGCGACGCCGAGGCGGCCGCAATGCTGGAGCGCGACCTGGAGGTCCGGCTCGCGGCGCTGCGCGCCACCGTCCGGTCGGGGCAGCTCGACGGCGACATCACGTCGAAGCGGGACGCGGACACACTCGCCCGCTACCTCAACGCCGTCATCGGCGGGATGCGCGTCTCCGCCCAGGGCGGGGCCGATCGCGCCGCCCTGGAGGCGATCGCCGAGACCGCGCTCGACGCGGTGGTGGCCGGCTGACCGTCTTTTTCGCGGGGAGTACGGCCCGCACCTGCGGGTCCGGTGTGCGGCTCGTCGTACCCGCCGCTTCACGGCCGCTCACGCGCCTTTTCATGTCCTTGTTTTGTACTGATCCATCCAATATTTATGCCCGACAGGAGCCCACCCCCATGCCCCGCGCCGTATATGTACTGGCCCTCGGCATCTTCGCCATGGTGACCAGCGAATTCGTGGTCGCCGGACTGATGCCGCAGATGGCCGAAGGGCTGGACGCCACCATCCCGGAGATCGGGTACCTCATCACCGCGTTCGCCGCGGCGATGGCCTTCGGCGGCCCCTTCCTCACCGTCGCCGTACTGAAGATGTGTCAGAAGTCGGCCCTGATGGTGCTGTTCGGCGTCTTCCTTGCGGGCAATGTGCTCGCCGCACTCGCACCCGACTACCGCACCATGCTGGTGGCGCGCGTGCTCACCGGGATCGCCTCGCAGGCGTTCTTCGGTGTCTCCATCTCCCTGGGCTCCCGCATCACCCGGCCCGAAGTGCGCGGCCGGGCCGTCGCGGTGGTCCTCAACGGGCTGATGCTGGGCACGCTGCTCGGGCTTCCGTTCGCGACCGTCGTCGGTGAACACCTGGGCTGGCGCGCCGCGTTCTGGGCCATCACCGTACTGACCGTCGTCGCCGCGCTCGCCACGCTCGCCTTCGTGCCGCACACGGCGGGCGAGGCCACGGAGGGCGGTGGTGGTGACCTGCGTCAGGAGCTGGGCGCCTTCCGGAGCCCCCGGCTGTGGCTCGTCATGCTCACCAGCACCTTCACCATCGGCGCGACCTTCTCCGCCTTCAGCTACCTCAACCCGATCCTCACCGAGCTCACCGGCTTCTCCACCGGCACCGTCCCGCTGCTGCTCGTCGCGTACGGCGCCGCCACCGTCATCGGCAACACCATCGTGGGCCGACTCGCCGACCGCCGTACCCTGCCCACCCTCGTCGTCGGGCTCGCGCTGAACCTGACCTTCCTCGCCGGGTTCGCGCTCTTCGCCCAACTGACCGTCCCCGCAGTCCTGTTCATGCTGGGGATCGGCCTGGTCGGCGTCACCATGAACCCGGCGCTGATCACCCGGGTCCAGCGCGCGGGCAACGCGGGGCCGCTGGTCAACACCGTGCACTCGTCGTTCATCACGTTCGGCATCATCATCGCCACGTCCATCGGCGGTCCCGCCATCGACAGCCAGGGCCTGCGGGCACCCCTGTGGATCGGTGCGGGCCTCGCCCTCCTCGGGCTCGGCTCGCTCGTGCCCGACCTGCTGCGCCGCAGGGCTACGGACGGCGGCGCCGCCGTCCCGCACGAGGCCGACGAGGAGATGCCTCAGGCCCAGCCCGTCTGACGCGGCTCACCCAGGGGCACCCAGTAGCGCCCAAGTGCGCCTAGCCCAGCGCCCCCAGGGGGTCGTCGAGCACCGGCTGCCAGGCCAGCTCGGCGGCCCCCACCAGGCTGTTGTAGTCCAGCGTGCACGCCAGGATCGGCACGCCGCCGCTGCGCCCCCACAGGCTCCGGTCGGCGACGACGGCGCGCAGCCGCTCCGGGTCCGCCTCCAGGAGGGTGCGGTGCAGGCCGCCCAGGATGATCCGGTCGGGGTTGAGGATGTTGACCAGGCCCGCGAGCCCGAGGCCGAGGCGGTCGATGAGCACCTCGGCCGCCGTACGCACCGAGGGATCGCCGTACGCCTCCCGGATCAGTTCGCGGGCCTGTACGAGCAAACCCTCGGGACCCGGCGTGCGCCCCGCCTCCGTCAGGAAGGCGAGCGGATCGGTCTCCACGTCGAGGCAGCCGCGGCCGCCGCAGTAGCAGGGGCGTCCCTCCGAGTTCACGGTGAGGTGGCCGACTTCCAGGGCGAGGCCCGAACTGCCCGTGTGCAGACGGCCGTCGAGGACCAGCGCACCGCCGACGCCGCGGTGTCCCGTCGCCACGCAGAGCAGATCGCGGGCGCCGCGCCCCGCGCCGTGCCGGTGCTCGGCGAGCGCGGCGAGGTTCACGTCGTTGGCGGCGAACGCCGGTCCCGCGATGCCTGCTTCGCGTACGCGATCGGCGAAGATCTCGCGGACGTGCGAACCGGCCGGCCAGGCCAGGTGCAGCGGGTTGAGCGCCGTGCCCTCGGGCTCGGCGACGGCCGACGGCACGGCGAGCCCCGCGCCCACGCAGCGCCTGCCGGTCTCCCGCAACAGCTGCGCGCCCGCCTCGACGACCGCCCCGAGGACCTGCGCGGGGTCCGCACCGACGGCCTCGCAGCCGGGCGCGGTCGCCACGATGCGCCCGCCGAGTCCGACCAGCGCCGCCCGGAAACCATCCGCGTGCACCTGCGCGGCGAGCGCGACGGGCCCCGTCTCCGCGACGGAGAGCCGGTGCGAAGGCCTGCCCTGCGAACCGGCGGCCGCGCTCGGCTTCGCGTCGATCCGGATCAGGCCGAGCGCCTCCAGTTCGGCGGCGACGGCACCGGCGGTGGCACGCGTGACGCCCAGCTCCGCGGTGAGCACGGCGCGGGTGGGGGCGCGCCCGGTGTGGACCAGTTCGAGCGCGGGACCCAGCGCGCCACGCCCTCGCTCCAGGCGGGTACGCGTGGACACTTCCCCCTCGCCGCGGGGGGCAGCCTTGCCGTTCATGAGGGCGAGTCTCCCATGATCCGTACACGGCCTCGCCGTTCAGGCGTCATCCGTTCCTCCTCCGCCCTTCGGCAACCGCACATCTTCGGCCATCGCGGAATCGTCTTGTCCGCGGCCCGGGATCACCCCTACTCTGACTTTGTGCCGCTACTAAACAAAATCGGGACCTCAGCGTCGCGGCCCACCTCCCCCGGCCTCCGCCGCCTGCGCGTCGCGCTGACGGTCTTCTTCGCGCTCGACGGCTTCGTCTTCGCCGGCTGGGTCGTCCGCATCCCCGCCATCAAGGAGCAGACCGGGGCGTCGGCGAGCGAACTCGGGCTCGCGCTGCTCGCGGTCTCCGCGGGCGCGGTGATCACGATGACGCTCACCGGACGCCTGTGCAGGCGCTACGGCAGCCTGCAGACGACCGTGGCCTGTGGCGTGCTGCTCCCGCTGAGCGTCGCGCTGCCGCCGCTGACCGAATCGGTCCTCGTACTGGGGCTCGTCCTGCTGCTCTTCGGGGCCGCGTACGGCGGCATCAGCGTCGCGATGAACAGCGCCGCCGTCGATCTGGTGGCCGCGCTGCGACGTCCCGTGATGCCGAGTTTCCATGCGGCGTTCAGCCTGGGCGGCATGATCGGCGCGGGGCTCGGCGGCCTGGTCGCGGGCAGCCTCTCCCCCACGCCCCATCTGCTCGGCATCACGGTCGTGGGCCTGGCCATCACCGCCGTGACGGCGCCCGCGCTGCTGCGGCACGGCGCGGCGGACCAGCTGCGCGCCCACTCCCCGGCCGCGCCCGTCCCCACGGAGCACGCCACCGACCGGGCGGGGAACGGCGGTTCGCGCCGGGCGCCGCACCGCATGGACCGCCGCACCCGCGGTCTCGTCCTGGTCTTCGGGCTCATCGCGCTGTGCACCGCGTACGGCGAGGGGGCGATCGCGGACTGGGGGCCGCTGCACCTGGAGCAGGATCTGCACGCGCATCCGGGCGTGGCCGCCGCGAGTTACTCGTGCTTCGCCTTCGCCATGACCATCGGCCGCCTCTCCGGCACCACGCTCCTCGAACGCCTCGGCAGGACCCGCACGGTGGTCGGCGGCGGTGTGACGGCCTGCGCCGGGATGCTGCTCGGCGCGCTCGCCCCTTCGACGGGGCTCGCCCTCGCCGGTTTCGCCGTCACCGGGCTCGGGCTCGCCAACATCTTCCCCGTGGCGGTGGAACGCGCGGGCGCCCTCGCGGGGCCCGGCGGTGTGGCCGCCGCGTCGACGCTCGGCTACGGCGGGATGCTGGTCGGACCGCCGCTGATCGGTTTCATGGCGGACTGGTACTCGCTGCCCGCGGCGCTGACGAGCGTGGCGCTGCTCGCCGCCGTCGCCGCGGTCATCGGCTTCGCGACACGGCATACGGAGCGTACGGACGAGACAGGACGTACGGACGAGACAGGACGTGCGGTCGGGGCAGGACGTGTGGAGGAGGCGGGCCGTGCGCATGAGACCGGGCGTGCGGACGAGACGGCTCACGCGGCCCAGATGCAGCGTACGGATCGTACGGAATCGGTCTGACATCAACCGGAGGCCCCGGTTCGAGCGCGCTCCGTCCGCCACAATTCCCGGCATGGAGATTTCCCGGCACATCCAAGCAGTGGACACGGAGGGCCAGTTGCTGGCCCGGGCCGCCGAGGAGGCGGGTCCTGACGCCAAGGTCCCCACCTGCCCGGAGTGGGAGGTGCGCGATCTGCTGCGGCACACCGGGATGGTGCACCGCTGGGCCGCCGCGTTCATCACCGAGCGGCGCTCCTCGTACCGGCTGAGCGGTGAACTGCCCGACCTCGACGGGGACGCGCTCGTCGGCTGGTTCCGCGAGGGGCATGCCGCGCTCGTCGAGACGCTCACCACCGCGCCGCCCGACGTCGAGTGCTGGGCGTTCCTGCCCGCCCCGTCGCCGCTGGCCTTCTGGGCCCGGCGGCAGGCGAACGAGACGGCCGTCCACCGGGTGGACGCCGAGTCGGCGCGCGGGGGCGCGCCGACGCCGCTCGACGCCGCGTTCGCGGTCGACGGGATCGAGGAGCTGCTGCTCGGCTTCCACGCGCGGTCCAGGAGCCGGGTCCGCAGCGCCGCGCCCCGGGTGCTGCGGGTGCGGGCCACGGACGCGGCCGGCGAGTGGAGCTGGACCGTGCGGCTCTCGGACGGGCCGCCCGTCACGGAGCGCGGCTCCACGGCTCAGGCCGACTGCGAGGTGTCGGGGCCCGCGGGGCCGCTCTATCTGGCGCTGTGGAACCGGCTGCCGTTCCCGCAGGTGACGGGGGACCGCTCACTGGCGGCGCTGTGGCGGGAGAAGTCCGCCATCGTGATGGGCTGAGCGGGAGCGTCAGCGGGCGGGGCCTTCGAGCGTCCGCTTGAGGACCGCGCGCTGCAACGGCCGCACGCGCGTGTGGAGTTCGCGCCCCTTGTCGGTGAGGGAGACCCGCACGCCGCGCCGGTCCTCGCTGCACATGCCGCGCTCCACGAGGCCGTCCTTCTCCAGGCGCCCGATGAGGCGCGAGAGCGCGCTCTGGCTCAGATGGACCTGCGAGGAGATCTCCTGCACGCGGAACGTGCAGCCGCCGTCGTCCGAGGAGCCCTCGGCCAGCACGTCGAGCACCTCGAAGTCGCTCGCCCCCAGGCCGTGCGCATGGAGCTCACGGTCGAGCTCGCACAAGGTGCGCGCATGCACCGCGAGGATGTCGCGCCATTGGTCCACGAGCTCCTGCTCGGCCGTTTTCGCCGCCATGACATCGCACCGTAGCAGAGAATCCCCCTTTTGTTGCATCGGAATTAAATGCACTTGCATTCAATGCATGCGCATGTACCTTACTGCCCATGACTTCTCCGCTCACAGCCGACTCCGCGTCCCCGGAGCGCTGGACCCCGCGTCTGTGGGGCACACTGCTGGTGCTCTGCGCCGCGATGTTCCTCGACGCACTCGATGTCTCGATGGTCGGCGTCGCCCTGCCCTCCATCGGCTCCGAACTCGACCTCTCCACCTCGACCCTCCAGTGGGTCGTCAGCGGCTACATCCTCGGCTACGGAGGACTGCTGCTCCTCGGCGGACGCGCCGCCGACCTGCTCGGCCGCCGCCGGGTCTTCCTGATCGCGCTCGCCGTCTTCGCGCTCGCCTCGCTGCTGGGTGGATTCGTCGACTCCGGCCCGCTCCTGATCGCCAGCCGCTTCGTCAAGGGGCTGAGCGCCGCGTTCACCGCACCCGCCGGCCTCTCCATCATCACCACGACCTTCGCCGAGGGCCCGGTCCGCAACCGCGCGCTCACCATCTACACCACCTGCGCCGCCACCGGCTTCTCCATGGGCCTCGTCCTCTCCGGACTGCTCACCGAGGCCAGCTGGCGCCTCACCATGCTGCTGCCCGCGCCCATCGCACTCCTTGCGCTGATCGCCGGCCTCAAGCTGATCCCGCGCAGCGCCCGCGAGAACAACAAGGGCGGTTACGACGTACCGGGCGCCATCACCGGCACGGCGACCATGCTGCTGCTCGTCTTCACCGTCGTGGAGGCCCCCGAGGCCGGCTGGGCCTCGGCCCGCACGCTCCTGTCGTTCCTCGTCGTCGCCGCGCTGCTCGCCGTCTTCCTGCGCATCGAACTGCGCAGCGCGAGCCCGCTGATCCGGCTCGGCGTGCTGCGCTCGGGGCCCCAACTCCGGGCCCAGCTGGGCGCGATGACGTTCATGGGCGGCTATGTCTCCTTCCAGTTCCTCGCGACGCAGTACTTCCAGTCGCTGCTCGGCTGGTCCGCCCTGGAGACCGCGCTCGCCTTCCTGCCCGCGGGCCTGCTCGTCGCGCTGTCGTCGACGAAGGTCGGCTCGGTCATCGACCGGTTCGGCACCCCGCGGGTCATCGTCGTCGGATTCGTGCTGCTCGTCGCCTGCTACCTGCTCTTCCTGCGGATCAGCCTCACTCCGGCGTACGCGTCCGTGGTCCTGCCCTCCATGATCCTGCTCGGCTTCGCCTGCGCCCTGGTCTTCCCCTCGCTCAACATCCAGGCCACCAACGGCGTGCACGACGACGAGCAGGGCATGGTGTCCGGGCTGCTCAACACCTCGATCCAGCTGGGCGGCGCGATCTTCCTCGCGATCGTCACCGCCGTGATCACCGCGTCGTCGCACGACGGGGACACCTCTCCGCAGGCGGTCCTCGACAGCTACCGGCCCGGCCTGATCGTGGTGACCGTCATCGCGGTCGCCGGACTCCTCATCTCGCTCACGGGCCTGCGGACGCGGCGCCCGCAGGAGACGGTCGTCGTCACGAAGTCGCTCCCCCAGGAGACGGCGCGGGAGACGGAGGAGCGGGAGCCGGTGACCGCCCGCGACTGACCCACCGGTCCCCCAACATGCCGCTCCCGGCGGGCAGTTGCTTGCCCGCAGGGGGCGTGCACCGCACACTCGGACGATGGGGCGAAGGACGCAGGCCGAGCGCGACGCGGACACCGCGGAGATCGGCTTCGCCCTGTTCGTCGCGACGTCCCTCGCGGGCGGCACGATGCTGGCCGTGGGGTCGCCCGCGTTCTTCTTCGGCGTGACCTCGCCCAGCGAGGGCACCCTGGTCCGGGCCGGGGTGATCGCCGGGGCCTGCGTCTTCGTCGTGACCCTGGTGACGATCCTCGTACGGCACCGGCGGGCGGCCGGTCAGCCCAGCCAGCCCGGTCGCACCAAGCCCGACTCATAGGCCAGGACGACCAGTTGGGCGCGGTCGCGGGCGCCCAGCTTCACCATGGTCCTGCTCACATGCGTCTTCGCGGTGAGCGGGCTGACGACGAGACGGCGGGCGATCTCCTCGTTCGAGAGGCCGACGCCGACAAGCGCCATCACCTCCCGCTCCCGCTCGGTGAGTTCGCCGAGCACGTCGGCGGCCGCGGGCTCCTTGGAGCGGGCCGCGAACTCGGCGATGAGGCGGCGCGTCACGCCCGGCGAGAGCAGCGCGTCGCCGTCGACCACGGCCCGTACGGCGCGCAGCAGTTCATCCGGCTCGGTGTCCTTGACGAGGAATCCCGACGCTCCGGAGCGGATCGCCTCGAAGACGTACTCGTCGAGCTCGAAGGTGGTGAGCATGACGACCTTCACGCCGTCGAGCCCGGGCTCCTCGGTGATCCTCCGGGTCGCCGCGAGCCCGTCGAGCAGCGGCATGCGGATGTCCATCAGGACGACGTCGGGCCGCACTTCGCGCACCAGGCGCACCGCCTCCTGGCCGTCGGCCGCCTCGCCCGCCACCTCGATGTCCTGCTGGGCGTCGAGGAGCGCCTTGAAGCCCGCCCTCACCAGGGACTGGTCGTCGGCGAGCAGTACGCGGATCACGGATCCTCCCGGGGTGCCGTGCGGGTCGTGGAGTCCCGCTCCGCCGCCAGGGGCAGTACGGCGGTCACGCGGAAGCCGCCGTCCGGGCGCGGGCCCGCCTCGATCGTGCCATCCAGGGCCGCGGCCCGCTCCCGCATCCCGGCAAGTCCGTTGCCGCTGCCGCCCGCGTCGGTGCCGGTCGCGGGGCCGTCGTCGTCGACACGAAGGGTGAGCGCGGCGGGCTGCCCGTCCGCCGCCCCGTACCGCACCAGCACGCGCGCGTGCCGGGAGACGGAGTGGCGTACGACGTTCGTCAGCGCCTCCTGGACGATGCGGAACGCGGCGAGGTCGAGGCCCGGGGGCAGCTTCGTGCGGGTGCCCTCGGTGGTGACGTCGACGGTCAGGCCCGTGCTCCTCGCCTGCTCGACGAGTTCGGGGAGCCGGTCGAGGCCGGGCGCGGGCGCGCGTGGCGCGTCGCCGGGGGCGCGCAGGGTGTCGAGGACCTGGCGCACCTCCCCCAGCGCCTCCTTGCTCGCCGCCTTGATGGTGGTCAGCGCGGTGCGGGCCTGCTCGGGGTCGGAGTCGAGCAGGGCGAGGCCCACGCCCGCCTGGACGTTGATGACGGAGATGCTGTGCGCGAGGACGTCGTGCAGCTCGCGCGCCATCCGCAGCCGCTCCTCGTCGGCGCGCCGCTTGGCGGCCTGCGCGCGCTCGGCCCGCTCCTTGGCCCACTGTTCCCGGCGTACCCGGCCCAGCTCGGACACGGCGACGATCGCGACGACCCAGACGGCGACCGCGACCTCCTCGCTCCAGGGGCGGGCCCCGTCGTCGCCCGGCGGCAGCCACCGGTAGAGCCAGTGCGCGATCAGCACATGCCCCGCCCACAGCGCGCCCACGGCCCCCCACGCCGCGCGCCGGTGCCCCGCGACGACCGCGGCGAAGCAGCCCACGGCGACGGCGAGGAAGACCGGTCCGTACGGGTATCCGGCGCCGATGTAGACCAGGGTGAGCCCGGCGGTGGCCCAGGCGACGGACCGCGGGAAGCGGTGCCGGACCAGCAGGACCGCGGTGGCCAGGAACAGGAGCACCCTGGCGTAGGGGTCGAGCTGCTCGCGTCCGGGCTGGCTGTGCCCGGCGAATCCGGAGCCGATCTGCACGAACGCGGTGAGCGCGAGCGTCGTGAACCAGGGCAGGCGCTGCGCCGCCCCCTCGTTCGCCCCGGGATCCTTCGCCCCGGAGTTCCACCAGGGCGGTCCGTGCCTCCGCATCGGCGGCCCGCTCCATGTCGGGGGCGGGCCGCCGGGCCTACGTTCGCGCTGCTCGTCCATGGTGGTCACGCTAGACCGCACGGCAGGCCGGGGGCGTCCGCCAGGCGTGGTGATCACGCGTACTCCCTCGGGAGTAGCCCGCGCGGACGTGGATCGCGCGGACGTGTGCGGCGGAGGCGGGGCTTCGGCCGGCGGGAGCGGGCGGTCAGTCCTGTGGCAAAAGCCCGACGTCATGGGCGAGTTGCTGCACCGCGTGCGAGAAGAACGCCGGGCGTTCCTCGACGACACGGTTGAACTGCCCGAACACCTCGAAGCCGACGAGCCCGAACAGCTGCGCCCACGCCGCGACCAGCGCCGTGATCGCCGCGGGCGGCAGGTCCGGCGCGAGGTCCGCCGCGAGCCGCTCGCCCTCCGACCGCAGCTCGGGCGGCAACGGGCGCACGGCGACGCCCCGCCCCCGGTGCGCCTCGCGCACGATGTCGATGAGCAACTGCCCTACGCGCGCGGCGGCCTGGACGGTGGAATCGGGTGCGCGGTAGCCGGGGACGGGCGAGCCGTAGATGAGGGCGTACTCGTGCGGATGCGCAAGGGCCCAGGAACGCACCGCCTCGCACACGACCGTCCACCGCCGCACGGGCTGCTGCTCGGCGACGCCCGCGTGCGCGGCATCGGCGGCGGCGCCGAGGGAGTCGTACGCGTCGATGATGAGCGCGGTCAGCAGGTCGTCGCGGCTCGGGAAGTAGCGGTAGAGCGCGGACGAGACCATGCCGAGTTCGCGGGCCACCGCCCGCAGCGAGAGCTTGGCGGCACCGTCGGCCGCCAGCTGTCTGCGTGCCTCGTCCTTGATTGCCGCGGTGACTTCGACGCGGGCGCGGGCCCTGGCTCCCTTGGTGGCGCTGCTCATACGGGCCAGTGTGCCATGCGACTGGAGCGGTGCACACAGTCGAGATCGGCGATCCATTTTCAGATCGGGGCACACTTTCGAGAGCACCGCTCTTGATTTGGATCACCGATGTCGCGCACACTGCTCACAAGCGAGAGCAGTGCTCTCGAAACGCGATCCCCTCTCCCCTCTGGAGCACACCATGTCTGCGTCATCGACTCGCTACCTCAAAGGCAACCGCCTCAACGTCCGCTTCAACGGCGTGATCGGCTGGCTCGCGCGGCACGGCGTCAGCCTGATGGGCAGCGCCGAACTCTCCGTACGGGGACGCAAGAGTGGCGCGATGCAGCGCATCCCCGTCAATCCGTTCACCCATGACAGCGGCCAGTACCTCGTCTCGGCACGCGGGCACTCCCAGTGGGTGCGCAATATGCACGTGGCCGGCGGCGGGGAGCTGCGAGTGGGGCGCAAGGTGCGGGAGTTCACCGCCGAAGAGGTGCCCGACAGCGAGAAGGTGCCGCTGCTGCGCGGCTATCTGGAGCGGTGGGGCTGGCAGGTCAACCAGTATTTCCAGGGCGTGACCGCCAAGTCCTCCGACGCCGAGATCATGGCGGTCACGCCCGACCACCCCGTCTTCCGGATCACCGTGCGGAAGTGAGGCCGAGGTCCGACAGCGCTACGGAGCCGGGCGCGGGCCCACGACGGACTCGGCCTGCTGGACGAACTGCGGGAACCAGTCCTCGTACGAGACCCCGGCGGTGAGCTCCAGGGCCGTCTCCGCGTCCTTGCCCACCACGGTGTGCAACGGGGTGTCCGGGTTCTGCACGGCGGCGACGACCGCGTCGGCGACCTCGCCGCAGTCCCCCGAGGCCTCGCCCACACGAGACAGGAACCGCGCGAGCCACGCCTCGTCGGCCGCGTACGGGTCACCGTCCAAGGCCTCCCGCCGGGCGGCGTTCTCATGGATCCGGGAGGCGAAACTGCCCGGCTCGACGCACACCACACGCACGCCGAACGGGCGCACCTCCGCCGACAGAGCCTCGCTCACGACGCCCAGCGCGGCCTTGCTCGAAGCGTAGAAACCGCCGTACGGCACCGCCCGGACCCGGCCCGCGAGAGAGCCGACGTTGACGATCACGCCGCCGCCGCGCGCCCGCATGGCGGGCAGGGCGGCACGAATGGTGCGCAGCGCGCCCCAGTAGTTGGTCTCCATCACCGCGCGCGCCTGCTCGATGGGCGCAGCCTCGACGGCGCCGGTGTAGTCGATGCCCGCGTTGTTCACGAGGACGTCGAGCGCACCGTGGCGTTCCTCGACGGCTGCCACGGCAGCGGCCACGGACGCGTCGTCGGTGACGTCGAGCGCCAGCACCTCGATGTCCAGGTCCTCGGCACGCGCACGCTCACGGAGCGCGTCCCCCTTCGCCGGATTCCGCATCGAGGCGTGGACACGGTCTCCCCGCCTCGCGAAGGCCAACGCGGTCTCCAGGCCTATGCCGCTGCTGCAACCGGTGATGAGGACTGTCGCCACGGCCGAACGCCTGCCTTCAGTAGAGGTGCTGGGGTTCTGTAGGGGGTACTGAGGTTGTGCCGTCGGCAGACTATGAGCCACCGCGGAAGCACTTCAGCCCCTACAACCCCCTGTTGCACCACTCTGTTGGCTCGCTCCGTCGAACCTGCGGGCGGCGCCTACCGGTCCAGCGCGCTCAAGGCCCGCCCCGCCAGCGGATGCGTACGCACCAGCTCGCCCAGCGTCGTCGAGCCGCGCGTGATCCTCGCGAAGGCGTTCCACGCGGGGCGGAAGCCCGTGATCGCCGCGTGCAGCATGCCCGGGCGGCGCTCGAAGACCTTGAGCATCCGGCGGCCCACGCTCATCTCCACGCCGAGGCCCGCCTTGATCGCGAAGGCGTAGTTCAGGGCCTGGCGGCGGGCGTCCACCGCGTCGTGCGCCTCGCCGATCCGCACCGCCCACTCCCCCGCGAGACGTCCCGAGCGCAGCGCGAACGAGATGCCCTCGCGGGTCCACGGCTCCAGGAGGCCCGCCGCGTCGCCGCAGACCAGGACCCGGCCGCGGGAGAGCGGGGAGTCGTCGGCGCGGCAGCGCGTCAGATGCCCGGAGGAGATGCTGGGCTCGAATCCGGCGAGGCCGAGCCGGGCGATGAAGTCCTCCAAGTACCGCTTGGTGGCGGCGCCTTCGCCGCGCGCGGAGATCACGCCGACGGTGAGGGTGTCACCCTTGGGGAACACCCAGCCGTAACTGCCCGGCATGGGGCCCCAGTCGATGAGGACCCGGCCCGCCCAGTCGTCGGCGACGGTCTTCGGCACCGGGATCTCGGCCTCCAGGCCGAGGTCGACCTGGTCGAGCTTCACGCCGACATGCGCTCCTATGCGGCTCGCGCTGCCGTCGGCGCCGACCACCGCGCGGGCCAGGACGGTCTCGCCGCCCTGCAGCATCACGGCGACGGTGCGCCGGTCGGGCACCTCGGGGCCGTGCTGCTCCACGCGCGCGACGGTGACGCCGGTGCGCAGCTCGGCGCCCGCCTTCTGCGCGTGCTCGACGAGCTGCTGGTCGAACTCGGGGCGGTTGATGAGGCCGAAGAGCGTCTGCCGCGAGCGGCGGGTGCGGCTGAACTTGCCGTCCAGGGAAAACGTCACCGCATGCACCCGGTCGCGCAGGGGCAGCTCGAAGCCGGGCGGCAGGGAGTCCCGCGAGGGGCCGATGATGCCGCCGCCGCACGTTTTGTAGCGGGGCAGTTCGGCCTTCTCCAGGAGCAGGACGCTGCGTCCCGCGACGGCTGCCGCGTAGGCCGCCGAGGCCCCCGCGGGGCCTGCTCCGACCACGACGACATCCCATACGTGCCGGGCGTCGTCCGCTGTGTTCTCGCTGCTCACGTTGGTCTACCGCTCCTGATCCCGCTGTTGGCCGCGCTTTCCCCAGGCATCCTACGGCGGACCCTTCGGGGGCCCTCCTGTGGGAGGATCACATGTACCCACACGTACAACGTCGCACCTACGAGGAGCGTGCCCATGTCGCCGAATCCGATCGCCGAGACCGTCGCCTCACTCATGCCGAAGGCGAAGGCGGAGCTCACCGAACTGGTGGCCTTCAAGTCGGTGGCGGACTTCGAGCAGTTCCCGAGGAGCGAGAGCGAGGCCGCCGCGAACTGGGTGGCGGACGCGCTGCGCACCGAGGGCTTCGAGGACGTCGCACTGCTCGACACCCCCGACGGCACGCAGTCGGTGTACGGCTTCCTGCCGGGCCCCGAAGGCGCCCCGACGGTTCTCCTGTACGCGCACTACGACGTGCAGCCGCCGCTCGACGAAACGGCGTGGGCCACCCCGCCCTTCGAGCTCACCGAGCGGGACGGCCGCTGGTACGGCCGGGGCAGCGCCGACTGCAAGGGCGGCGTCATCATGCACCTGCTCGCGCTGCGCGCCCTGAAGGCGAACGGCGGCGTCCCGGTGAGCGTCAAGGTGATCGCTGAGGGCTCGGAGGAGCAGGGCACGGGCGGCCTCGAGCGGTACGCGGAGGAGCACCCCGAGCTGCTCACCGCCGACACGATCGTGATCGGTGACGCGGGCAACTTCCGCGTCGGCCTGCCGACGGTGACCTCGACGCTGCGGGGCATGACCCTCGTCCGCATCAGTGTCGACACCCTCGAAGGCAACCTGCACTCGGGGCAGTTCGGCGGCGCCGCACCGGACGCGCTCGCCGCGCTGGTGCGGACCCTGGACTCGCTGCGCGCCGATGACGGCTCGACGACGGTCGACGGTCTGACGGGCGACGCCGTCTGGGACGGCCTTCAGTACGAAGAGGGCACTTTCCGCAAGGACGCCAAGGTCCTCGACGGGGTCGAGCTGATCGGCAAGGGCACGGTCGCCGACCGGATCTGGGCCCGCCCCGCCGTCACGGTGCTCGGCATCGACTGCCCGCCGGTGGTCGGCGCGACGCCCTCCGTGCAGGCGGGTGCGCGGGCGCTGATCAGCCTGCGGGTGCCGCCGGGCGTGGACGCCGTGGAGGCGACGAAGCTGCTCCAGGCACACCTGGAGTCGCACACGCCGTGGGGCGCGCGGGTGCGCACGGAGCAGATCGGGCAGGGCCAGGCGTTCCGCGCGGACACGGCGAGCCCGGCGTACGCGGCGATGGCCGAGGCGATGGGCGAGGCCTACCCGGGCGAGGAGATGCAGTACGCGGGCCAGGGCGGCTCGATCCCGCTGTGCAACACCCTCGCATCGCTCTACCCGGACGCGGAGATCCTGCTGATCGGTCTGAGCGAGCCCGAGGCGCAGATCCACGCGGTCAACGAGAGCGTCTCGCCCGAGGAGCTGGAGCGGCTTTCGGTCGCCGAGGCGCTGTTCCTCCAGAAGTACGCGGCCAACTGACGAGGCGACCGGCCCCTCGCGGGAACTCCGACGCGGTGACGTACGACTACTGAAACGTCAACTGCTGGACGAGCGAGGGGCGTTGGTCGGTCATGGGTACAGAGGGTGTCAGGCGTACGCCGAGCCGTCGTGGGGTGCTGCGGGGCGCGGCGGCCGGAGCCGTGGGGGCGGGAGTCGTCGCCGCGGGCGGCACGGCCGGGTCCGCGTGGGCGGCGTCCGGCGAAGGGGCGGCGTCCGGTGACGCGCGTGTCCAGGTGGCGGTGCTGCTCTACGACGGGTTCACCGCGCTGGACGCGGTGGGCCCCTACGAGGTGCTGTGCCGTGTGCCGGACGTGCGGGTGACGATGGTCGGCCGCGACGGGAAGGGTCCGGTCCGTACGGACACCGGAGAGCTGAGCCTGGTCGCGGAGCGGGCCATGCGGGACGTGCACCGGGCCGATGTGCTGCTGATTCCCGGCGGCGGGGACCGCGGCGTCATCGCGATGATGGGCGACACCGAGGTCCATGAGTGGATCCGCCGCATCCACCGCCGTTCGGTGTGGACGACGTCGGTGTGCACGGGCTCGCTGATCCTCGGGGCGGCCGGTCTGCTGCGCGGTCTGCCCGCCACCACGTACTGGGCCTCGCGGCCGTTCCTGAAGGACGCGGGCGCGACGTACACGCCGGGGCGCTTCGTGGAGGCCGGAAAGATCATCACGGCCGCCGGGGTCTCCGCGGGCATCGACATGGGACTCCACCTCGCGTCGCGCCTGTCCGACGAGAAGGTGGCCCGGGCGATGCAGCTGGCGGTCGAGTACGACCCGGAGCCGCCGTACGACACCGGGAGCCCGGAGAAGGCCGACGCCGCGACGCAGGAACTGGCACTCAAGCTGATCGCCGACGCGGCCACCTGATGCCGGTCGTTCACCCCTCGACCGGTACGCCCGCCTCCAGGTAGAGGGCGGCGCCGCGTTCCCGTGCGCGCAGGGCCCAGCGCAGGCGTTCGTAGCGCACGGCGGGCAGCAGGGCGGCGGCTTCCTGTTCGGTGACGAACCGGCAGTCGCGCAGCTCGGGTCCCGGCAGCAGCACCCGGTGCGCCTGACCGCTGTCGATCCGGCCGCCGTCGAAGAGGAACCGCATCCCGCCGTAGCCGGGCGGCACCGGCGGCTCCCAGTCGGCGACCAGCAGCCGGGGCGTCCCGGCGAGCCGGATGCCGGTCTCCTCGGCGACCTCGCGCACGCCCGCGCGGGCGGGGGCCTCGCCCGGTTCGACCACGCCGCCGGGAAACTCCCAGCCCGCCTTGTACGTCGGGTCGACGAGCAGCACCCGGTCCCGCTCGTCGAAGAGCAGCACCCCCGCGGCGACTGTCTCGGCGGTGGGCTCCGGGGTCTGCACGATGTCGCAGACGGGGGCGGCGCCGGTGCGGACCGCCTCGGCGACGCGCTCGGCGGTCTCGCAGGGGGTGAGGGCGCTGGTGTCGATGCGGTGGGCGTCGGCGCCGAGCCAGTCCGCGAGCGCCGCGCGGTAGGCCTCGATGCGGTCGAACGACCACTGCCGCACGCGCACGTCGCCGTCGGCCGGCTCCGGCGGCACGTCGCGGCCGGATATGCGCTCGCGCAGGATCGTTTCGTCCGGGGCGAGCAGAACATGGCGTACGGGAATCCTGCGCGAGGCGAGACCGCCGAAGATCTCGTCCCGGTACTCCTGGCGCAGCAGCGTCATCGGCACGACCAGGACGCCGCCCACCTCGGCGAGCAGCGCGGCGGCCGTGTCGACGACGAGGCGGCGCCAGATCGGCAGGTCCTGATGGTCGTTCACCTCGGACAGGCGCTTGGGCGGCAGCAGATACGGCAGTGCGCCGCCGATGACCTCGGGGTCGAAGAGTGTGCTGTTCGGGATCAGCTCGATCAGTTCCCGTGCGGCGCTGGTCTTGCCCGCACCGAACGCGCCGTTGATCCAGACGATCACGGTTCCCCCTCTTCTGTTGGCCCCCTGTGGCTTGCCCGCAACAGCCTGCCACGGAAACCAGCCGCTGATGGGGTGGCTGATCCCCGCCGATCGCGCCGTCTCCTAGGGCCGCAGGGACCGGACGGGACCCGGTTCCACGGCGGTGCGGACCAGCTCCGTGTAGGTACGCCGCAGCACGATCAGCGACTCCTGCGCCTCCCGGTAGGCGTCCGCTTCCGGACCGCTGCGGTGCGCGAGGGTGCGCAGCGCCGCGCAGTCGCGCTCCAGCGCGGACAGGCGGCAGCGGTCCCCGGCGGGCAGGTGGCGGCGCAGCCGCTGGCGGCTGCTGCTGCCCGCGCGCCCGCCGATGCCGAGGACGGTGTCGGCCGCCAGGAGTATCGGCGGTTCCAGCGCGCCCCGGTCGGCGAGCGCGACAAGCACGGCGCGCTGCTGCGCGGTCGTCGGCGCCATGGCCAACTTCACTTCCTCTGTACGGAGTTGTCGGCGCAGCACGTGCTGGACGCGGGTGAACCGGCACAGCGCCATGGCGACGGACTCGTCCCCGGGACCGCGGCCCGCGAGCCCCTCCGCGATCCGCAGCAGCCAGATCCCCTGTGCCTCCAGGCGCACCGCGGCCAGCATCAGCCGGTCGATGCGGGACAGCGGGTGACCGGAGGGCGACCAGCGGACGATGGGCACGAGGACTTCGCCGCGGGCCAGTTGGTCGGTGGTGCGGGCGCGCTGCGGCTTGTGCCGCGGGGCCCAGTTGAGCAGGGCGAGGGTGGGCAGCGCCACGATCCTCTCGTGCTCGCCGCGTTGGGCGAGCGACGCCCACAGGCCGAGGAAGTCGTCGTGCGCGTACCGCCGCGACACGGGCACGCCCGGGTCCAGGTCACTCAGGCCGCAGGCCGCCACGATGACGGCGACGCGCATGGCCGCGGCCCTGGCCCGCGGCGGCGCGAGCCGTCCGACGCGCTGGCGCAGGACCGCGAGTTCGCCCGCGCGGCCCGCCCGTTCGACCAGCAGGCGGGCGTCCTGCGGGGTGCGCGCCGCGGCCGCCGCGTGGGCCAGTACGTCCAGGTCGGTCCACGCCCCCGCGAGGACCTGCGCGGGCAGACGTTCGGGCAGGAAGCCGTGCGGGCGCGGCTCGGGCGACGGGGCGTCGGCACGGGCGCGGGCGCGGGCCGCGGCGGGGCCTGCCGGGAAGTACGTCATGGTCGGCGTCATGGGGGAATTTCCTTTCCGTGGGACCCGGCGAGGCCGGGCTACCGGAACCGCAGCCCGGTGCGGACCGGGCGATGGTCGCTGCCGAGGTCCGGCAGGACGGTGGCGCCGGTCGCCTCCAGGCCGCGCGTCAGGACGTGGTCGATGCGGACGACGGGGAACGCGGCGGGCCAGGTGAAGCCCGGGCCGCGGCCCACCCGCCCCTGCACGGCGTCGAGTTCACGGGCCAGCGGGGCGAGACCCCGGTCGCGCAGGCTGCCGTTGAGGTCGCCGAGCAGCACCACGCGCCGTGCCGGGTCCGCGGCGATCCGCCCGGCGAGCGCGGCGGCGCTCGCGTCCCGATTGCCCACGGCGAAGCCCTTGCCGGGGCTCACCCGTACCGACGGCAGGCGCACCGCGTACACGGCCGTGTCGCCGCCGGGGACGCGCACGACGGCCCGCAGCGCGTGCGGCCAGGCACCGCCCAGGTCCAGGGCTTCAGTGTCCTTGAGCGGGTAACGGGACCACAGGCCAAGGGTGTTGCGTGTCACGTGGTGGGGATACGCGGCGCGCAGTTCCTTCTCGTACTCCTTCATGGCGGACCGGGGAACCTTCTCCAGGGCCACCACGTCGGCGTGCGTGCCGACCACCTCGCGGGCGACCGCGCGCGGGGTGGTGCGGTCGCCGCCGACATTGAGGGTCAGGACCTCGAAGTCGGCCCGGCCCTGGCGCTGTTCGCGGAACAGTCCCGGGCCGAAGAGGCTCGCCCAGACCACCGCGGGGAGGAGCACGGCGACCAGGCCCGTGCGGGAGCGGCGCAGGGCCGCGCCCAGCAGCAGGAGCGGGATGCCCAGGCCGAACCACGGCAGCGCGGTGTCGACCAGACTGCCCAGGTGGCCCGGTGTGTTGGGCACCGCGCCGGGGAAGGCGATGAGCCCGGCGAGCAGCAGCGCGGGGATGACGGTACGCATGACGGGCCGCGCCTGCCGCCCTCAGATCCGTCCGTGGGCCGTACGCCGTGAGCAGGCTCCCCAGCCCGCGAGGGCGAACCCCACCGCGGTCGCCGACACCCCGAGGAGCGCGCCGCAGACGAAGTACGCCGTGGTGGGCGGGGCGACGGTGACGGCACCGAGCAGCGCCGCCGAGATTCCGGTCAGCGCGACGGCCGCGGCGCCGGACCGTGCCGACGCCCGTGCCGAGCCGCACTTGAGGTGCCTGGTCCGGCCGAGCCTGCACCGGGGGACGTACTGCGTGTTCATGGGATTCGCCTCCAACAAGGGGATTCGCCTCCGGCGAGGAGGCACGGCGGCGGGGCGGGCGGCGCGGCGGCATGGCCGCGCGGCAGATGGCAGGCACGGCAAGGCTGGACGGACGGCGTCGCCCGATGCCGACGCGAGGGGGCCGTCGCTCAGAGGACGGCGGGAGCTGCGGGGCGCGAGGCCCGGCGAGGCAGACTCGGAGGGTCGCCGTAGGGCACAACGACCACCTCCTCGGATCTCCCGGCGGGCCCGGACACCGGGCCGTACACGCAGCGCGCTCGTCGCGCCGCTTCTCCACCATGCCGACCCGATACTGAACCGCGGCTGAGTCCCCTTAATCCCGCTTCAGGTTTCCCGCTGCGGGACGTCCGCTTCAGGTTGCCGCGGAGCCCCTCGGCCGCTCGTTCCTGAGGACGTCTTCAGGTTCCTCAGGAAGGGCTCAGAAGGCCCGCCCTAGCCTGGCCGCTCTCACCCCATTTACTAGATATGTGATATTTGAGCCGTGAAGATCCTGGTCATCGAGGACGAGCAAGCACTCGCCGACACCCTGCGCCGGGCCATCTCATCGGACGGCCACTGGGTGGACGTCGCGCACGACGGGCACTCGGGCCTCGACCTCGCCCTCACCGGCGGCTACGACGTGATCGTGCTCGACCTGATGCTGCCCGGCCTCAGCGGACTCGAGGTCTGCCGACGGCTGCGCAGTCTGGACGACCACGCGCTCGTGCTCATCCTGACCGCCAAGGACGGCGAGTACGACGAGGCCGACGGGCTCGACGCGGGCGCGGACGACTATCTGACCAAGCCGTTCTCGCTGGTCGTGCTGCTCGCCCGGCTGCGCGCCCTGGGCCGCCGCGCCGGCCGCGAGCGCGCCCCGACCCTCCAGGTCGGCGATCTGACGCTGGACGTCGGCGCCCGGCTCTGCAAGCGCGGCGAGCGCACGGTCGAGCTGACCGCGCGGGAGGTCGACGTGCTCGGCTGTCTGATGTCGGCGGGCGGCGGCACGGTCTCCAAGCAGGGCATCCTCGACGAGGTCTGGGCCTCCCCCGCCGACCTCGACCCGAACATCGTCGAGGTGTACGTCAGCTCGCTGCGCAAGAAGATCGACGCGCCCTTCGACCGCCACACCATCCGCACCGTCCGCGGCGTCGGCTACCGGCTCGCACCCGATGCGCCCTGACCCCGCGGACCCCGGCAGCCCGCGCCCGGCCCGCCGACTGGGGCGGCTGCGGCCGCACACCCTGCGGGCCCGGGCCACCGCCGCCGCCGTCCTGACGATGGTGCTCGCCCTCTCCGTCGGCGGCGGCTGGCTCTACCTCACCCTGCGCGACAACGTCCTGGACAACGCCGCCGACCGCACCGAACTCGCCGCACGGCAGACCGTCGCGGCCCTCACCGCCGAGCCGGGCAAGTACCCCGCCGACCTGCCCGAGCCGGACGACGGCGTCGACGCCGTACTCGTCCTCGACGCCCACGGCCGCCCCCTGGCCAGCACGGCGCCCGACCCGGCGACCCGCGCCGCCCGGCTCGCGGACTTCCGCCCCGCCCGCGGCGAGGACTCCGCGGTCCGCGAACTCTCCGAGAGCCACGCGGCGGCCAGTCACCGCAGCGTGGTGGCCGTGGTCCGGGCCCCGTCCCCGCAAGGCGACCGCTACGTATACGCGCTCACCATGCTGAACGCCGAGTCCGACGCCAGCCACGCGCTCGCCGTCACCCTCCTCGTCGGCGGCCCCCTGGTCGTCGTCCTCACCGGCCTCATCTCCTGGGGCGTGACCGGCGCCGCCCTCCACCCGGTCGAGGCCATCCGCAGGGAGCTCGCGGCCGTCACCGCGGACCGGCTCAGCCGCCGGGTCCCCGCGCCGGACGGGCAGGACGAGATCACCCGGCTCGCCCGCACGGTCAACGACACCCTGGAACGCCTGGAGCGTTCGGTCACCCTGCAGCGGCAGTTCGTCGCCGACGCCTCGCACGAGCTGCGCAACCCCATCGCCGCGGTCCGCGCCGAGCTCGAACTGGCGCTCCTGCGCCCGGACCCCGAGCAGACGGTGGCCTCGCTGCGGCAGGCCCTTGCCAGCACCGTCCGCCTGGAGCGGATCGCCGCCGACCTGCTGCTCCTGGCCCGCCTCGACGCGCAGCAGGCGCCCGCCGTGCAGCAGACACCGGGCGCACCGCTGGTGGATCTGTCGCTGCTCACGGCCGAGGAGATCGCGCGGCGGCGTTCGGCCCGGGTGCCGCTGCGTCTCGATGCCGCGGACCCCGTTTCCGTACGAGGGGACAGCGGTCAGCTGGAGCGGCTCCTGGCGAATCTGCTCGACAACGCGCAGCGGTTCGCGGACTCCGAGGTGCGCGTCACCGCGCGGACCGACCCGGCGAGCGGCACGGCCGTGCTCGAAGTGGCCGACGACGGTCCCGGCATCCCGCCCGATGCGGCCGAGCAGGTCTTCGACCGGTTCGCCAGGCTGGAGGAGGACCGCAACCGGGACCGCGGCGGGACCGGCCTCGGCCTCGCCATCGCCCGGGAGATCGCGCAGGCCCACGGCGGGACGCTGCACGTGGCGCCGAGCGGGCGTGGCGCGCGGCTCGTCCTGCGGCTGCCCGCGGCCCGCACGTGACGCCCCGGCCGCACGCACCCGGGTCGGCCCCCGCCCGTTCCTGAAGATCCGTTCCGGATCCTCAGAAACCCCTCAGCCAGGGGCCCGCAGGATCGTCCCCATGTCCCCGCACCGAGCCCGCACCCCCCGGCACCGCGCGCTTCCCCGGCCCGCGCACCAGCGACGGCGTGCGCGCCGGGTCCGGCTCTTCCGCACGCTGCTCGCCCTCACCGCCGTCCTCGCGCTCTGCGGGGGCGCCGCGGCCTGGTACCTGTACCGGGAGCTCGACAGCATCGGCTCCTCCGCGGCCCTCGGCGCCGACGCCCCGAAGTCCACGGACGGCTCCACGAACATCCTGCTGATGGGCCTGGACACCCGTAAGGACCAGAACGGCGACGAACTCCCCCGGGACGTCCTGAAGAAGCTGCACGCGGGCAGCTCGGAGATCGGCGGCTACAACGCCAACACGCTGATCCTGCTGCACGTCCCGGCGGGCGGCGGCAAGGTCAAGGGCTTCTCCATCCCGCGCGACGACCTCGTCGACATACCGGGCCACGGCAAGGACAAGATCAAGAAGGCGTACGGCCTGGCCAAGGCGGACGAGGAGCAGCGGCTCAGGAAACGCGGTGTCGAGGACAGACACGAACTGGAGCAGGCGGGACGGGAGGCGGGCCGAAAGTCCCAGATCGAGACGGTGCGGACGTTCCTCGGCGTGCCCGTCGACCACTTCGCCGAGGTGAACCTCGCGGGCTTCTACCATCTGGCCGACGCGCTCGGCGGCGTCGAGGTCTGCCTCAACCACGCCGTCAAGGACCGCTACTCCGGCGCCGACTTCCCCGCGGGCAAGCAGAAGCTCGACGCCCAGGAGGCCCTGGCCTTCGTACGGCAGCGGCACGGTCTGACCCGCGGCGACCTGGACCGCACCCGCCGTCAGCAGGCGTTCCTCGCCTCGGCGCTGCACCAGGCCAACAGCCTGGGCACCCTGACCAACCCCGGCCGTCTCCTCGACCTCAAGGACGTCGTCAAGGAGAACGTGGTGCTCGACAAGGGCTGGGGCGTGCTCTCCTTCGTCAAGGAGGCCAAGAACCTGACGGGCGGCAACGTGGAGTTCACCACCCTGCCGGTGGAGAGCTTCGCCCGGCACAACGGCGAGGACGTCAACATCGTCGACCGCGACCTGGTGCGCCGACGGGTCCAGGAGCAGACAGGACAGCTCAAGCCCGAGCACGACCCGACGTCCGGCACGTCCTCCTCCCCCTCGCAGGGGGGCGGGGATCCGGACGGCGGCAAGGACCCGAAGGTCTCCGGTGGAGGTGTGCCGTGCGTGGACTGAACCCCCGGCGCACCGAGGCGGGACTGCTCACCCTCGCTCTTGCCGTCGTCGTCCTCGGTTACGCGGGCACGGGCCTCGCGATGCAGGGCGCGCTGCCCGGTCAACTGCCCGGCTTCACCGCCTCCCAGGCCTGTCTGGCCGGGGCTGCCCATCTCGCCGTCCGCAGATACACGCCGTACGCGGATCCGCTCATCCTCCCGCTCGCCTTCCTGCTCACCGGGCTCAGTCTGGTGCTGCTCGCGCGCCTCGACCCGGCGTACGCGGCGAAGTACGACTCGGCGCCCGCGAGCGGCGGACAGCTCGTGTGGACCGTCGTCGGGGTGGCCGCAGCCGTCCTCCTGCTGCGGTTCCTGGGCAACTACCGCCGGTTGCAGCGCTATCTCTACGTCTCCATGGCGGTCTCGCTCGCGCTGCTGATGGCGCCCGCGTTCTTCCCCGGGGACACCTACGGCGCGAAGCGCTGGGTCTTCCTCGGCCCGTTCTCGTTCCAGCCGGGCGAGTTCGCCAAGGTCACCATCGTGATCTTCTTCGCGGGTTTCCTGGTGCCGCGGCGCGACGCGCTGGCCCTCACCGGGCGCCGCATGTGCGGCCTGACGCTGCCGCACGGCAGGCACTTCGGACCGATCGCCGCGGTCTGGCTCCTGAGCCTGCTCGTCCTCGTCTTCGAACGTGACCTGGGCACCTCGCTGTTGTTCTTCGGCGTCTTCATCGCGATGCTCTACATCGCGACGGAGCGCACCAGTTGGGTGGTGTGCGGCATCGCCATGGCGGCCGTCGGCGCCACCGCGGTGGGCGCCGCGGAACCGCATGTACGCGGCCGGATCATGGCCTGGCTGCATCCCTTCGACATCTATCTGCCGCCCGACCAGCGACCGCCGGGTCTTGTCTCGGACCAGGCGGCGCAGGCGCTGTTCGGCTTCGGCAGCGGCGGCGTCACCGGGACCGGCCTCGGGCAGGGGCATCCCGAGCTCATCGGGTTCGCCGGGCGCAGCGACTTCATCCTCACCACCGTCGGGGAGGAGTTGGGCCTGGCCGGGATGATGGCCGTGCTGCTGCTCTACACCCTGCTCGTACAGCGAGGACTGCGAACGGCCATCGCCTGTGACAACCCGTTCGGCAAGCTGCTCGCGGCGGGCCTGTCCATGGTGCTCGCCTTCCAGGTCTTCATCGTGACGGCGGGCGTGACCGGACTCATGCCGTTCACCGGCAAGGCGCTGCCGTTCCTCGCCCAGGGCGGGTCCTCGATGGTCGCGAACTGGCTGCTGGTCGCACTGCTCCTCGTCATCAGCCATCAGGCGGGCGCGAAACAGCGGGCCCGCGCGCGTCAGCTCCATCACGACGTGCAGGAACAAGCGAACACACCCCTCACCATGTCAAGCCCTTAGTCGCGAGTTCACCCCATTGTGTGGTGCCGTACTTCCACGAATCGTTCCCGCACTCCATCCTGCCCGGGCGCCCGCTAGCGTGATCCGGACAGACGCCCCGGCCCCCGGCGACCTTGGAACTGGCATTCCCGTTGCGCCTCCGCTCCCTCCGGAGCCCGGCGCCGGCGCTGGGGGGACTACATGCGGCAGTCGGAGCTGGACCACTACGCACGCGAGGAATCGGATCAGCCGCCGCGCGTGTACGCGCTCGAAGGAGCCATCGTGGTCGAACTGCACGGCGACATCGACCTCGTGGCGTACCAACGGACGGTCTCGCTGATGGACGCCGTGGCGTCGGGCCCCGAGGCGACCGTCGTCGTCGACCTCAGCGAGGTCACCTTCTTCGACTGCTCCGGCATCTCCCTGCTGATGCGGACCCACCGCCGCGTGACCCGGCGGGGCGGCCGCCTGCGCGTCGTGTGCAGGCATCCGCTGACCCTGCGCATGCTCCGCGTCACACGGCTCACCCCGGTCCTGTCCCCCGCGCCGTCGCTCGGGGCGGCGCTGCGCCTGCCGCGCGACAGGGCCTGAACCGTCAACTCGTGCGCAGTGGACGCCTGCGCGGCTTCGCGGGCTCGTGGTGCCGCAGGTAGTGCCCTCGCCAGCGCGGCGTCGCCGCACCGCCCATGACCGTCATCACGACGTCGTGGGCCAGGGAGTCCGTGACGGGCAGATGACCGAAGAGGACCCGGTGGTACGTGGTGGCGCCGAGCATGTCCAGAAGCAGGTCGATGTCGGCGTCGGGGCGGATGTCCCCCCGCTCGATGCCACGGCGCAGGGCGGTCTCGGTGGTGGCCCGCCGGGGGCGGAAGATCGTCTCCGTGAACACCCGGTCGAGTTCGGGGTCGTCGGCGAGGTCGGCGATGAGCGCCGGTAGCGTGCGACGCCCGAGGCGGCCGCCGAAGGCGCGGCTCAGGGTGTCGATCCCCTCGATCAGATCGCAGTGCGTACAGCCGGTGTCGGGCGTGGGCGCCGTGCCCATCGTCTCGGCGAGGGCCGCGATGACGAGGTGCTGCCGGGACGGCCAACGGCGCCTGATCGCGGGCTTGGTGGTGCTCGCGCGGCGCGCCACGGCCTCCATCGTCAGGCCCGGATAGCCGACTTCCTCCAGCAACTCCTGCGTCGCCGACAGGATCGCCTCGTCGAGCCGGGTGTCGCGCGGGCGCCCCGCGGGGCGGGTGGCGTGGGACGCGGGATCGGGGGTTGCCATGCGAGGCAGTATAGGTAGCATGTGATTTCGTTCCGATCCGGATCGAAATAGAACTCGTCAGCCAAGGAGCGTCGTCTTGTCCGAGCAGGAGTCGACCGCCGACCGCGTGCACACCCGGCCCGAGCCCGAAACCGAACCCGAGCTCACGGCCTTACTCGACACGCCACCCGATCACCGCGCCGACGAGAGCGTGTTCAACGGCCGCTACACGGCGCTGACTTGGGGAATCGTCCTCTCGGTCGGCCTGGTGGCCTTCGAGTCGATGGGCGTGGCCACCGTCCTGCCCGAGATCGCCGGAAGGCTCGGCGGCCTCGGCGCCTACGGCTGGGGCCTGTCCGCACTCATGCTGGCCAACCTCATCGGCACCGTCGCCGCGGGCCGGGACGCCGACCGGCACGGTCCCGCCCGGCCGCTGGCCCTGGGCCTCGCAGTCTTCGCCGTCGGCTGCGCGGTCGCCGGATCCGCCCCCAACTGGCCCCTCTTCCTCGCCGGCCGCTTCCTCCAAGGCCTCGGCGTCGGCGCCGTCATGGCCCTCGCGTACACCGCCATCGCCCTCGCCTATCCGCAGCACCTGCGGGCCCGGATGTTCGCGCTCGTCTCGGGCGCCTGGACCCTGCCGTCGCTGCTCGGCCCGACCGTCGCGGCGCTGATCGCCGACGGGGCGTCCTGGCGGGGCGTGTTCGTGCTCCTCCTGCCGCTGGTCGCGCTGGCGGCCGTACTCGCCCTGCCCCCGCTGCGCCGCCTCGGCGCACCCGACCGGGCCCCCGTCACGGAAAGCAGCTCCTGGTGGGCCACCCCCATCGCGCGCAGCGTGCTCCTCGCCGCGGGCACCGGCGTCTTCCTCGCCGGGCTCGAACTCCGCAATATCGCCCTGCTGATCCCGCTGGCCGCGGTCGGCGCCGTCGTCGCGGTCATCGCGCTGCGCTCGGTCACACCGTCCGGCACCCTCACGGTGCGCCGCGGGGTGCCCACGGGTGTGGTGCTGCGATTCCTGCTGTGCGGCGCGTACTTCGGAAGCGAGGCGTTCCTGCCCCTGGGCCTGGTCAAGCTCCGCGAGCTGAGCGCCACGCAGGCCGGACTCGGGCTCTCCGCGGGCGCGATCACCTGGGTGGCGGGCGCGGCCTGGCAGGGCAGGGCCGACAGCCGCTGGAGCGGGCGCTCCCGCGCGGTGCCGATCGCGGCGGGATTCGCGGTCCTGCTCGCCGGCATCGCCGTGATGGCCCTCGGCATCCTGGTTGACGCGACGCCGAGCCTCACCGCCGTGGCGGGCTGGGCGATCGGCGGCGCGGGCATGGGTGTCGCCTTCAACGCCGCGACCACCGACACCATGGAACAGGCCCCCACCGACCGGCAGGGCGAGGCGAGCGGCGCGATGCAGCTGGCGCAGACCCTGGCGGTGGCGGTCCTCAGCGGCCTCGGCGGCGCGGCGGTCGCCTTCTCCACCGCCCACGGCTCATCGGTCTCCACCGCACTGACGGCCACCTTCGCCCTGACCGGGGCGCTGGCGGCGGCCGGGATCTTCGTGGCGCATCGGATCAGGGTGGGGGTGGGAGTTTCGTGACGGGGTCAACTCCCCTGTGACGTCCGGCTACTTGTGTACGTCTTCGCGTACGAGTGCGTGCCATCACGCGCTCGTACGCGAAGACACGCACGCGACCTGCCCTCCCGCGGCGACCGGCAACCGGCAGCCGCGCACAGCACTCCGGCACCGGCCCTCGACCACAATCCTGTGAGCAACACCCCAGTCACAAACGGGAGTTACCCCTGGCGCATGGAGCGGGCGACAGGGCATGGTGGGAGCACGCGGTACGACACGGTGCCGCCCGGATCCGTCATGGGGTCCGACCGCAGGGAGTGATGGACATGGCTGCGAAGCTCCGGCGCATGTGCGCCTACTCGCACGGGCGCTGATCCCGGCCGACCGGGCCGACGCCAGACGCAGCCTGCTCTTCCTCACGGAGACCGAACTCCCCGGCACTTCCTTGCCGTTCGCCTCGGCTCCGTTCAACGCCAGACGCGTCTCCGTCGGCCATGCGGCTCTCCGGTTCTCCGGAGCCCCGCATCCCGCCGCCCATCATTCTGGCCTGCCGACGGAGGAATCCCATGACCACCATCCTCGTTCAATTCGCCGCCGGAACACCCCAGATCCTGCTCGCGGCCGTCATCGTGATCGCCGTGACGTTCCTGGCCGCCCTCACCATCGCGGTCCGGGGCACCGCCCCAGAACAACGTGCGACGGTCTTACGCGCCTTCGCCCAACTCCTGCCCGTGCGCCGCAGATAGACCCTGCCCGCCCGTTCTCGCCGTGGGCCCACCCGGCTGAACCGTGCTGCTCACGCGGCCGGTTCAGCCGCTGGTGGGCGCGCCGTCGTGTTCCGAGGCTGCCGCCGGTGGCATGCCGAGCGCGAGGATGCCGCCCGCGATGAGGGCGGCGGCGCACCATGCGAGGGGCGAACGAAGGCCGCGCCCCAAGTGGCCGCTCTGGCGCCCCACTTGGGACGCGGGGATCAATGGTGTGCCGCGGAGTGTGGGCCCCTCCAGGGGTTTCGGCCGGGCCCGAAACGGCGGCGGGGCCGGGCTACCCCGTGCCGAACTCCTCCAGCATGCGCTGTTGGTGCCGGTGGCCAACCGTCTCGTAGCCGATCACCGTGATGAAGGGCGCGAGCATGACCACGAGCAGGCACACCGAGATGGTCGCGCCGGTGGCGGCCAGGAGGGTCGCGGTGAGCAGGACGGCGAGGGTGAGGGAGAGCAGGAGGAGGTGGAAGCGGTCGGTGGCGGAGAGCAGGAGGGTGTGCAGCAGGTAGACCATGAGGAGGTAGAGGCCGACCGGGAGGGCCAGTGCGAGGACGACGGCCGTGCCGGAGATCTTGGCGTGGTGCTCCATGTACAGGCCCGCGACGTGCAGGCCCGCACCGGCTCCGGCGATGCCGATGAACAGGGGGATGTGGCCGTATCCGAAGAGGTATCCGCGGCCGCGGCGGTGCACCAGGATGTCGCCGAACGGCGTCATGAAGTACGTCCACCACATGCCGAAGGTCAGGCCCACCCCGGCGATGACGACGGCGATCGCGTTCCAGGTCCAGTGCGTGCCGTCGCCGCCGCCCAGGAGGTCGCCGGAGGAGGCGACGGTGCCGACGACGCCCTCGCCGAGCGTGATGATCGCGAAGAGTCCGTACCGTTCGGCGACGTGGTGCGGGTGCCAGGGCGTGCCGCCGGCGGAGCCCTGGGTGAGCACCGGCAGGACGAGTTCGAGGGCGCCGAGGACGCCGAACGCCACGAAGACGGCGGCGGTCGGCAGCTTGGTGAAGGCCACGACGATCCACCCGGCCTGGGCGATCACGGTCCAGCGGATGTTGGCCATGCCGACGTCGTGGAACGGCGGGGACTCCCGGGCGGCGCGCCACCACTGGAGCACCATCGCGATCCGCATCACGACATAGCCGATGACCATGGCGCGCAGTTCCAGGTGGCCGCCCTCGTCGATGGAGTGGAACATCGCGGGCAGGCCGAGCGAGAACACGACGACGCCGATCATCTGCACCATCGTCAGGGCCCGGTAGAGCCAGTCGTCGGTGGCGAAGGCGGAGGCGAACCAGCTGAAGCTGATCCAGGCGACGCTGATCGCGAACATCGCCAGGACGAACGCGATGACGGCCTGCCCCGCGTGCCCCTCGGCGACCATCTCGGCGAACTGGGACGCCGCCGTGCCGACCGCGACCACGAAGGTCAGGTCGAAGAGCAGTTCCAGTGGTGAGGAGACCCTGCCGTGTTCTTCCGGGTCACGGCCGGTCATCGGCACGAGCCGTCGCGACGGGGCATGCGCGCCGGGCTCGCCGGTGTGCTGGGGATCGTTCATGCGCGCCATCATTTCCAACACCCCCGCCGGGTGTGCTCGCGCCACACGGAGCGCACACACCCGGCTGCGGCACGGAAGAGTCAGCCGGTGAAGAAGCTGAGCATCTCCTGGGGCGTGGGATGGCGGGCGACCGCGGAGGCCGCCGCGGTGCCTCGGGGGAACAGCTCTCGCTCGTACGCGGTGAGGGCCGTCTCCATGTCGTCGGGGTGCGCGGCGAGCGCCTTGCCGAGTTCGGCGCCGTCGAGCATCGCCAGGTTGGCGCCCTCGCCGTTGGGCGTCGCGAGGTGGGCGGCGTCGCCGAGCAGGGTCACGCCCGGCACCCGGTCCCAGCGGTGCCCGACCGGCAGGGCGTGCAGGGGGCGCAGGACCGGCGCGGTGCGGCCCCCGGTGATCAGGGCGGTGAGCTCCGGTGCCCAGCCGTCGTACTCCGCCGCGATCCGTGCGGCGGCCGCCTCGGCGTTGGTGAAATCGATGCTGGTGAACCACTCCTGCGGTTTGGTCAGGGTGATGTAGGCGTGCAGGGTTCCGCCCTTCTCCCGGTGGGCCACGAGCCATGTCCCGTTCCCTTCCGGGTCGAGCGCGACGAGCGTGCCGCCGCCGACCGCTTTCGCGGTGGCCGGGTGGCGGATGTCGGCGTCGTGCAGGGAGGTCTCGACGAAGGACCGGCCGACGTATGCGGGTGCGGCGTCGGAGAGCAGCGGTCGGACCCGTGACCACGCGCCGTCCGCGCCGACGAGGAGGCTCGTGACGACGGTGGCGCCGTCGGCGAAGGTCACCTCGTGGCGGCCTTCGGTGAGGGGGCGGACGCCGGTGGCCTTGCGGCCCCACCGGACGGTGCCGTCGGGGAGTGCGTCGAGCAGCATCCGCCGCAGGTCGCCGCGCTGCACCTCGGGGCTTTCGCCCGTGCCGTCGTCGGCCTTCTCGAACAGGACGGTTCCGTCCCGGCCGAGGACGCGTATCGCTTGGCGGCCCGCCAGGACGAGGCCACGGAACTCATCCGTCAAACCGGCTGACGCGAGGGCGAGTTGGCCGTTGTGGCCGTGGATGTCGAGCATCCCGCCCTGCGCCCGCGCGGCCGGGGAAGGCTCCGCCTCGTGGACCGTGACCGGGATGCCGTGCAGGTGCAGGACGCGGGCCAGGACGAGTCCGCCGAGTCCGGCGCCGATGACCGTGACAGGTGTGGGCATGGGGCTCCTTGCGTGTCGCACATCTGCCGGGCGGGCCCGGCAGGATCGCTGGAAGGGAGGCGGCTCGCCGGTGCGCGCGACCGGGCGGGACGCGGCTCAGACGACCACGACCCGGCGCCCGCGCGTATGACCGGCACGGCTGTCGATGTGCGCCGCCGCGGCCTCCGCGAGCGCGTACGACTTCTCGACCGGGACGTGGAGCCTGCCCCGCGAGATGCGGTCGACGGCATCGGCGAGGGCTTGCGGCACGTTCCCGGTCACGCCGGAGAACCGGGCGCCGAGGTCCGGCGCGCCGAGGTCGGCGATGGAGATCACCTTCCGTGGGTCCCCGGTCAGTGCGAGGAGTTCGCGGATCACGCCCGATCCGGCGAGGTCGAGCGCCGCGTCGACCTCGCCGAGCTGCCGCACGCGCTCGACCCAGCCATCGCCGTACGTCGTGGCGAGGGCGCCCAGGCTCCGCAGGTAGTCCTGGTTGGCGGCCCCTGCCGTACCGATCACCGTGATGCCGCGGTCGCGGGCGATCTGCAGGACCGCCGAACCCACGCCCCCGGACGCCCCGCTGACCAGCAGCGTCTGCCCGGGCCGCACGTCGGCCTGGCGGATGACGCGCAGCGCGGTCTCCACCACGGAGGGGTAGCCGGCCGCCTCTTCGAAGGTCAGGCTCGCGGGCATCCGCGCCCAGGCCGCGAGCACGGCGAACTCGGCGTACGTGCTCGATCCCCGCCCGAACACGCGGTCGCCGACGGCGATTCCTTCGACGCCCGCGCCGACCTCGTCCACCACCCCGGCGGCGTCCTGCCCGACTCCGGCGGGCAGCTCGATCGGGCGGACCTGCTGGAACTGGCCTTCACGGATCCGCCAGTCGACGGGGTTCACGCCCGCCGCCCGCACGGCGACGCGTATCTGGCCGGGGCCCGCATGGGGCTCTTCGGCGTCTTCGAGGTGCAGGACGTCGGGACCGCCGAACTCGGCGAAGCTCACTCTCTTCATGCCGCCGACCGTAACACTAACCGTTAGTGTTTTGGAACTGTTACAGCTATGCAGCTGATAGCGTCAGGGCATGACCGTGCCGACGACCGGACGCCGCGAGCGCAAGAAGGCCGCGACCCGCCAGAAGATCGCCGACACCGCCCTGCGGCTCTTCCTTGAACGCGGGTACGACGAGGTGGGCATCCGTGACGTGGCCGCCGAGGCCGACGTGGCCGTCACCACGCTCTTCTCCCACTTCGCCTCGAAAGAGGCCCTGGTGTTCGAGCAGGACGGCGACTTCGAGCGGCGCCTCACGCAGGCGGTCACCGACCGGGCGCCGGACGAGCCGCTGATCCCCGCGCTGCGCCGCGAGATCCTGGCCATGGTCCTGCACTGCACGGCGGACGGCGCCGCCCCGATCTACCGCATGATCGACGGCTCACGCGCCCTGCGGGAGTACGAGGAGTCGATACGGCTGCGCCACGCGGAGTCGCTCGCCGCGGCCCTCGTCGCCGACCCCGGCCTGACGCAGAGCCCGACGGCCTGCCGGACGATCGCGCGGTTCGTGATCGACGCCTTCGCGCTGGCCCGTGACTCGGCCGATCCCGAGGCCGCCGTGGCCGAGATCTTCCAGATGGTCGAGGCGGCCTGGGACGTCGCCTGACCCCGCTTGCCGACGGCGGATAGGCCGCCGCCCGATGCGGATACGGCGGAACACCGACGCGCCCTACGGTTTCCAGGAAGTCGGCGCTCTGGAGGCGTACATGGACAGAAGTCGCGGTGTGCGGTCGGCCGTGATCGTGGGTGCGGGAGTGGCCGGTCTGACCGCGGCCACCGCGCTGGCACGGGCCGGATGGCAGGTTGAGATCGCCGAGGTCGGCCCGCGGGAGGCGCCGTCCGGCTGGGGGTTGTGCCTCACCGGTCCTTCGCTGCGCGCGCTGGACGAGCTGGGGCTCGCGGACGCGTGTCTGGCCGAGGGCTACGGAATGAGCACGGTCACGCACATGGACGTGACCGGAAAGCCCACGGGCGAGGCCCAGTTGCCGCGCCTGATCGGTGCGCGGCGGCCCGCGATGGTCGGTATCGCACGCCCCGTACTGCACCGCATCCTGTACGCGGAGGCCGCGCGGTGCGGTGTGGAGATACGCCACGGGGTGACCGTCGCCGCGGCGGATCAGGAGGGGGAGCTGGTCCGCGTACGGCTGTCGGACGGGACGGTCCGCAGGGTCGCACTGCTGGTGGGCGCGGACGGGATCCGCTCATCGGCGCGCGGCCAGCTCGGACTTGAGACCTCGCTCGACTATCACGGGCAGATGGTCTGGCGGGCCCTGGTGCCCCGCCCGTCGTGGGCCACCGGGATCCATCAGTTCGCCGGGAAGGCCGACACCGTCGGCCTCGTGCCTCTCTCCGACCGGCAGGCGTACGTGTTCCTCACGGAGAACGGTGTGGAGCGGAGCCTCCTGCCCGATGCCGAACTCGCCTCGCGCCTGCGGCAGTTGTTGGCGACCTTCCCCGGCCGGGTGGCGGAACTCCGCTCCCTGGTGGCCGCGTCGGAATCGGTGGTGCGCCGCCCGGTCCTCACGGCGTTCCTGGCGGGCGCCTGGAACCGCGGCAGCGGCGTGGTCATCGGGGACGCCGCTCACGCGCCCGCACCGCAGATGGCCAGCGGTGCCGCCCTGGCCATCGAGGACGGGCTCGTCCTGGCCCAGGAAGTCGGGCGGCACGAGGCGGTCGGCGTGGGACTCCGGGCGTTCGTCGGCCGACGCGCCCAGCGGTGCCGGACGCTCGTGGAGACCTCCGTGACGATCGCAGGACTTGAGCAGGCGCAGCGCCACCACGAGGCGCACCGGCTGACCGATTCCTGCCACCGGCTCATGGCCGGGCCCGCGTGATCCTCCGGCATGAAGTGCGGCCGGGTGACCTGCCGTTCGCGCGACGGAGGGACAGCCCGGTCCATCGCCGACCATGGCCCCCAGAGAGGTGACCCCACCACCGTGCCGACGCCGCTGCGCAACCACCTCATCACCAGGTCCCGGAACCCCGCCGACCTGCTCAACGCCGCCACCCGTCTGTTCGGCGGCTCGATCGCCACATCGCCCCTGGGCGAGCTGTGCGACGGCGACCACGAACTGCGCGGCGTCGCCGCACACGACTTCGCGGTGGGCTACTTCATCTCACCACTCGGCGTGCGCGTCGCCTCGGCCGAGGGCCGTCACCGCGGCTCGTACTTCGTCAACATCGGTGTCTCCGGGACCGTTTCGGCCTCGTGCGGCGGTCTGCGGGCGACGCTCGACGAGGCGACGGCGGGAGTCGCCAACCCCGGAGACACCCAGGAACTGCGGCCGCTGCGCGGCCCGACGGCACGGTTCCTCGGCCTGCGGATCGACGCCGCCCTGGTCGACCAGGAATTCGCCGCGCTGACCGGGCATCCGCCGGTGTCCACCGTGCGCTTCGACTTCGCCCTCGACCTGGCCAGGCCCAAGGGCCGCGCGGTACGGCTCCTCGTCCGGTCCCTCCTCGAACAACTGGACTCGGAAGACCCCCTGTTCCAACGCCCGGAGCTGCAGCGCAGCCAGCTGCGCTGCCTCGTCACCGCCCTGCTCCTGGCCCAACCGCACTCGCACACCGACGCGTTGCACGACGGTCCGCGTCCCGGCCATCCGCGCTCCCTGCGGGCGGCCCTCGCGTTCATCGAGACGAACCTCGCCGAGCACCTCAGCCTCGGCGGCATCGCCGACGCCGCGGGCTGCAGCCCGCGCACCCTCAGCTCCGCCTTCCGCACCCGGCTCGGCCTCTCCCCCATGTCGTACGTACGCAGCCTGCGGCTCGACCGGATCCGTGCGGACATCCTCGCCTCCGCCGACCCCGTCGGCATGATCGCCTACCGGTGGGGCGTCTCGCACCTCGGCCGCTTCGCCGGGGAGTACCGCGAGCGCTTCGCCGAACTGCCCTCCGCCACCGCGGCCCGCAGATGGCAGGACCCGGTGACGCGGCCGCCTGCTACCCCTTGCTCGACCCCAAGGTGAGCCCCGCGATGAAGTGCCGCTGGAGGAGGAGGAAGACGAGGACCGTGGGGAGGGCGACCAGGACCGAGCCCGCGGCCAGCAAGTTGTAGTCGGTGAAGAACTGGCCGCGGAGGTTGTTCAGGGACGAGGTGATCGGGAGCTTGTCGGGGTTGGAGATGAAGATGAGGGCCCAGAGGAAGTCGTTGTAGATCCAGGTGAATTCGAGGGTCGCGAGGGCGGCGAGGGCGGGGCGGCACAGCGGGAGGGTGACACGCCAGAACTGGGTCCACACGCCCGCGCCGTCCACGATCGCCGCCTCCAGGATTTCCTTGGGGAGCGTGCGCATGAAGTTGGCGAGGACGAAGACGCAGAAGCCGATCTGGAAGCCGACGTTGACGAGGATGAGGGCCCAGAACGAGTCGTAGAGGGTGAGCGAGTCGGACATCCACCAGGGCAGCGGGATTTTCAGGAACAGCGCGTAGAGGGGGGTGACGAGGACCTGCGGGGGCAGCAGGTTTCCCGCGGTGAAGAGCATCAGCAGGAGCATTCCGCCGCGGATGTGGATCCGTGCGACGGCGAAGGCCACGAAGGACGCGAGGAAGAGCGTCACGAGGACCGCGGGCACGGCGATCAGCAGCGTATTGGTGAAGTACTTGCCCATGCCGGATTCGGTGTAGGCCTGGCGGTAGTAGTCGAAGGAGAGGTGCTCGGGCCAGGAGAAGTAGCCGTGCTGGGCCGTCTCCTCGTACGGACGCAGTGAGGCGTAGACCGCGAGCAGCAGCGGCGCGAGGAAGGCCAGGGAGACCGCGGCCAGGAAGAGGGGGACGCCGAACCGGCCGCGGCGGCGCGGGCGTTCGGCGCGCGGCGGCGCGGCAGGCCGGGTGGTCGTGCCGTCGGGAAGGGCGGGACGCAGGTCTGCGGTCATCGGTCGCGCGCACCTCGCAGCTCTTGGACCAGGAACGTCACGATGAATCCCAGGGAGACGGTGAGCAGGACGACCGCGATGGCGGAGCCGAATCCGATGCGGCTCGCCTCGCCGATGATGTTGTCGGTGATGAGTACGGAGAGCAGTTCAAGGCCATTGCGGCCCTTGTTCACCGCGTACACGATGTCGAAGGCGCGCAGCGCTTCAATGACCGTGATCACGCCGACGATGACATTGACGGGACGCAGCGTCGGGAAGACGACGCGGAAGAACGTCTGGCGGGTGTTCGCCCCGTCGATCGCGGCCGCTTCCTTGAGGGCCGGATCGACCGATTTGAGCCCGGCCAGATAGAGGATCATCACGTATCCGGTGTGCCGCCAGCTCGCGGCGATCATCATCATCCAGATGTTGAGGTCGGAATTGCCGAGCCAGTCGATGGGGTCGCTCTCATTGCCCAGGGCCGTATTGATCACGCCCTGGTCCGTGCCGAGGAGGAGTTGGGCCATGAAGCCGACGACGGCGAGCGAGAGCACCACCGGCATATAGAGCACGGACTGGTAGAAGCGGCTGAACCGTACGCCACGGTCGATGAGGACCGCGAGCAGCAGTCCGAACGGCGTGGCCACGAGGCCGAGAAAGGCGATCCAGAGAAGGTTGTGGCGGACGGCGGGCCAGAACGCCGGATAGTTGTCGACGAGACTTTCGTAGTTCTTCCCGCCCACCCACCGGATGTCGCCGATGCCGTCCCACGAGGTGAAGGACAGGCCGATGGAGGCCAGCGTCGGGCCCCACACGATGACGGCTTCGATGAGGACGGGAATTCCCAGGAGTACGCCGAGGACGACGGTGTCGCGGCGCGTGAAGCGGCGCGGGCCCCGTCGTCCGGCGCGTCCGGCGGTTTTCGACGGCACGGAACGCGTTCCCCTCATGGTCAGCCGACGGCCTGCGCGAAGATGTCCTTCTTCTGCCGCTCGATGCGGTTGACGAGTCCGTCGACGTCATGGGGGTCGTCGATGAAGTCCTGCAACGCCTTGATCATGACGGTCTGCGCGAAGTCGGGCCGGGTGTCGCGGTCGAGGAACTGCGAGATCTGCTGGGCGCCCGAGACCAGTTCGGCGGACTTCTTCTGCAGGGCGCTGTACTTGGAGGTGTCGGCCTTGTCGTTGACCGCGACGTTGTTCGGGTCGCCGGCCAGATAGATGTCCTCGGCCTCGGCCGTTCCCAGCCATTTCAGGAGGTCTTTCCCGGCGTCGACGTTCTTGGCCTTCTTGGCGATCAGGAACCCGTCGATCGGCGCCTCCACCGCGTCCTGCCCGTACGCCGGATCGATCTCGGGGAAGGCGAAGAAGTCGATGTCGTCCCGCTCGTCGGCCGGGAACTGCTGGCCCGGGTGCGGCATTCCGAAGACGGCCATGCCCGTCCTGCGCTTCTGCAGCCCCTGCCCCGCCTCCTCCCAGGTACGGCCGAGCGCGCCCTTCTGGTAGTACGGCATGAGTTCGCGCCACAGGTCGAAGACCTTCTTGACCTTGTTGTCCGTCCAGGCTTCCTCGCCCGCCATCAGGGCCTTGTGGAAGTCGTATCCATTCAGGCGCATGTTGATGTAGTCGAAGGTGCCCATCGCGGGCCAGCCGTCCTTGTCGCAGAAGGCGACCGGAATCCCGTCCTTGTGCATCTTCTTGGCGAGCGCGATGAACTCGTCCCAGGTCCTGGCCTGTTCGTACCCCTGTTTCGCGAAGAGACTCTTGCGGTGGAAGACGGCCCATGGATAGTAGTAGTACGGCACGAAGTACTGCTTGCCCTCGTGCGTGGACTGATCCTTCAGCGCCTTGGAGAATCCACTGAAGCCCTTCCACACATCACTGATGTCGACCAGCAGGCCCTTCTCCGCGAAGTACTGCATGCGGTAGCCGGCGAACCACATGAAGACGTCGTCCGGTGCCGCCCGCAGATAGCGCGTGATGTTCTGCTGGAATTCGTTGTGCTCTGTGGTGTGCACATTGACGGTCTTGCCGGTCTTCTTCTTGTACGCGTCGAAGGCGTCCTGGAACGCCTTCTTGGGCACCGCGTCCGAGGAGTTGGAGCCCATCGTCACTTCGTTCTTCTTGCTGCCGGGGCCCTCCCCACAGGCGCTGAGCAGAGCCGGAAGCGTGACGGCCCCGACTCCGACGGCCGCACCACGGAGGACATTTCGCCGGGACATCCGATCTTCTGCCACGCTCCGGGGCGCGACGGGACCGCTGAACGATGACTGTGCCATGTCCCCCTCCTCGGGGTGCAACCGAACACAACCGAACGCGAGGGTTGGATCTCACTCCCAAGTGGCACGGCAGTCAAGGGTTTTGGCGCCAGGCAGCCGAACCGTTACCGCTCCCCTTCCAACAGACTCCAACACGCCCTACCGTAAGCGCGCACGCATGACACGGACCCGCAAACCCCCCATCTTTCGCGAGTACGGAGGAACGTAACGATGCGTCATCTCCCATCCCGCACAACCCGCCGAAGAGTGGTCGGATCGCTCGCCACCGCAGTCCTGTGCGCCGCCGGTCTCGCCGCCCCCGCGTCCGCCGTCGGCGCCGCCCCTGCCGCACCCTCCGCACCCTCCGCCGGATCCGCGCCCGCGCCCGCGCGCGACACGGCGGACCGGGCCGTCGCCGATCCAGGCATCAAGCTCCCCGACGGCCAGGCCCTCACCCCGCCCATGGGCTTCAACAACTGGAACTCCACCCACTGCAGGGCCGAGTTCAACGAGGCGATGGTCAAGGGGATCGCGGACATCTTCGTCGAGCGGGGACTCAAGGACGCCGGATACCAGTACGTCAATCTCGACGACTGCTGGGCGCTGCCCGAGCGCGACGCGAATGGCAAGCTGGTGCCCGACCCCAAGCGATTCCCCAATGGAATCAAGGCAGTTGCCGACTACGTCCACTCAAAGGGACTGAAGCTCGGCATCTACACCAGCGCGGGCACGAAGACCTGCAACCCCGCCGGTTTCCCCGGCGCGCTCGGCCATGAGCGCAGCGACGCCCAGCAGTTCGCCGAGTGGGGCGTCGACTACCTCAAGTACGACAACTGCAACAACCAGGGCGTCGACGCCAAGCAGCGCTACATCACGATGCGCGACGCGCTCAAGGCCGCCTCCGACGCGGTCGGCAGGCCCATCGTCTACAGCATCTGCGAATGGGGCGAGAACAAGCCCTGGGAGTGGGCCGCCGACGTCGGCCATCTGTGGCGCACCACCGGTGACATCAGCGACAGCTGGGGCTCGATGGTGTCGATCATGAAACAGAACCTGCCGCTCGCGAAGTACGCCGGTCCCGGGCACTGGAACGACCCCGACATGCTCGAGGTCGGCAACGGCGGCATGACCGACATCGAGTACCGCACGCACTTCTCGATGTGGTCGATCATGGCCGCGCCGCTGCTCATCGGCTCCGACCTGCGCAAGGCGACCCCGGCGACCTTCGAGATCCTCGGCAACAAGGAAGTCATCGCCGTCGACCAGGACCCCCTGGGCAAGCAGGGCGAGGTCCTCTCGTCGCAGGACGGACGCTGGGTCGTCGCCAAGGAGATGAAGGACGGCAGCCGCGTCGTCGCCCTCTTCAACGAGACCGCGGGCGCCCGGTCCATCGCCACGACCGCCAAGGCCGTCGGCCTGCCCGCCGCCGACGGGTACACGCTGCGCGACCTGTGGCAGCACAAGAGCTACAACACGGCGGGCGCCATCTCGGCGACCGTGCCCGCGCACGGCACCGTACTGCTGCGCGTGTCGGCCGACGGCAAGTGGGCGAAGAACCCGCCGGCCGTCGAACTCGGCGCGGACGGCGCCGCGTTGGTGGAAGCAGGCAAGGAGGCCAAGCTCACCTCCAAGGTCACCAACCTCGGCCGCACGTCCGCCAAGAACGCGTCGGCCTCGCTCACCGGCCCGGCGGGCTGGCGCCTGAAGGCCACCTCGCCGACCACCGCGCAGTCGCTGCGCACCGGCGAGACGCTCGCCACGTCCTGGGCCGTCACCGCACCCGCGGGCACCGCCCCCGGCAAGTACGACGTCACCCTCAAGGCCACCTACCGCTCGCCCCAGGGCACCCGGGCCGAGAGCGTCCTGCCGCTGACGGCCAACGTGGTCGTCGCGCCGCCCGCGGGCAATTCGGCACTGGGTGACCTGCCGTGGATCTCCGCGACCAACGGCTGGGGCCCCGTGGAACGCAACACCAGCAACGGCGAGAACGTCGGGGGCGACGGCAACCCGATCACCATCGGCGGCAAGGTGTACGCCAAGGGGCTCGGCACGCACGCCCTGAGCTCCGTCGAGTTCTACGCGGGCGCGACCTGCGAGAAGGTCACCGCGCAGGTCGGCCTCGACGACGAGAAGCTCCTCAAGGGCACGGTCGTCTTCGAGATCTGGGCCGACGGCAGGAAGGCCGCGGCCACCGGAGTGCTCACCAACGCCATGCCCGCGCAGGAGCTTTCGGCCGACGTGAGCGGCGCGCAGGTGGTCCGCCTCGTCGTCACGGACGGCGGGGACGGCAACGACTCGGACCACGCGGACTGGGCCGACGCCACACTGAGCTGCTGAGGCGGACCCCCGCGAAGTGAGGCCTCACGGGGACAAGCCCACCCGGTGAGGCCCCACCGGGAGAAGCTCACCAGGTGAGGCCCTGAGCAGGGGCGCCCCAGTGCGGCGCCGAGGGGCGACGACACCCCACCGGCGCCCCGTCAGCCCCCACCGCGGGCCGCAGCTCCACGGCCGCGCTCGGCCCACTGCCCAGCGCGGCCGCCGCCCCGCCCACCAGGCCCCGGCTCGTATACACAACACCGAGC